>CAXTMV010000045.1:0-7837 GCA_964245425.1 uncultured Flavihumibacter sp. | reverse complement strand
CAGGCTGTATGGGATGCTGGCGGTATTCAGCCTGTCTGCCACCGCGCTGGTTTTTGGCATCGTAAATGCCTACGCGCTATTAACGCACAAAAGGACAACGAAATTCAATCCCGCCTGGGCTGCCGGTGCAGTGTTGCTGGCGGTGATGGGCGGGGTTTTACTGGCACCAGGCAACGGCGATAAAATCATCACCATACGGATTACAGACAATAAAAGGAACCCGGTTACACAGGGAAATGTAAAGATTTACCTGAAAGAATATGTTCGCACCCAGTCGATAGACAACACGGGTCAGGCACTTTTTACGGGTATCCCCGCAGATATGGCGCGGCGCCCGATGAAAATAGAAGTGACAAGCCCCGGGTACAGCACCAAAATATATGATACCCTGTTGCACAACACAAAGCCGCTTGAACTGGTTTTGCCGCTTTCTACAGTTATATTTATATCCGGTACGGTAAAAACAGCTGCAGAAATACCCATCAAAGGCGTTGAGATAAATGTAGACGGAACAAGGTACTATGCCGTATCCATTACCGATGGCACTTATAATCTCCGCCTGGAAGAATATACGCTGGGAGATGAAATCACCATTACCACTTCGCACCCCGACTTTGAAGACAAGACCATTTCACTGCGTATTAATGCGCCCGAGGTTAAAAACGAAGACATCTTCCTGAACCCGGCTAAAAAGTAAACCTGACCAGCATGCAAAAGATATTTATTTTTGGCGCAATACTTTTATTTCATCATACCGCGCATGCACAGCCGCTGATAATAAAGGGAACCATCAAATGTATGAATGAACGGGCGAATTCTACCAAAGGCGCCGAGAACGTGGTGGTCGTACCGGCCTTTGTTCCTTCCCGCGCCACCATCACCGGCAGCCGGCCACCCGGTTATTTTGAATTCAACACGGGTATCCCCATAACGCAATTGCAGGATAAAACGGTTACCGTATACGCCCTTTCGCATTGCAACACCTGTAAAGAACTGGCAAAACATGTTTTTATTTCAGAAGACCAGGATCGGCCAAACAGTACAGACAACAAGCACTATGTTACCATCAAAGACTGGTTGCTGAACGCGCCCTGCGATAAAGCGGAACTGGCCACCAGGTCGGCCGATAGTTTATTGGGCGCCATCGTAAAGCAACCTTCCCTCGATATGGAGAAAGTGTCTTCGGCTACGGCCCTTACCGGCGCGCCCGCCTTTCTCAATTTTATCAACAGTGTTGCTGCTGTGGCCTCCGCGGGCGCACCCACCGGAAATTTTTCGCTGAAACAAATACAGCCGGGCAAAATCAATTACGGACAGTTCCTGCAGGCTTCCTCCATGTTCCAGTCGGCCAATACCGGTTTCAATTTTTCTCCTTCCAGGGACCTGTCGGAAGCGGCCATCGCCAATCCTTCTGCCATTGCGGGCAGCAGAAAACCCACCAATATCAGCCTGCTCACCAACCTGAAGAACAATGCCAAAGCCGCCGGTTTCCTCAAGCTCAATCAAAACTTCTCGCTCGGTGGCGGCATGCTGTACACCGCACAGGATGAATTCAGGAACGCTTTTTTCAGGAGCGCGGATAATTTGCAGGATACAACCCGGAGAAGCATTGACTCGCTCAGTATACGCGTAAAAGAGTTTGCCGCTTTTATCAGCCCCGTAATGAAAATTAACAGTAAACTCAGTGTTGCGGTAACCATTAAATCTTTGTGGCAACAAATAAAAATACCTGGCAAGTTGTTTATCGGCGATGGTGGCAAGACCAGCACTTTTACAGACAGCAGTGCCAGCAAACAGCATTTTGATGTTGATATTTCTGCCACCTATAAAATCAATGGTGCTTTCCAGGCAGGGTTTAACCTGATGAACCTGGCAGGTACAAAATTGTATGCAGACGTGCCCGTACCCGGACAGAAAAATATCCCCCTGCAGAAACAGCGTTCTGCCGGATTGGGATTGCTGTACAAATGGCAGCGCTTTAATTTTGGTACCGATCTGTTGTTTACAGAAGAAGGCTTCTACGATGCAACCCTCGGGGTTAACTACGTGCCTTTTAACAATGCGCTTATTTCTGCAGGCATGGCCGTTAAACAACTGAGTTATTCCGCGTCCTTCCGGATTAAATATTTCAGGATCGCCTATATAAATGATAACGGCTGGATGGTAAATGATAAAAGAAAAGGAAAGTCCGGTATCCTGAATGGAAAAATTTATGGAGGCTTTATTTTCGATTTAAATTAGATCGACTGCACCCTATTCCGAATACTCAGTCTGAAGAAATTCCAGGATCCCAACATCGCTCAATGCAGACACTGCTATCGTTTTCGGCGCAGGTTCTTTTTTGGCGCGGCTTTTTTCTTGGCAGCTGCTTTTTTGGGCACCGCTTTTTTCTTACTGGTCACCACCGCTTTTTTTATTTTTCCAACTGCTGTCTTTTTTGCCACTTTTTTTGCCGCTTTTACAACTGGTTTCTTAGCTGTTTTAACGGCTTTCTTTACCAGTTTTTTTGCTTTGGACGGGGCCTTTTTAGTGACAGACCCTTTGCTGCCGGCCAATTCTTTAATGCCCGCCGTAACGGCTGAGATCTTTTCGCCTGCCGCTTCCAGCAACTGGCTGGTGCCAGATACGATTTCATCTTTCAGGTGCAATACCTGCCCGCCAAATCTTTCAAAAGCTGTATGTTGTTGTGCAGCAACAGATGCCGCAGTCTTCTTTTTAACTGCCATGGCTTGGTTTTTTAATGGTTAAATATAACAATTGTTGAACAGCAAATAATCAATTTATTATATTACAGGTATATGTTTTAAGCCTATTTTGCCGGTCTTTTAAACCAAATACATCTATGAAGCAGAATTACAGCAACCACGCCAGGTATTATGCACCGCATCATTTTATATTGCTTCCCTTATTGCTGGTATTGATGATTACTGGGATCGTGCAGGCGTTTAAAGGGGGTACGCACCAGCTGGAATGGATACTGTTCAGCATATTGGTTTTTTGTATCTTGTTCCTGGCGGTTATGCTGCGGCAACACTATGCTTTGGGTAACCAAAACCGTATCGTTCGCCTTGAATTCCGCCTCCGGTATTTTGAATTATATGGCAAAACTTCGGCGGGCGTTGAAAAGGATCTGTCGTTTGCACAAATTGCGGCCCTTCGTTTTGCTGCCGACGATGAATTTGGCAGCCTGCTGGAAAAAGCAGTAAAAGAAAATATGCCCGCAAAAGACATCAAGCAATCCATCCGCCACTGGCAGGGTGACCACATGCGGCTATAACTTTTCCTGTCTGCCCCATTCTACTGTGATGCCTCCTCTGCCGGTCGCCTGTTGCCTGTTCTGATCACTTTCCGGTTGCGCAGATCGTATTTCTGTCCTTCACTCAGAAAGAAAAAAGGACCGGCTGAAACGGTAAAATCTTCCGGTTCATTGTTGTTAATGTGTTTTTCATTGTTGCCGATAATGGTATTGTAATCATAGATGGCTACATAAGATTTGCCAATTACCTGCAGGCTGTCTCCCTGTACCAGTATGGCGGTGGCCTCATCCAGCCCAATGCCAATCAGGGCCGGCGATTGCCTGATGAAGTTGACCATATCGAACTGCCGGTTGCGTTTCAGCAAATGCTGATCAATAGCAGCGTTTTTTAAGAAACCCAGTCCCTGCGTATGATCGCCAATCAATACCTGGGCACCCTTAGTATCACCCCTCCACAAAAAGGATCCCTGTATGGTAGCGCCGGCAGAACTGCCGGCAATGACACCGCCCCGGTTCAGCAGATCAAAAAAAGCCTGGTGGGTAAGGGTGTTCAGGTAAGCATCCGCAATTCTCCATTGGCGGCCGCCTATAAAATAGACGCCTGTTGCCTGTTTCAGCGGGGCAACGAATTTTTCACTGTTGGCTTCTGCCAGGCTGCCGGCGTGTAACAGGGTTACATTTTTTATGCCGGTTTGTTTTTTTACTTCTTCCACATCACGCTGATCAAAGGCCGCAGAATCGCCCGCACCCGCGGTAATAACTACTATTATTGCATTGTCTTTGCCGCCGGCCAGTTCCGTAAATTTATTCCAGATGGCAGTGGTAGAACCTACATTGCCACCAATGATCAGCAAGGACCCTTTTTCCGGTCCGTGCCGGGTAACAGCGCCCGGATTGATCTTAATGGGCGATTGCGTTCGGCCTGCAAAAAAGAGGCACGCCGCCAGAAGAAATAACATTATTTTTTTCATAGTGATGCGTTCAGTTAGCAATAAAAATGGCCTATTTTTTTAAAATAACTGACCCATTAAAAATAACTTTTTACAATTTCCAGCAGCAAATCGGCAATCATTGCATTACCCTTGTCGGACGGATGCAATCCGTCGTACGTAATATCCATAGCATCCGGCGGATAGGGATATTCATCCGTTTCCGGATTAAAAGGGATATTGATGAAGGCCGGATAGGCATAGTTTTGGTAAACACCAGTGGCCGGATTTTTTAGACGCTTGTATTTTACCAGGTGAGGTATATCCATCCCTTTTTTATTATACAGGTCCACTACCTCGGCATGTTCATATTTTCCGATGCTATCGATAGCGGCCGCTACTTCAGACAGGGATTGCCCGTTCTTGGGTTTGTAAGATCCGTAGGCATTGTTCTTCATGTTATTGATATAAACAAAATCGGCTCTTTGCATCGGCGTAATAAGAATGATCCGCGCCGTGTTATTCAGGCTATGTATTTTATTGATTATGTTCCGGAAAGAACCATACTCCGTTGCATTACCGGTATTGTTTTGATAATCTGCCATCGATCCAACCGGGCTGCCATGCCACCAGTCGTTGGTGCCCAGGAAAACAGAATACACATCCGCTTTTACCAGGCCCAGGCTGTCAATGGCTTTGGCAATGCCGCCTGAAGTCCAGCCGTTATGCCCCTGGTTGATGTATTTTATATGGGGGATCTTCTCCACCACCCTTGTCATATATCCCTTTGTAACGCGACTGCCTGTTTCATCAACATGATCATTCAGGTAGGTAATAGAATCACCAATGGCCACCCAGGTAATGCCTGGGGGCTCAAAAGAAACAGACGCCATCGCGATAATGGCCATCCCTATCAGCAATGTTTTCATGCATTTGTTGTTTTATTTTAACCAGGCCGTTTAGCCAGCCATGAAGATAGTATTTTATGCCGGAGGCATGAGGCGTGAGGAATTTTTTGCCTGTGTAAGACAGGTTTTTTATCAACTGAAAAAATACCCGTTCAAGGTACCGACTACCCACTAATGACGCAAGACTGGCGACTGACGTCTCACTAAAAACTTTTACCTCCTGTTCTGCTTTTAATTCCGAATTTTACAAAAAATTCCGGGCATGGCAATGGCGTTGGCAAATGAAAATAAAGTATTGGCTTTCCTGGATCAATTCAGGGCCATTGCGGGCGATCGGAACGTATTGGTAGACGAAGCCTCCCTGCAGCTGTACGGCCACGATGAAACGGAAAACCTGCTGTATCCGCCCGATGTGGTCATCCGCCCGCGCACCGCAGCTGAAATAAGCGCTGTCATGAAAATCTGCCACCAGCATTTCATACCCGTTACGCCTCGCGGCGCAGGCACCGGTTTAAGCGGCGGCGCCTTGCCGCACCTGGGTGGTGTATTGCTGAGTACAGACCGGATGAATACCATTTTAAAAATTGATGAAGACAACCTGCAGGTAATAACAGAACCCGGTGTAATAACAGAAGTATTGATGGATGCGGTGAAGGAAAAGGGATTGTTCTATCCGCCCGATCCCAGCAGCCGCGGTTCCTGCTTTATCGGCGGCAACATTGCTGAAAACAGCGGTGGCCCCAAAGCCGTTAAATACGGCGTGGTACGTGATTATGTGCTGAACCTGGAAATCGTTCTGCCTACCGGGGAAATCATGTGGACGGGTGCCAATGTGTTAAAGAACTCAACCGGTTACAGCCTTACGCACCTAGTTGTGGGCAGTGAAGGCACCCTGGCCATTGTTACCAAAATAGTATTGAAGCTGATTCCGCTGCCAAAATATGATCTGCTAATGCTGGCGCCTTTTGCATCGCTTGAAAAAGCAGGCGAAGCCGTCAGCGCCATTTTTAAGGCAGGTTTTACACCCAGTGCACTGGAACTGGTAGAGATAGATGCCCTGCAGATTGTCAGCAGGATGGTAGGCAGCTCAGCCATACCGGTTACCGACGGTACGGAAGCACAGCTGATCATTGAAGTAGATGGCAATAATATGGATGTACTGATGGCTGACATGGAAGCCATCGGCGAACTGCTGACCCACTACGGCGCTGGCGAGCTGTTTTTTGCTGACGATGCCCAGCAAAAAGCAGCTTTGTGGAAATTGCGCCGCCGCGTAGCAGAAGCCGTAAAGCTGGAGGGATATACCATCGAGGAAGATACGGTAGTGCCCAGGGCTGCATTGCCGGCCCTGATCCGGGGCGTTAAAGCCCTCGGCACCGAATATGGCTTCCATGCCGTCTGTTATGGACATGCCGGCGATGGCAACCTGCATATTCGCATTAAAAAGACCGGTACGGCCAATAGCCAGGACGATCCCGCCATCATGGCAAGCCTGCGGGCATTGTTTGTACTGGTAAAGAAATTGGGCGGCACCATCAGCGGAGAACATGGTATCGGCCTGGTACAGAAAAGCTATATGGACATCGTTTTTGGAGAAAAACAGCTGGACCTGATGCGGCAGATCAAAAAGGTTTTTGACCCGAATAATATTTTAAATGCCGGGAAAATTTTTCCTTAACAAGGCATTAATATATTTTTTTTAAACAATTGCGTTCTTTTGGTGTCTAATAGGTTTGTCCACGGCCAGGATCAGGCCGGTGTTTCCTTGTTTTAAAAACGTTACCATGCTAAAGAAATCATTGATTGTATTGCTGCTGTTCAGCGCAGGTTATGGTGCAACGGCACAACGCTATTACCGTGAAGGGGAAAGAGAACAACGGGGACGCAATTCTTATGTTGACGATCAGACCTACGACGACGGGTTCAAAAAAGAACATCTTTTTATAGGGGGTAATATTGGCCTGGGATATGATTCTTACAGTTTTAATGCCGGTATCTCACCGGAAATAGGTTACTCCTTTACCAGCTGGTTGGATCTGGGTGCGCTGGTGAACCTGAACTACACTTCCATCCGCCCTGATTATTATTACAATGACAATATCCGCCAACGGAGTTTTAATTACGGTGCCGGTGCTTTTGCCCGTGTATACCCATTGCCTTTTTTATTTTTCCAGGTATCGCCCGAATATAACTGGATTCATTATACGTTAACTGATTTTAATTCTACTCCCCACCAGTCTGAAACGCTTGATACAAAGGCTGCCAGCCTGCTCGTAGGCATCGGTTACGGTCAGCGGATGGTAGGCAGAAGCAATATGCACATTGCACTGATGATCGACCTCCTGAACAACGCTCAATCTCCTTACCGCGATGGCAACGGCGCACTGATACCCGTGCTAAAAGCAGGTTTCGATATTTATTTCCATCCGAAAAAACATTAATCACTATTGTACAGTTGAACTTTTAATAGATAGGCCTCGGGCCGGCCGGGCGCTAGCAGCCTTTCGATGCTGCGTGTTGCTTTGCGGAGGTAACTCAGCATTGTCAAGTGTTTCAGCCGACTCATCATTCAGCTATAATAAAGCTCACGCAAACCGAAGGTTCAGCAACGCTTATAAAAAAATACTATTTGTTGCTAAACCGAAGATTCAGCAACGCCCGTAAAATAAAATACTATTTGTTGCTAAATCGAAGATTCAGCAACGCCCGTAAAATATAATAATATTTGTTGCTAAAAGCGAGGC
>CAXTMV010000044.1:0-27107 GCA_964245425.1 uncultured Flavihumibacter sp. | reverse complement strand
ATACTGGGTCTATCCTACTTTCTCAGCTCCTTATAACAAGCAGGTATTCCTGGATGCGTTTTCTTCGCCCGACCTGGTTAGCTGGACAAAACATCCGGCCGTGGTGGACACAGCAGCTGTAACATGGGCGAAGCGGGCCATGTGGGCACCGGCCATCGTGCAAAAAGAAGGAAAATATTACCTGTTCTTTGGTGCAAACGATATACAGAACGATGCCGAAAAAGGCGGCATCGGCGTGGCTGTATCCGATCATCCGGGCGGCCCGTTCAAAGATTACCTGGGCAAGCCGCTGGTAGATAAATTTTATAACGGCGCGCAACCGATCGACCAGTTTGTGTTTCACGATACTGATGGACGTTATTACTTAATTTACGGCGGTTGGCGCCATTGCAATATTGCCCGCCTGAAAAATGATTTCACCGGCTTTATTCCTTTTGATGATGGAACGGTCTTTAAGGAAATCACCCCCGACAAATATGTAGAAGGGCCTTATATGTTTATACGCAATGGCAAATATTATTTTATGTGGTCGGAAGGAGGCTGGACAGGCCCCGATTACAGTGTTGCCTATGCCATGGCAGATTCTCCCTTTGGCCCCTTTACCCGCATCGGCAAAATACTACAGCAGGATACCGCCATTGCAACAGGTGCCGGGCACCATTCAATTATAAAGGTTCCGAACCTGGATAAATGGTATATTGTTTACCACCGGCGACCAATAACCGAAAAAGACGGTAATTCGCGGGTGACCTGCATAGAAAACATGTATTTTGATGAAAAGGGATTTATCAAGCCGGTAGTAATAACAAAAGAAGGCGTTGCGGCTTACCCGTTGAAAAAATAAAAATTTAAAAATCAGCAACTTTGCCCGGATAATCCGGGCAAAGCCCTGACTGTTGATTTTAATTTTGAATAGATATCAGGAAAGCGGCTGCGCCGGAATAAAAGCATAGGGATTGATGGAAAAATACCGGTCTGTGTCTTCCTGCAATTCGCCCAGTTCAAGCTCGATAAAGGCTTCCGCCTCTTTGATGTCCCAGAGATACATTTTTTTACCAGCCGGAATTTGTTCGCAAATTTCTGGCAGCATGGCCTGTAACAGGCCATTCCAGCAGGCTTCAGTAAGCATTTCTTTTTCAGTACGACCGGGTTTACCAATCTCCTCGTTCTTGTCAGCAATCTGGCTGGCAGAGAAAGAAGTGCCGGTGAGAATCATGATTTCCATTTGTGTAGAATTTGCTTTCATATTTTACGCTTTAGGATGCTTACTAATTAGACGCAAGAACAGGGTTAAAGTACCAGGCTGGCAATCAAAAATTCTGTTAAATGAACGTCTGAATGTATATACGTAGTATAGCAAGTTCCGGGTTTTATATTATAGGGCGGGTGGGTAGCTTTGCATAAATAGTTAATTATGAGTACCGATTACGATAAAATCGCCCGTGCCATAGAATTTTTAGCCCTTCACCAGCAAGAGCAACCCGGCCTGGAAGCCGTTGCCGCCGCCGTGCACACCAGTCCTTTCCATTTTCAGCGACTTTTTACAGATTGGGCCGGCGTCAGTCCTAAAAAATTCCTTCAATACCTGACAGTGGAGTATGCCAAGCAATTGCTGGCCGGTAAAGAACATACTTTGTTCGACGCCGCCTTTGAAGCTGGTTTGTCCGGCACGGGCAGGCTGCATGATTTATTTGTGCAGATAGAGGGCATGACACCCGGCGAATACCGGAACGGTGGCGCTGACCTCACCATTCGATACAGCATTCAGCGCTGCCGTTTCGGGCAATACCTGGTAGCAGCTACCGAAAAAGGTATTTGTAACCTGAATTTTACGGAAAACAGCCAGGCGGCGGCGCAAGCCGGTTTGGCGCAGATTTGGCCCCATGCCCGTCTGCTGGCAGCTGTTGATGCGCACCAGCAAAAAATAATAGATTTTTTTAGTGACCAGCATACTGGCGATGGAGACCGTATCAAGCTCCACCTCAAAGGAACGCCCTTTCAGCTAAAAGTCTGGGAGGCCCTGTTGCATATCCCCGAAGGGGCACTGATCAGCTATGGAGGCCTGGCAAAACAGATCCGGCAAACAGGGGCATCCAGGGCGGTGGGTACCGCCATTGGCAGAAACCCGGTCGGCTATATTATTCCCTGTCACCGCGTAATTAAAAGCATGGGCGAAACCGGCGGGTACCGTTGGGGTGCCATCCGTAAAAAAGCCATGCTGGGATGGGAAGCCAGCCAGCTAGCCGCTGAACCGGAACATAACTGAACGGCTGCGCGAAAGGATCCTCCCGAAAGCCTGTAACGGCCCCTGCAAAAGATAACAAACGCAGGAGGCTGTCACAGCCATGGTTCCATTCCCCGGTTGCATCGGTCTTCTTTATCCAGCTTCAGGCAGATACCCGTTTCAGTAAACGGAAGCGGATTGATAAATATTTTAATTCGCAAATGCCTGTTTGAATGCATACGGCATTTTTAAAAAATCCGCTTATTTTTCCGGGTAAAAAATCAAAAAACCAAGAGGATTTTCTCCTTGTCATCTTCTGCGCAGGTTCTAATTTCAATATGTCAACAATGACCTGCTGATTGCTCTTACAGGTATGTAAACTGTATCGGCTAAACCTTAACTATGAACCTGCACCTGTTTATGCTATGGCCACCCGCCATCGTCATAAATATTTCTACAGCTTCATATTATTTTATTTATGCAGTCGTCAGCAAGTCTGCTGTCCGTCAATGCCGCGATGGGGCATTTCCGGATCCGCACTTGTACTGTGCCGCCATAGGCGAGGGCGTGATTAATGGAGCTGATGGAGCTAAAAAAGCTACAGGAGTTTGGTCATTAAACATTCTTTGATAAACATACTGCCGGATGAGGAATTGCCTTCTTTACATACAATGGAAAAAACGGAAAGCTGTCTGCATGTTGTTTTTGTTGATCTTGTTCCAGCATGCTGGCCAGCCATCAATGGCACAGTCCGCCGCCGCTAAGGTTTTTTCCGGTGCTGCGGAACCGGACAGCCTGCACAAATTGCTGATGCAACAATTGCAGCATTTCATAAACAGCGGTGTGGCTACCGGCCAATCGGAACTGGATGGTATAGGTAAAATGCCCGGGCAATTGGCAGGGCAGGAGCTGCAGCAATTGGTACCGGTTACGGACATACGACATTTACTCGCACCGCTTTCCGCTATGGTAAAGCAGCCATTGCTGCATTGGGCAGGTGATAACCTGCGCATAGAAGGGCAATCGGCCCCTTCACTGTTTGGTGCAGGGCCTGCTATTATCAATAGCAGCACGCTGAACATGCGGCTGGCAATAACAGGCATTCCCCTGCAATGGCAGCTGCTGCACCAGGATTACGGGGGAAACCTTTGTTTTTCCCGTACCAGGTTCACCATTGATTTTAGCAATAGTGATTACCTGAATACCCTGCGCAATAAAATAATGGAGCATCTGGTGCAGCAGCAGTTGCTGAAGGGCTATGAACTGCTCGCTGCCGCAAAGCGGGATGCCCTGGCCCGGTTAAAAACCGCGTTGGATACAGTAAGACAATTATACAGTACTGCCCGGAATAAAAATCTGGCATCGGCGGATGTTCAATGGCAGCAGTTAAAAAAAAGCGGCCTGGCAATACAGGATACAATGTTTTGTAAACAGTTGCTGCAACAACTGGCCGGCCTGGATGGTAAGCCGGATGCTGAATGGCCTGACTCCCTGCTGCAAATTCTTTCATCGGCACCTGCTGTAAAATCTCTGCTGGAAAAATGGAATGAACTGAAAGAAACTGTACACAACGATGGATGGGACCAGAAACTGCCGGCTCTAAGGGCGCAGGCAGATAGCCTGAAAATCTTATTGCAGGATCCCGATAAACTGAAGGCCATGGCAAAAGAACAACTCAATTTAAATGATATACAAAAAATTTTTCTACAAATGAAACAGCTCAAAACAGGCATGAACACTGCTTCCCTTAGCCCGCTGTCGGTGTATGCCTACCTGAATACAGGCATCAACGCAGCATTTGAAAATAAGGGTAATTACCTGTCTGTACTGGCCGGCCGGCAAACAGATCCCAATAATCTTGCAGACGGCCGGTTCACGACCTCCGGGTTGGCCACAGATAACACGGTTGCCGGTATCCGCGTGGGAAAGGGTGCGCTGGCAGGCAGTTATTCACATCTTTCCTTGTTCACTTACCAACAGCATTACAATGCCGGTAATACCATCAGCGGGGCCAGGTTACCTGAACGGTCGGTGGTAGCCACTTTCAGTCGGCAGCTGGCAACAGGGACCGGGCATTATTTCAGTGTGGAAGTATCAAAATCTGCACACCATTACAGCCATGAGCAATGGCTGACTGACAGCCTGCCGCCAGTTGGCCCCCTGTCAAAAAAATTACCCGGCGGAAACAGTTTTATAGCGCAAATGGCCTGTAGCCTCAACTGGACCGGCGAAATAAAAGATAAAGAGCTGGATTATGATCTGCAGGGAACAAGAATTGGCAAGGAATACAGCAATCCTGGCAATACCTTTCTTTCCGCTGGCACAACAGAAATTGCCGCAGGCCTGCGAAAGAAACTGCTACGGCAGAAGCTGCAATTATTATGGCATGGCAATGCCCGGGAATATGCATACAGTAGCGATAATAATCGCTGGCGCAATTATACATTTTCTTTTCAGGGCAGGTGGAGATATAAAAGCGGCCAGTATATTTCAGTCAGTTATCTGCCTGCCTGGTGGCTGCGCTGGCAGCGCGATAAAAAATATGCCGGCGGCAGCAGTTACCGTTTAACAGCGGAAGCCAGCATCAAAAGACGTTTTGCGGCAATTGGTTATCAGCAACAGCTTAGCCTTTCTGTTTTAAAGAATGATTATCCGGCAGATTCTCTTGCTGCAAACAGTCATTCTATCCTGATCAGTTCATTGCAAACCATCACAATGAACCAAATATCCTATTACCTGCACCTCCAGTACAATAACGCGGGTACCATGGCGCAGCCGATGATCTTCAATGACCGGTTTACGGCAGATGCCGGCTGTATGTACAATATCCGTAAAAGCATCACTGCATCATCAGGGCTGAACTATGGTGCTTTGGCAAATGGATGCCGGCAGGCGGGGATTAAACAATCCCTGAGCGGACAGCTTAGTGATCAGTTTGCTTGTAGCCTCGAGGCGGACATTATAAAAAATATTCACGGATACGCCCCGAGCATGGTGAACAGCAGCCGGTTCAACTGGACATTGCAATACAGCATAAAATAGACAAGGATGAAAAAGATACTGTTCATGATGAAGTTTGGTTGGTTGCTGCTGCTGGCGCTTTTGCAGACGGGAACAGCTCTTGCGCAGGTAACCATATTGTTTAACCCTTCATTAAACGGGCTGTCGGTAAACGGTTTGTTTACCGCGCAACTTCGTAATAGCTCGCCGCTTGTTTATCACGGAAGAATAAGAATTGCAGTCAGGGATGCGCTTGATAAAACGGTGCTGCTGGTACAAACGCCTGATCTTTTGATAAGGCCCGGTATGAATGCCTTGCAGCCACTGGCGTCTCAAAGCAGGCTACAGTTTGGCAATAGTGCTTCGGGAGCCATACTGGCTCAAACGGGGCGTTTCCCTGAAAATGACTATGTATACTGTTATGAATTTACGGGAGCTGAAAATAAGCCGGCAACAACAGAACAGGTTTTCGAAAACTGTTTTAATTATTCCGTACAACCCTTGTTATCTCTTCGGTTGTTACACCCGTTCGATGGCGATGAATTATGTACAACGAGGCCCGTCTTCAACTGGCAGCCTGTTATTCCACAGAGCAGCAGCTACCGGTATCGCATCAGTGTAGTTGAAATAAAAGATCAGCAGGAACCTGCCAGCGCCCTTGCGAATAATGTACCGGTGTTCGAGCAGGAAAATATTCCCGGCGCTGTACTACCCTATCCGGCGCAGGCGCCGTCTTTGCAGGAAGAAAAAAAATATGCGTGGCAGGTAACGGCCTCCCAGGGCACTTTAAACCTGAGCCGGTCAGAAATATGGTCATTCAATATGCATTGTTCAGATAAGAAAGCAGATTCAGCAAAAGACAGTTACCGGCAGTTAAGTGTCATCAACAATGGCAACTACTACCTGGCATCGGGCATGCTTCGTTTCTCGATCATTAACCCTTATGAAAGAACAAAGCTTGCCTATTCCATTACAGATATAACCGATCCTGGTACAGAAATCAGCAACCTGCCCCCGGTGAAGGTGCCCACCGGCTTAAGTAAAGTTGATATTTCGCTGGAAGATGTGGGCGGATTGCATGCCGGAAGGTTTTATCTGCTGAGGGTAACTAATATTGGCGATCATGTGCTGTACCTCCCATTCATATATAAACAAAATTCACTCTGACAGATGCAATTGAATCTAAAGACATTGCTGTTGTTTTGGCTCAGGCTCAGTTTGCTGTTTGCCTGCAATCAAAGGAAATCAGCGGTGCATACCGGCGAACGCCGTCTTAGATGGCGGCAACAGGAAGAAACCATGGCAGGGTTGGTGGAATGGACACGCGTACCACCGTTGCCGGCCGATGAAGGCGCTGCCTGCAATTGTTACCGGGTGAGATTGCTGTCAAAGATCAACCCGGCGGTTAAAGATCCGGGCATCATGCAATATATAAATTTTGATATCCGGAATAGCTTCTGGTGCATACAGGGAACGGACAGCATCGCCTGCAGTATCTGTGAGCGGGTACCGGATATTGCTGAAGGGGCATTTGTATACATGGTTTGCTTCAACAAAACAGCTTCCGTCCCTGCCGCCCGTATAAAACGGCAGCTATGCATCGCCGATACAGTAATGGGATTTACTGTGTCGGTATTTGACACAGCCGCCGAGTAACATACATTAAAAATAATTGTGATGAAAATAATGCTGCAAAGAAAAAAAGCCATCGCCATCTTTATGTTGCTGGTATACTTGAGCAACCTATGTATGCCGGTTGCTGCCTATGCGCTCACCAGTGGTCCCACACAACCCGAAATGAAAGGATTTGAACCGGCCGGAACAGCTGGCCTGGTGGATGCCTTCAGTGGAGATTTTACCTATAACCTGCCTTTAATGGATGTAGGGGGCTATCCACTGAATATAGCTTATCACAGTGGCAGCGGTATGGAAGATGAAGCCAGCTGGGTAGGGTTTGGCTGGAGCCTTAACCCCGGTGTGGTTGATCGGCAGCTGCGTGGTTTGCCGGACGATTTTAGAGGAGATGATGCCGATGCGGATAAAATCGGGAAAACTTTTCATATGCGCAACGACATCACAGCAGGGATCGATCTCAGCTTTCAGCCAGAAATATTTGGCCTGAATACAGGCCTGGTGAACCTGGGCCTTCAGGCAGGCATCTTTTATAATAATAAACGGGGTATTGGCGTAGCATTCGGCCTGGATGCCAATGCACCGCTTTTATCGGTCAGCCAGGTAAACGGCGGTACCAATACTGCCGGCCTGTCGGCAGGTGCCGGTTTGCAATTGAATTCACAGGCAGGGGCTTCCTTCAGCCCTTCTGTTAATTTTTCAATTACCGGTAAAACCATCAACCAGAATGAAAAGAATACCGCCGGTATTGGCCTGGGGGCATCTTTTCAATCGAGGGCAGGCCTACAATATGCCACGCTAGGGGCTGCGTTTAACCGGGTAAAAGACGAGGATGGCCACGAAAAAAAACTTTTCCGGGATCTTCATCTTTCTTACACTTCCTTTGCAGGACAGACTTTTTTACCCGAAACCCAGGCAGATTATTTTAATGAGTCTTTTTCGCTTACGCCGCAGCTGGGCGGCGAGCTCTGGGGGTTTTATCCGGCTGCACAGCTGACAGGCCATTACTCATTGCAAAAAGTAGCTAACCCTGTCAGCTCTTACAATGCCTATGGTTTTATGCACAGCTACGAAGGGAAAGATGATACCCATGGCCTGATGGATTTTAACCGCGAAAAAGATGTTCCGTATTTCGACAATGTGCCCAACCTGCCGGTGCCGGTAGCTACGCCTGATTTATTTACTGCGCATGCACAGGATGGCTCTGCGCAGTACAGGGCCTTCAGCGGCGGAACTGGTATTTTCTCTGATCACGAATCCAGCAATACGGCTGTTACCGGAATGGCCAGCCTGGAAATCGGTGGCGGCACGGGTTTTAAAATTGGTGGCGATGTACAGGCCAGCCTTAGCGAAACAGTTACCGGCAAATGGAAATCGGGTAACCGTTTTTTGTATGCGGATGAGAACAGGTATGATACATACGGCAATTTCACCGGCAGCGGCGATAGTAGTCAACCGGATTTTGAACCCGTTTACTTTAAACGTACCGGCGAACTGGTGCCGGCAAACGGGAGTATTTATGACAGTATAGGCGCACAGGTGCCCGTTAGGGTAAAAACAACCGGGCGCATTGCCGGCGCGGCTGCGGAAAACATACTAACGGCCAAAGATAACCGCGAAAAAAATGTCAATACCCCTATACGCAGGAGCAGGCGGGATACCCGGAACAATTCGTTCAGCTATCTTACTGCCGACCAGGTAAAAACAGCCGGGCTGGATAAACACCTGATCGATTATTACCAGCTGGCCAGGGGTTTTACACCTGTTTTAAATAGTTGCGATAGCAGTTTGCCCGAGCTTGCACAGCCCTATAAAAAAGATCACCATATAGCAGAAATAACCATTACAGATGACAATGGTGGCCGCAAAATATATGGCCTGCCTGCTTATAATACTTACCAGGAAGATGTAAGTTTCAGTGTTGATGCACGCAGGCCGGACAACCTGGTAGAAAGCGCAAGGGGCCTGGTAAATTACAGCGCCGCAGATGCATCCCAAAACAACAAAAAAGGAACGGATTATTATTATAGTAAAGAAATCATACCCGGGTACGCACACTCTTTTTTACTAACAGGTATTTTATCACCAGATTATACAGACCTGACCGGCAACGGCATTTCAGACGACGATCCCGGCACGGCAATCAAATTCAATTACTGGCGTAAAACGAGTCAATTTCAATGGCGAACACCCTATGCCGAAGGCCAGGCCAATTACAACCAGGGGTTGAAGAGCGATGAGAACGACGATCGGGCCAATTATTCTTATGGAAAAAAGGAATTATGGTACCTGCATTCCATCGAATCCAAAACCATGGTGGCCGTTTTTGAAACCGGCAACCGGGAAGACGCCCTCGGCGCAGATGCCAGGGGCATACCGGTAACCGACCTGGTTACAAAGGCTAACAGGCAGCAATACCTGAAAACAATCAAATTGTATGCAAAGGCAGACTGGTATGCCAACGGTACATCGTCCATTCCCCTCAAAACAGTTCATTTTGTATACGATTATTCTCTTTTTTCAGACTCGGTAAACAATAGCCATGTCATCCCGAATAATACAGGGCAGCCCCGCGCCATTGAAGACCAGGAGAATATTCTGCAAAACCAGGGCGGTAAGCTTACACTAAAAAAGATCTTCTTCACATACCAGGGCAATACAAAAGGCATATTGCAGCCTTACCGCTTCGAATATAATTTCAACAAAGCTTATGGCTGGAAAATGTACGACCGCTGGGGCAATTATAAAGATGCTGCCGTCAGCAATCCACCGGGCGTAAACAACGACGATTATTCCTACAGCACCCAGGATAAAACAATCGCTGATACCGATGCCGCCCTCTGGCAATTAACCAAGGTCTATACACCCGCTGGTGGCATACTGACCGTTCAATATGAATCGGACGATTACATGTATGTGCAGAACCGCAAAGCCATGCAGATGTACCCGATGGCCGGTGCCGGCAACGCGGTGTACGACAGCACCGGCTATTACGACGCAGATAAAGTGTATGTGCAGCTGCCGGAATCGCTTTCCTCCACTGAAGAATTGATAAACAAATATTTCGATGGCGGCAACAATGCGTATAGCCGCAACCTTTTTTTTAAAGCCCTGGTAAAGCTGACAGCCGGGGAAGATAAATATGATTATGTATCGGGTTACCTGGACATTGATAATATACAAACCGATGTAAAACTGGCAGCCGGTCACAACGATATGGCAGAAATAAAAGTAAAAAAAATAGCGGGAGAAGGCGTTCTTCACAGTCAGTATCATCCAATTGCCAAAGCCGCCTGGCAATTCATGCGGCTGCATACCCCTTGGCTGCTCTACCCCGGATATAATGTAAGTGAAGAGGCAGCACCGCTGCAGTTCGTTAAAGCACTGGTGGGGGCCATCACTTCTATTACCGAACTACTGGCCCCTTTCGACGAAAGGGCCGTACTGAAAAAACTGGCACCCGCTATTAACCTGCACAAATCCTGGGTAAGGCTGGATGCCGCGAACCGGGGTGGTAAACAAATGGCCGGTGCCGCTTACTATGGCAAACTGGGCGGTGGCAGCAGGGTCAAAGAAGTGCTGATGAGCGATGAATGGAACAGCCTGTCGGCCTCTGCAGCCAATACAGCTGTCTATGGCCTGGAATATGATTACACTACTGAAATGAGCCTGGCCGATGGACAGACAGTAATCGCTTCGAGCGGCGTGGCCAGTTACGAACCCATGATCGGCAATGAAGAAAACCCTTTTCACCAGCCCGATAAATACCAGCAAAATAATATACTGGCGCCTGACAATGCCTACTTTATTGATGAACCCCTTTGTGAGTCTTATTTTCCGGGTGCAGCCGTTGGTTATAGTAAAATAACCGTGCGCAATAAGGGCGCAGATGGCCAGGTGGGTGCCAATGGTTACACGGTGAGCGAATTTTACACTGAAAAAGACTATCCTACCATCGTTGATCACACACCCATCGACGTACAGTCTTTCGGGGGCATCAGTATTTTACAATTATTGAACATCCGGAAAAACAATAGCCGGGTATTATCACAAGGCTATACAATTGTACTGAATGATATGCAGGGAAAACCCAAATCCGAAAAAGTGGTCGCTAAGGGTGGCTATGAAATCTCCGGCGTTGATTACTATTATAAAAACCTGGATGATCAGGCACCGGAAAAAGAATTGAATAATGAAGCGATGGTGATGCAGGAAGACGGTACCGTGAAAAGTGCTGTTATTGGTCGTGATGTGGAAATGTACACCGATATGCGCAGCCAGACCAACTTTACCGGTGGCCTGAATATTCTACTGAATACGGATGCCATCTATCTTGTATTCGCGGTTATTCCGGTACCCGATATACTGCCATTGCCCAATGCCAGCTATACAGGTTTCAGATCTGCTTCTACTGTCAAGATAATCCAGCAATATGGTATCCCAGATCGGGTAACGAGGAGGCAGAACGGATCACAGGTAACTACGCAAAACCTGGCATGGGATGCGGGCACCGGAGAGCTGTTATTGACCAGCACCCCCAATGAATTCGACGATCCGGTATATAGTTTTCATTACCCGGCACACTGGCGTTATGATAAAGGCATGGGGCCAGCCAGTAAAAACCTGGGCCTGGCATTAAACAATTTTTCTGCCAGTAACGGTAATATAGCAAAGCATCCGGGCCTGCCATGGCTGGTACCGGGAGATGAACTGCTTATGAAAGACAATACCGGGAAGAGCAAAAAATATTGGATCAATAATGTTGGCAGCAGCGCAACGCCACAGCAGGTATTGATAGATGCAGACGGGCAGCCGGTATCCGCCAGCGGAAATGCCGTGCTGGTCCGCTCTGGCCGACGTAATATGCAGGGGCTGTCGGTGGGTGAACTACAGTCGCTGGAAAATCCTGTCAGGAATGGAAAATTGGATCCCGGCGTTTTCAGCAAGATATTGAATGCCGGTGCCAGTGTATACAATGATGAATGGGCCGTGGCGGCAAGTAATCAATTGAGAATGGTTCGGGAATGCCCGGAAGGATACAGCACGCTCGACAGCAATACCTGTTTTAAGACCATCTCTGTTCCTGTTGCGCCGGCATATCGATACAACACGGTTGCTGCAAGAGTGAAGAATAGCGGTTATTCAACCTGCGGAACCCTTATTTCCCAAAATTATGCGCAATGGAACAGCGTGGGTGCAAACGATCCGCTTGTACAATTGTTGCGCACCAACCCGCAGCTGTGGAAAAACCCGGGTGGCAATAGTTGTGGTTCAAAAGGGCAAACAGGCGATTACGACGGCCCGCTTAACCGGTCGGCGATCTGGCCGGCCGATCACACGATCCATAACAATTATACCAACAGCGGAGAATGGATTGGCATCAGGTCCGGTTTCTACCTCGGCTCGAATGATGTAACAAGTAAGACGGGCAATACAGGGCACCTTTTTATCGGATTTGGGGCAGACAACCTGGTTGAAGTATATATTGATGATGTGCTGGTCGCCGCAAGAAAACAATTCAGCGACAATACGACTGCCAGTCCATTCAGTACCTGGCGGGTAAAACCCATTGACCTGGAACTGAACCGGCAGCACAGGATATTGATAAGGGCACAGAATTTCAGCAACAATAATCTTCCTTCCGACGGCGCTATGGGGGTGGAATTATACAATAATACCTATGCAGATTTTTCGGATAAAAATACGGCCGCCTGTCTTACAGAGACCTGTCTCTCCTGTAACGAATGCACCAGTTGCAGAACAGGGCCGGCTCTAATCAATACCTGTGTTTCCCCGCAGGTTCATATTATCTGGAGCACCAAATGCCTGGCGGGTAAACGGTTCAACTACCACGCAGATAATACAGGCCTGCTAGCTGATTTCAACCCGGTTAACTGCGATGCCATGGCAGATGACGGCTGCACGCTTCAATGCCAGTCCACCCAAACAGTATACAAGCCAAAAATAACGCGTTTGTATTGTGATAATCCGGTCAATAAGGCCATCAATCCTTATATGAACGGCATGCGCGGCAACTGGCGGTTGCAAAGAACTTTTGTGTACCATGCCGACCGTGCCGCTGTGATACCCTATATAAAACCGGGCGATCCCGATATCATTGAAAAAACTGATATCCGGAAATCAGGTGCCTATGCTGCGTTTAGCCCCTTCTGGACCTTTAACGGCAACGAGTGGGTTTCGCAGGAGCAGCAGTCAGTAAAAGATATTGGCTGGGTGAAGACCCGCGAGAAAACGGTTTTTAACCAAAAAGGTTTCGAAATAGAAAATGCAGATGTACTTAACCGCTTGAGCGCTGCAGGGTTTGGATACCTGCAGTCACAGGTAATTGCCCTTGCTTCCAACGCGGGGTATGCAGAAATCGGGTTCGATGGTTTTGAAGACTATGCATTGACCGCTGGCAATTGCCCTGCAACAGATTCCTGCAATATCGATGGTCACTTTGATTGGCATGCGGCTGTTTCAAATAGTCCATCCGGTTGCAGGCCCGATACCAGCTATGCCCATACCGGTAAAAACGCGTTGATGGTAACTGCCGGAACGAATGCGAGCCTGGTTAAACTGCTGGCACCTTTCAGCAGCGGCCCGCTCTATCGTTTCAGCGGAAATACCATGTTGCTGGCAGACAATGGCAGGCTAACCGGGTTTAAACCAATGCAGGGGAAAAAGTATTTATTAAGTGCCTGGATACATGATGATGGGCAGGTGCGGCTATTGCCCACAGAAACAGGCAAGGCAGGGGTGGATATTACAACCGGTGGTCAGATATTTTATACCCGGTCTGCCGGCCCGAGGGTAGAAGGCTGGCGAAAAGTAGAAGTCGTATTTACCATTCCGGCAGCTGCAACGGATATCAGGATCCAATTGTTTCCCGGCGGATCAACTGCCTGGTTCGACGACATAAGAATTCATCCCTTCGATGCACAGATGAAAACCTATGTATATGACAACAACAGTATGCGGCTCTGGGCAGAACTGGACGAAAACAACTTTGCCACTTTTTACGAGTATGACGATGAAGGCATACTGATAAGGGTCAAGAAAGAAACGGAAAGGGGGATTATGACACTCAAGGAATCCCGCGCTTCTTACCGAATGCAAACACCCTGAAAAATGACAAATAATTATCGCTGGCAGGTCATGCTATTTTTTTGCCTGCCGTGGTTAACCACCAGGGCGCAGGCAGATCCGATGGCCGCGGTGCAGAAAATAATAACGGCCTATCATCCGGCGAAAGCCATCCGGTTTACCGGAACAATGACACTGTATGCAAAAAATGATCCCGGCAAGGTCCTGGAGTCAGTCAACAGCAGTTTTCTGCTACAGGAAGAAAAATTTTATTGCAGCATCGGGCCGGTGGAGATGTTACGCAACAATGCTTATTATGTATCTGCAGACAATGCTAATAAGCAAATCATGATCGGTCGGCCGAAAGATTTGCCGGCTAACAAACAAATGCCGGTACTGAATATGGGCAGGCTGGCAGCCCTGCTGAAAGAAAAAAAAATAACGATAGTGCCATTTGGAAGCGGCATGCAGGCGGGTTTACAGATTGCCGATCGGCAATGTCTTACCGGGTACAATGGATATACTATTGTGTATGATGCCGGCACCGGTTATATAGAAAAAGCAGCCGTTGAAACGGATGCGTATAAAAAAGCAACCGGCAAGACCCTGGTATTGGAAGTCAGTTATACAAAACCGGTAGTTGTGAGGAAAACGAAAAATGTTTTTTCTGAACGATTGTTTTTTTTCGGCTCCGGGAAAGTGGTGCAGCTCATGGCCAGGTACAAAGATTACCGGTTGGTCATCCGTTTATGATACGATGCGTGTGTGTAGCGTGGCCGGGGCCTGGCGAAATGATTTATCGAATAGGGAAGCCCTATCGGAGCGCTGCCGTTCCCGCAGCAGTCGTTCGGCGGTTTAAAACTGTTGTTCAGCGATTTACTTATCAACGAATGACTAAATAAAATAGGTTTGTTGCAGAAAGAAAATGCAGGAAAGATGGTGGGATGGCTGGGTTTACAAACCATGGCTTTCATTCGAAGACCAAAAATCCGGCCATTACTTTTTGTAGCCGGGCAGCATGTTCACTTTTATCCGGCCGGCGCCTACATACATTCTGCGCCAGTAGGGGTCGTCGAGGTTGGCAATGCTTACACCTTTTGAAGAAGACGAATTGACGAACATCCGGTTGCCCAGGTAAAGACCCACATGCGAAACTATTTTTTCTTTGTTGGTCCTGAAAAAAACCAGATCGCCTTCAGACAGGTACTGGGTAGAACCGAACTTGTCGATCCATTGGGCAAAGAACTGGTCCACCGAAGTGCGCGGGATGGTGATACTATAAACATCCTGCAGCAACTGTTGTATCAGGGATGAGCAGTCTACACCCCGTTTGGTGGTGCCGCCCCAGAGATAAGGCGTATTCAGCCATTCGTCTATAAACTGGTAAAGGCGTATATTGGATATTTGATCGGGTTGTATTTTAAGGTAGCTGGCATATTTTTTCTGAAGGGCATCATAATCTTTCAATGGAACAGGAGCAGTGCCGGCGGGTGCCGTACTGACAACTATTTCCTGGCTGACCGGTTGACTGGCTTTTTTGGAAGTACTGCAGGAAGCAAGCAGCAGGATTGAAACACCGCAAATGCAGGTAAATCTGAGCGTCATAAAAAAACAGGTTAATGATACAGGAAATAAAGGTTGCCAGGCAAAAATAAGTCAAATAAAGTCAAAAATTAGGGTATAAAAACGGTGGAAAAACGTACATATACCTTTCTTGCCTTCAGGAATTATTTGCTATCTTGGCATTCCAATCCCGGAAAACCACGCAGCTTCCCTGGTAAACTTCCTTTATCCGCCATCAGAATACTTGTTCCGTTAAATGCGGTATAATATAAATTACATTCCTGATCATGACTAAGAAATCCTCCTTTTTTCGCCTGGATGAACGGGTATTTTTTTCCATGGCAGCGCTCTGCCTCCTGTCATTATTGATAATGGCTTTTCGGTTTGCCGCCAGTACACCCTGTATGCCGGTAAAGATTGCCGTAAAAAGTACCACGCTGGTATCAGGGAATATCATTCGTTTCGACGCTGTTACCCAGCAAGGCAGGAGTTTCTCCTGGAATTTCGGCGATGGTACGTCAAAAGATGAAGAGATTTCCATTACCAACCATGAATATAAAAGTTCGGGAAAGTATACCGTTTCCGTAATGGTGAACGGAGAATGCTCAGATTTTCAGGACATATATATTACCGAGGCCAAGGTGATTGTAAATACCAACCTGCAACCGATGATTAGCTCCGAGCCGGGCGATACAGCCTATATTAATGTGCCGGTCAAATTTGCGGATAATTCAGCGGCTACTAAATGGGAATGGCGCTTTGGCCAAACCAACAGCATCGACGCCGTTACCCGCAACCCCGTATATACCTATACCGTTCCGGGCCGTAAAACAGTAACGCTTAAGATCAATGATCGGGGCGACCTGGTTCAGTCTTATTCCATTATGGTAATAGACAAACAGGCGGAAAAAGCTGCTCTTAAACAGAAAGCGGATGTTCCGCGCCCGCTGCCACCTCCATCCATTATTATTGCTGCGACACCGCACACCGATCCCCTGAAGATACCCACAGTAGATCCTGTTAAAAAAGAAGAGGTGAAAGAAAAACCGAAAGCTCCGGCGCTTACCAATGATCAATTAAAAGCCATGCTGTTGCAGGTAGCGGATGGCCAGAAAAAAGCAGAAGACTTTTCAGAATACCTGGGTGGTCAACTAGGTATCCAGGTAACACTGAATAATGAGGTGATGTCATTTACCAAATTGTGCGACCAGCTGAAGGACATGAAGAAAAAAATAAAAGATCTCAAGGTAATACCGGTTACCGACAAAGAAACCAACCACATTCTTACCATGAATGTGGTGGTTGAAAGACAAAAAAGAATTTTAGGAATTAAAATTTAACTATTGTTATGCCAGCTGTAGCACAAGACATATCATTGACCGAAGACGCAAAAAGGGTGATAAAAATAGCCCAGGCCATTGCAAAAGAAAATATGAACGCTTCTTTTGGCCCGGCACACCTGCTGAAAGCGCTTATACACAAAGATGCAGGCATGCAACCCCTGCTTAAAGCCTTAGACAAAGACATTTATTATATTGAAGAATGGGCCGAAGTAAGGATCGAAGGCCTCCATAAAACACCTTCGCCGGCCGACCCTATTACCGGTGACCGGATGGTAGAAGAAGTTATGAACGAAGCCGACAATATCCGGCTTAAATTCATGAAAGATTTTATCGAGCCCCTCCATGTACTCGCCGCCATCTGTACGCCCGGTGTAGGTTTTACTTTTGAACAGCTGAAAACATTGCCTTTGCGGCGCGAAGAATTATTGCAGTCTGTTACCGATACACAGGAAATACAATCCGTACTGGGCAAGCATTCGGTTCCCTCCAACGGCGAAAAACCAAAAGCCGGTCACCAGGCCCTGATGAAATATTGCGTAGACAAAACCTTGTCGGCAAAAGAAGGAAAGGTAGATGCCATTGTTGGCCGCGACAAAGAAGTACGCATGATGTCGGAAATTCTTTGCCGCCGTTCCAAACCCAATGTATTGATAGTAGGAGAGCCCGGCGTTGGTAAATCATCGCTGGTGGATGCTTTTGCCCTGGCCATCCTGCAGCAGAAAGTTCCGCAACATTTATACAATGCCCGCATTTTTGAACTGGACAGTGGTGCCCTGATCGCAGGTGCTTCGTACAAAGGTGAAATAGAAGATCGCCTGAAAAGCATTCTTACGGAGATCAAACAGTTCGACAAGGCCATTCTCTTTATAGACGAGATACATGTGCTGATTGATAAGAACGGGTCTGCCGGTGGTGCGGTAAATATGCTGAAACCAGAACTGGCCAGGGGAGAGATCACCCTAATCGGTGCTACCACCCTGGATGAATACCGCAAATACATTGAAACAGATGAGGCCCTTAGCCGCCGCTTTGAGCAGTTGATAGTGGAAGAGCCGGAGGCCAGCACCTGTTTTCACATGATGAAAGCCATCATGCCCCATTTTGAAAAACACCATGCACTGGCTGTTCCGGAAGACACCATCAAGGAAACCATCCGGCTGGCCAAAAGATATATTAAAGATCGCCGGCTTCCGGATGCTGCCATCGATTTAGCAGACCGGTCGATGGCCGCCCTGCGCATGATAAATGATACCGGTGGCCCCGACCTGGATGCTTTTAAAGCCCAGTACGATGAATGGGATGCCGCCGACGCAGTAGCCGGCGCAACGCCCCATAGCCTGGAAGAATGGCAATGGCTGCAGTTACAAATGAAAAATAAGCTCAGCCCGATTTTGTGGAGCTACTTTGAAAATGAAGACGACCCAACAAAAATGGTCGACGAAAAACTGCTGAAAAAATACATTGCCGACGCATTGCACGCCTTACAGGCAGCTGCGGTAAACAAACATATCACCCTTGAAAAAAGTGATGTGGCAGCCATTGTCTCCTATAAAACCGGTATTCCCATCGGTAAAGTACAAACACAGGAACGCGAGCGGCTGCTGAATATGGAAGGCGTGCTGAAACAACGTGTGATGGGCCAGGACCACGCCATCAAAACCATTTCAGAAGCGGTACTGGAATCCAGATCGGGATTAAGCAAACCCGGTCAGCCCATCGGCTCTTTCTTTTTCCTGGGCCCTACCGGAACCGGTAAAACAGAACTGACCAAAACCCTGGCCAATTTTCTGTTCCAGGACGAATCTTTCATGATCCGCTTTGATATGTCTGAGTTCAAAGAAGAGCATTCCGCAGCCTTGTTATATGGTGCACCGCCGGGCTATGTAGGGTATGAGGAAGGCGGACTGCTGGTAAACAAAATCAGGCAAAAACCCTATTCTGTTGTATTGTTCGATGAAATAGAAAAAGCGCACTCATCTGTATTCGATATTTTTCTACAGATAATGGACGAAGGCAAGTTGCATGATAAACTGGGCAAGGAAGGCGATTTTTCAAACGCTGTCATTATATTCACTTCCAATATCGGCAGCCAGTATGTGGTAGATTCCTTTAACGGGGGAGAAGTGCCGTCTTCAAATAAGCTGATGGAGATCATGTCGCAGCATTTCCGGCCGGAATTCCTCGGTCGGTTAACAGAAATTGTTCCCTTTGCGCCAATGACAGAAGAAATGGTGCAGAATATTTTGCGGGTACAGCTCAAATCGCTGTATGCGGCGCTGGATAAACAGGGTATTGCTCTTTCTATTTCAGACAAAGCCGGGTCGCTGCTGGCACAGATGGGGTTTACCCCCAAATATGGCGCGAGACCGCTTACCGGTGTTATCCGGTCGCAATTGCGCAGGCCGCTGTCGAGGAAAATCATCAGCGGGGAAATAGGCCCCGGCAGTACGGTTACATTGGATACAGACGAAAAAGAGGAGCTGGTGTGGCAGGTAAAAAAATAAACGGAACGGCCCTTTTTGGGCGGGAAGGTGATTTTTTACACTGCCGAGTCTCATAAATTGTATTTATATTTAAGTTGAAAAGCCGGCATTCCCGGACTGCTTATAAAAATTGTTCAGAACTTTATTCATTCACCTAAATTCTAATTGTCATGGCTGTTGAAAAATATAGTATCGGCGGTGTAGTAGCCGAAACCGAAGCGTTTGAAGCGTTTGCGGATATACCGATGACCCGCGTACTGATGGCGGAAAAACTAACGGCGAATGCGCCTACCAGGCCCGAGATCGTAGAAGGGCTGTCTACCGTTGAGCAAGTGTTCGACCACTTCAAACCCAAGGTGGAAGTCGATTTTGAAGATGAAGAAGGCGCCTCTAAAAAAGAAGCACTTCATTTTAAAAACCTCGGCGACTTTGGTGTAAAAGGCATCACGGCGCAAAGCAGTTTTATCAGCGACCTGGCAATGAAAAAAGAACAGTACCAGAAGATCATCAAGCAGCTGAAAACAAATAAACAGCTTAAACAGGCACTGTCGAACGGTGAAACCAAAGAAGCGTTTATCAATGCATTGCATGCGCTGATAAAAGAGCTCGACCAGGCTAAATAAACAATTACCTGTTTGTACACAGCCGGGGCAGTGCATCAGTCCTAATCATTCGTAACAATTATATTCATTAGCGATTAATCTTTTTTAATATGGCGCAGGAACAATTAAAAACTGCAGAATTACAGTCCAAGGTTCAGGAAGCGGTAAAAAGTATCGACAAGCCTGCAGAGGTACTCGACAATAGTGTAAAACTGCTGGAGAAATTCGGTGGTTTTGATTTGCTGGAAACAGCCATCGATGCCGTGCAGAATATCAACCCCGAACGCAAAGCAAGGAAAAAAATATTCCTGGAAGAGTCTTCCAAGAAAGCAGAGCGTGATGCACTCAAGAAAGCACTTCAGTGGTGGAGTGAAGTGTTGAACGGGTCGGACGACCTGTCTGCCATGATAGATACCTGCCAGCAGAAATCAGATCTGGCAGACCAGGTCTTGAAGAAAAACCTGAAATCTGCCATTGAAAGTACGCAGCAGCTGGAGCGTTCTTACCGCTCGGTAGCATTGTTTTATAAAAATACCGAAAGCACTAAGCTGAAGAATGTTTCCATTATCAATGTTGAGCCCGACCAATTGAAGGATTTGGATAATACGCGGTTTATAGATGCCATACAGACGGAACTGGTAGACAATTATGATCGCCTGGATCTGCGTAACAATTACAGCCTGCTGGTATTGCCCGGTTACCTGGGCTCAAACAAGGTGGTAGAGAAATGGGCTAAAATTGCCTATGAAAATAAAATTATGCTGGTAACGGATTTTGAAGACCTGGAAGCACCCGATGATGTGATGGAGCTTTTTGAAGCGGCCAACCTGACGGGTGGCGATACGTACCGCTCCAATGTAATGATGTCTTGTAACTGGCTGGTAGGCCGGGGCAAATTCAGCGAAGTGGGCGAAGAAGAAGACCTGTTTGTTCCACCTGCCGGGGCATTGGCGGGTAAGATTTACAATACCCTGATGTCGCAGGTAACAGCCGGTAAAAAACATGGCGGCATGAATGAAGTAGACGGAGTTCGTTTTGATCTGAAGAAAAGTGAAATTGCCAGCCTCGAAAAACTGGGCCTGGTACCCATGGTAAAAGAATATGGCAAGGTAATGGCCTTCTCTGCCAAAACATTATTCAATGGCGACAACCTCGGCCTGCAGACCTATTCTGTGGTACGTGTGTTCGATTATGTAGCCAAAGTGATGATGGATTTTCTGAACCGCCGCGCTTTTGAAAACTTTACCGCCAATACGCGCAAAGAATTGAATGGACAAATTGTAAAATTCCTTGACAGCATTACCGGCCCGAATAAATTGATTGAGACCTTTACCATCCGTAGATTTGAGCAGGACCCTGTTCAGAAAGACAAGATCTACCTGGATATTCATATGAAGCCCTATTTTCCGGCTAAGACCTTTTTGATAAAGCTGGAAGGACAGAAAGGCGATGACGGTAACGACTGGTCATCCGAATATGCACAGGATAAATAAGTATAAGTACGGGCAAACAATCAGTGTAAAAACGGTTGACTGTAAAACAAAGCCTTTTTACCTTTGGTTTGACATGAACGCGCAGCAATTGACCTGCGCCTGCAGAATGATAATAGCCTTCCGGAAAACCGCCCATCCCGCATCTTGTTAGTGGCTGGCCGTAAATGGCCAGCAATGAAGAAGCCAGTAAAGCAGCAACTACCTGCCAGTTATTGCTATGTGATGTGTTGTGTGGTATCTAAACGTTTTTTTCATCAGTATCATACCATTTTTTTCATCTTAAATCCCTTTTTTTATGTCTTTCAAAGCAACATTGAACGTGGCTGGCAAAAAGCCAACAGTTTTAGCCTGCCACTACACTCTCAAACAGGAAACCGACGCAACCGGCCGTCCTTCTTCTATTACGCGCGGTGGAAAAATTACCGTTACCATAGAAGGCAATGAGGATACTACTTTCTTCGAATGGATGTGCAACAGTTTCGAAAGAAAAGACGGATCTGTCGTATTCCTGAAACGCGATTCAGACGCTACCATGAAGGAGCTGAAATTTAAAGAAGCGTATCTGGTGGATTACACAGAGAACTTCGATCACACAGGAGACAATCCTATTTCAGAAACCTTCACGATCAGTGCCAAAGAAATTACGCTGGGTACCGGCACACACACCAACGAGTGGATAAAATAACCCTCTTTAAACGGGCAGCCGTCAGTCTGCCCGTTTAATTTTGTTCTTTATTTTTACGCTGCCAGCTTATTAAGATCTTGGATCATTTTAATTTTTTATTATGTCTTTTACAGCCAAATTACAATTAGACTCCGAAGAAATGAATGTGCTGCATTGCGGCTACCGGTTTATGCAGGTGACCGATCGCACGGGCTTGCCCACCGGCACACCAACCGGTGGTAAAATTGACCTGTTGGTAGAAAGCACCGGCACCACGGATCTGTTTGAATGGATGGTAAACCCCACCCAGGTTAAAAGCGGCGTCATTACTTTCTTCCGGATCGATATGTTCAGTAAGCTGAAAACCCTCGAATTCAAAGATGCTTTCTGCGTGGATTTTTATGAAACATTTGACCATACCGGCGAGCGCCCCATGCAGGTACACCTCACCCTTAGCGCACACGGACTGAAATTAAATGATATTGAGTTTTACAACGACTGGCCCACCGATATTATCACCTATACCGACCAGTGGGGCAATAAAAGTACCGGCGCAAGAGGTAAGGGCGTGTAAGAACCGCTTAACTGTATACATGGTAGAAGGCGGCCTGGCAGTTATAAAGAATGTTCATGGCAATAAAAACCGGTTATGGAAGAATCAGGGCACTATTATACTGTCTATTTCACATCGCTTGCCGTAGGGTTTGCAGAAGATGTAGCTTACCAGCACGCCCTGCTGGCGCAGATGCCAGACGAAGTAGGCTGGCTGGATGCCGCCAACATGCATATCAACCAATGCGTAGGCTGGAACGAATTTGATTTGAACAGCTCCAAAGTAGAAGTGCCCAACCATTGGCGTTATGTTATTGAATTTGGCCTTCACTCTTTGCCTGATAAAAAACAGGACAATACCAGTTCGCAAAAACAACGTACCCTCACTGCTGATTTATTGCTGAAAGAAAATCCCCTGTCGCTCGAATTTGGCCTGCTCCTGCACCGCCTGGGAGACACTTTTGCCCATAGCATTATGGGGAATGAAATAAAATTATACACGGTTGCCGCCGGCGGCCCGGAATGTTTTACCAACGACAGCCTCGGACACAAACGCGATTCGCACCGACCGGATTACCCCTTTTTAAGGCGGGATTTGTTTTATGATTACCTGGGTACCCTTTACCGGGTGCTATCTGAAAAAGTAAACAGCCCCGACGCCAAGCTCTACAAGCGGCGGCAGCTGATGACCATTTCCGCCGGCGATATTGAATTGATCTTCCGGCAAATGCTAGACGATACCCATGGCCTTGTACGCAGTTCCATGCGGGGCGGCTTAACGGATGAAACGACCAGCCTCTTTTTTATGGAAAAGATCAGAGAGGCTTCAAAAAAATATTTGGGGGTAACCATGAAACCCTATGCGCCTGAAAAAATTGAAAAGCAAACACTGTCGCAATTTTTGAGCGACCATCCGGAACTGCGATCGCTTGGCATCAACCAGAAAAGCCTCAGCGGTGCAGTGAATGATATCTATTCAAATGTGAAAAGTGGACAGAATTAGCGTTGGCAAATCTTCTAACATCCATAAAAGACAATCTCTTTTTTATGGAAAAAAACAATCTGTATGACAATTGATATCGATGGCAAAGCCGTCCCGCATTTTTCCTCGCTCACCATTACACAGAATATTTTTGATCACCATACTTTCCGGCTCATATGCCCAGCAGAGGCAATAGATGGGAAAGGCACTTTATTCAATGCTTCCAAGAAGATGATCGGAAGCAATATTTCTATACAAATAAAAGCAGGGCAGGGCGACTTTAAATTTGCCGGCGTAGTAACGCAGGTAGAAGCTGCCCGGCAGAATGGCTACGCCGGCGATATTATCATTGGCGGCTACAGCCCTACCGTACTGCTTGATAACGGGGCGCATTGCCAGACCTGGGAAAAAAAAGCAGTTAAAAATATTGCACAGGATGTGCTGAAGCCCTTTCCACAAAACCTGCTGCAGCCTAAAATATCGCCGGCTTATGGCGAAACGCTTTCCTATACCGTGCAGTACAAAGAAACGGCCTGGCAATTCCTGAACCGGCTGGCAGGTTCTTATGGCGAATGGTTGTATTACGACGGACAGAAATTGATTTTGGGTGCTCCGCAGGGATCCAAGGTGAAATTAAAATACGGACAGGATCTTTCTAATTTTCAGATGTCGCTCCACGTTAGGCCCGCCAATTTCGATATGATGGCCTATGACTATATGAATACGGAAGTATACCATAGCTCGCCCAGCGGGATTGATAAAAAGGCCGGCCTGAACGATCTGGGAAAATTCACCTTGCAGCAGAGTGAACATTTTTACAGCACCACACCCAAACAGTGGCATAACCAGTTTCTGACAAACAAGAAACAGCTGGATGATCATATCAATATAAAAGCTGCCATGCAAGGCAGCAAAATGGTTCAGTTTTCAGGCCGCAGCACGCAAGCCTCCCTGCAATTGGGCGGCTCTGCAAATATAGAGGGCACCAATGTGTACGATAACTCAAAGGAAACTTATGGGGACTATACCATTACCTCCATTACCCATCACTGCGATGGCCAGGGTAATTATACCAACGATTTTACCGCCATACCCCTCAGTGTTAAAATGCCGCCGATAAATATGCCCGGTGAACCCCGCTGTGAAACCCAAAGTTCACTGGTGACCGATAATTTTGACCCCAAAGGGCGTGGGCGGGTAAGGGTTCGGTTTCACTGGATGGAAGAATCCGAAAAGTCTCCCTGGCTTCGTGTTACGAGCCCGCACGGCGGCGACCAGAAAGGCATGTTTTTTATCCCTGAAATAGGGGAGGAAGTCATTACGGGCTTTGAAGGCGATAGTGCTGTAAAACCTTATATCGTTGGAACCGTATACCATGGCAAAGCAAAAACTAGTTTTGCCAACGATGGAAATGATGTGAAAGCATTACAGACCCGGAGCGGTAATATGATTGTGATGAATGACAAAGAAGGGAGCGTGCATGTGGCCGACGCCAAAGGCAACGATATGAAAATAGATGGCAGCGGCAATATCAATGTGACCGCTTCAGACAGCCTGGTGCTGACCTGCGGCGATGCAAAGATTGAACTGAAAAAAGACGGCACCATCAATATCACTGGTAAGAAAATAACCATCAATGCGGATCAGAAAGCAACGATGGAAAGCCGTGATGCCAGCTTTGTAGCAGATGGTGGCGGTGGTGAAGCTAAAATGGAGGGTACAAGTGCTTCTATAAAGGGTTCGAAAGAAGCAAAAATGGACAGCGCACAAACCTCCGTTACCGCCAGTATAAAAGTAACCGTGCAAGCAGCCCAGATCGCATTGAATTAAAAATGGCTGTACAAATTTTATCCCGATCTTTATTCGGGAGCGCCTGTTGTAGGAAGATCAAATAAAATAACGGAAAAATGCCAGGCAAACCAGCAGCCAGAATCGGAGATATGCATATGTGCCCGATGGTAACCCCAGGGGTACCTCCCATCCCCCATGTAGGCGGGCCCATTACCGGGCCCGGTTGTCCCACTGTTTTGATCGGCGGCCAGCCGGCAGCAGTAATGGGCGATATGTGTACCTGCACCGGCCCCCCTGACACTATCGCACTCGGGTCTGCCGGCGTTATGATCGGCGGAAAGCCCGCCGCCCGAATGGGCGACCAATGCATGCATGGAGGCGCCATCATGCTCGGTTGCATGACCGTTATGATTGGTGAAACAGGTAGTGGCGGTAGCCCGGGTAGCAGCAGCAGTGTAGACAAGGCCGAAGCAAAAGAAACAGATAAAAAATCAGCACCGCAAACAAAGGCGCCTGCAATACCTGCCAGTAACGGCCTGGGCAATATTCCCATCCCAGCCCTGGAAAATGTGATCGCCACGCCTTCCATGCCCGAAGCCGTACAGCAGCAGCTCGGACAGGTATTGTCGTTAAAAGCAGCGGCAAGAGATGGCGACATGCTTGCGCACAATGCCAGCACCTGCTCAATATGCGCAAGAAAAAATTAATGCCCAACAAGACCAGTTATGCTTACGATAACCAATGAACAGCTTGATGCCATCGGGCAGGCAGAAAAGAAAAAATTGATCGATCAGGCCACTGTATTTTTTAAGGAAAAATTTACTGTCGGGCAATTGAACCTGATGAATATGCCAGTGGAAGAATTCGCAGGCAAATATTTTGATAAGGCCATCGAACTGAAAATATATGCCCAAAGCGCAATCGTTAAATTTATACTGTTGAATTTTGTAAAAGGCGCGGATTTTATTGAACAACCGGCAAATAAGTTCCTGAAACTCGACCTGAGAACGGCAAGGGAAGAGGCCAAGGAAAAACTGCTGGATAATTTTTTTAGAAAGGCTGAACCACAATAAAATGGGACTGATTGATTCAATTGTAGAAATAGCAGAAGACATCTGGCATGCGATCACTTCTTTGTTCAGCTCAGACCCCGTTTGCAAGCCCGGTCAAACCTGCCCACTGCCGGCCGGCGCCATGACGCCCGACCAGGCCCAGGCATACATGGATAAATTTAAACAGACGGATATACCGTTCAATTACCCCGTAGACTGCTGCTATGCCAGGGCAAGAAGTATGTGCGACGATATGGAAAAAAATGGCGTGAGCTGCCAGAAATTCTGGTATGCAGGCAATTTGCACCCGGTAAATGCCGACGGTACACCCGTCACATTTCCGGATCCTGCGCACCAGGTAACCTGGGGATATCATGTTGCGCCGCAGGTGCCGGTGCAGCAGCCGGACGGATCTATCCAGCAAATGATACTGGATCCTTCTCTATCCGACAAGCCCCTTACCATCGACGAATGGAAAGCCCGTTGTAACAATATATCTCCCAATAGCGCTGAATATACATCCGACAGCGGACTGTCATTTCCTTTTAACAATTCGCGGACGGCGGTGCTGCCCGATCCCGCCGCGAACGGCGTAATGACGCCGGAACAGGCAAACAGCCAGCTGGAAAAACATAAAAGA
>CAXTMV010000043.1:15869-27309 GCA_964245425.1 uncultured Flavihumibacter sp. | reverse complement strand
GTATAACTCAGTTGTCGCAAAACTTCACCACTCACGATTGATGATTCACGTCTCACGACTACACCTGGTAATCCCACCATTTCTTATCGCTCTGCGCTGATGCCACCACGTTATCTATGAATGCCATACCGCGCACGCCATCTTCCACACCCGGAAAGTCGAGCATTTCCTTTGACGGCGTTGTGCCGTCAATCCTTGCGGACAGGGTTAAAGCAAAATTGCGGTAGATATTTGCAAACGCTTCCAGGTAACCTTCCGGATGACCGCCCGGTGTGCGGGCATTGTGCGTGGCATAAGTACTCAGCCTGTCGCCATAATTGCCACCGGCCCTTAGTATCTGCGTGGGCTGGTCCAGCCATTTTACCAGCAGGGTATTGGGTTCATGCTGAAACCATTCAATGCCGCCTTTCTCTCCATACACGCGTATTTTTAAGGCATTTTCTTCTCCGGCCGCTACCTGGCTGGCCATTAACACACCGGCGGCACCGTTATCAAATTTCAATAATACATTGCCGTCATCATCCAGCGCACGGCCGGCTACCATTATATTAAGGTCGGCACACAGCTGCGTAATTTTTGAACCCGTAATGTATTCTGCCAGGTGCGCGGCATGGGTACCAATATCGCCCATGGCGCCACTCTTACCGCTTTTCTTGGGGTCTGTTCTCCAGGCTGCCTGGGCATTGCCTTCGCGTTCACTCATCTTGCTCAGCCATCCCTGCGGGTATTCAACCCATACCTTCCTGATCTTGCCCAGTACACCATCTTTTACCATGGCTTTTGCCTGCTTCACCATGGGGTAACCGGAATAAGTATGGGTAAGACAAAGCAGCAAACCGGTTTCTTCCACTTTTTTCTTTAATTGTTTTGCTTCGTCTGAAGTGAAGGCAATCGGTTTTTCAATCACTACATGAAATCCATTATCCAGTGCCATCATGGCTGGTGCAAAATGTGCAAAATTGGGTGTAACAATGGTTACAAAATCCATTCGTTTATCGGCCGGCAATGCCGCTTCTTTTTTTATCATCTCCTCGTAAGTAAGGTAGATCCTGTCTTCAGGTAAAAAAAGCATATGGCCCGATTCTTTGGCCACTTCGGGGTTGATGCTCAATGCGCCGCAGGCCACTTCAATCAGTCCATCCATATTGGCCGCCAGGCGGTGAACAGCGCCTATAAACGCATCTTTACCACCACCTATCATTCCCATTCTTAACTTTCTGTTCATTGTATTTGAGAATTAATTTTTTTTAATATGGTTCGGCTATCTTTCTATTTTGAAGAATGTGACAGGAAAAGTAAGAAGTTCTTTTCAAAAAAAGTAGGAGAAAAATAATTTGTAAGCTGGTATTTATAAAAAATAAAAATTACATTTAGCTCCGCATTTAGCGAAACATTCTTTCTCCCTCTTTATTAGAGAGGGCAGGGTGAGGTTTAGACCAGGCTGCTAACCAACAAAATTTTTTAAACGATATGCTACCAAACATTCAGAAAGATAAACTCTTTCTCGCCAGTTGCACCTCTTTGCTTGTGACTTCTCTTTCATTCGGCATCCGCGCTGGTTTATTAACAACCTGGAAAAGCCAGTTCTCATTAACCCAGGAGCAGATCGGCATTATTACCAGCACTGCTTTCTGGGGGTTTCCGTTAGCCATTGTAATTGGCGGACTGATAGTAGATATTATAGGTATGAAGAAATTGCTGGTTGGCGCATTTATTTTTCATGCCTTGGGAATTATACTCACCATAACAGCGCAGGGATTCTGGCCCCTGTTTATCTCCACCTTATTAATCGGAATGGGCAACGGAACGGTAGAAGCTGCCTGTAATCCGCTGGTGGCAAGCCTTTATACCACCAATAAGACAACAAAGCTGAATCATTTTCATCTCTGGTTTCCCGGGGGTATCGTTATAGGAACCCTGATAGTGCATTTTTTTGGAAAAGAGATCCTGGGTGCCGACGGCATTACAAAGATTGTTGAGAACTGGCGTTTCCTGGTAGGCCTGATGCTGATACCAACTGCTGTATACGGGTATTTATTTTTGCGCTTAACCTTTCCTGTTACAGAAAGAGTGTCAAGCGGTGTATCCGCTTCAAAAATGTACAGGTCGCTGTTGAAGCCCCTGTTTCTTATTATGATCGTTTTAATGCTGGGAACAGCCATCACTGAATTGTTCACCGGCCAGTGGATAGACGTATTATTGAAAAACGTTACCGATAATGCCTTACTGCTGCTGACCATTGAAACGGGCATTATGGTCATTGGCCGCGCTTTTGCCGGTCCAATTGTTCACCGCCTTTCGCCCTCGGGTGTTTTATTAGGTTCTGCCATCCTAGCCTTCGCGGGCTTATACTTGCTGGGGCATTCAACCGGTAATATGCTAATACTGGGTGCGATTGTTTTTGGTATGGGCGTTTGTTATTTCTGGCCCACGATGCTGGGTTTTGTATCAGAAAACCTGCCGGAAACGGGCGCTGTAGGGCTCAACTTTATGGGCGGTGCAGGAATGTTTGCCGTATCGCTGTACCTGATATTCATGGGAGGCTATTATGATAAATTGCAGCAAAGTAAAACGCCTGCCGAAGCGGGCCAGGATATCATTAACGTGACCTCGGTTATACCGATGGTGTTAACCCTTGCTTTTGCAGCCCTGTTCCTGTACAAACGCTCTCAGAAACAGAAAAAGGTAATCGTACAAACGGTATAAGCGGTTTGAAGCATTTTCAGTAAATTACCAAACGATTTCTATGCCAGACAAACAGAACAGACGCACCGCACTTAAAAACATGTTAGCAGGTACCGCCGCCATCGGTGCATCTTCCATGATACCCGCTATTGCTGCAGAAGCCTCAGAAAACGAATCTACCGTGAAATTCAAGGGAAATATCAACCATTCCGTTTGTCAGTGGTGTTATGGCACCATACCGCTCGATGATCTCTGCAAGGCCGTTAAAAAAATCGGGTTCAATGCCATCGACCTGCTGGGCCCCAAAGACTGGCCCACCATACAGAAATACGGTATCTACAGTTCCATGTGTTATATAGACGGAAAAGTTAGTTTAACAAATGGCTTCAATAACAAAGAATACCATGAACAATTGATTAAATCCTACACAGATGTTATTCCTTTGATGGTGAAAGCCGGCTATAAGAATGTGATTTGTTTCAGCGGCAGCCGCAATGGCATGGACGATGAAACCGGTCTTAAAAACTGCGCGGAAGGCCTGCAGAAAATCCTGCCCCTGGCAGAAAAAAGCGGCGTTACCCTGCAGATGGAATTGCTGAACAGCAAGGTAGATCACAAAGATTATATGTGCGACCGTACCACCTGGGGCGTGGAACTTTGCAAACGCACCGGTTCGGAAAACTTTAAACTGCTGTACGATATCTATCATATGCAGATAGACGAGGGCGATGTGATCCGCACCATTAAAAACAACCACCAGTACTTTGGTCATTACCATACCGGTGGGGTACCAGGCCGGCATGAAATAAACGATACCCAGGAACTGTATTACCCTGCTATTATGAAAGCCATACTGGATACCGGCTTTAAAGACTACGTGGCGCAGGAATTTATACCCATCGGCACCGAAGCAAAAGACAAGATTGCTTCCTTGAAACAGGCTGTTAAAATCTGTGATATTTAATACCGCGGGAACCTTATCGTACTACTCTTTTGGAATTTTTAATAAGTGTACTGTAAACACTTCAAATATATCCTTCACGTGTAAATAATTATTATGGCAGATAATACATTCGACGCAATTGTTATTGGCTCCGGCATCAGTGGCGGATGGGCCGCAAAAGAACTCTGTGAAAAAGGACTTAAAGTGATTATGCTGGAACGCGGCCGCGATATTGAACACATTAAAGATTATGTAAACGCCACCAAGGACCCCTGGGATTTTCCGCACCGTGGTGGCCGCACCGAACAGATGATAAAAGATTATCCCGTCTTAAAAAGGGATTATCCCTTAAATGAAACCAACCTCGATTACTGGTGCAGCGATAAAGACAGCCCCTATACAGAAATTAAACGCTTCGACTGGTTCCGTGGTTACCACGTGGGTGGCCGCTCGCTGATGTGGGGCCGCCAAAGCTACCGCTGGAGCGACTTCGATTTTGAAGCCAATGGTAAAGAAGGAATCGCCATCGACTGGCCCGTACGATACAATGAAATAGCCCCCTGGTATGATCATGCCGAAAAATTTGCCGGTATCAACGGCGCGCATGAAGGCATGCCCCAATTGCCCGATGGACAATTTCTGCCGCCCATGGATATGAACTGTGTAGAAAAAGATGTGGCCGCCCGCATGAATGCACATTATGACCCCAAATCTTTCCGCCGCATTATCATGGGCCGCAGCGCCAACCTAACGGTGGCGCATGAGGGAAGAACCAATTGTCAGTATCGCGATAAATGCTGGCTGGGATGCCCTTTTGGCGCTTATTTCAGTACACAGTCGTCTACCCTGCCCGCCGCCAGGAAAACCGGTAATTTAACCCTGCGCCCCTGGAGCATCGTCACAAAAATTTTATATGATAAGGATAAAAAAAGAGCTACCGGCGTAGAAGTGCTGGACGGCGAAAACAACAAAACATATACGTATAATGCAAAGATCATTTTCGTAAATGCATCTACCTTAAATTCTGCCTGGATACTCATGAACTCTGCTACTGATATCTGGCCCGACGGGCTGGGCAGCAGCAGCGGCGAACTGGGACATAATATTATGGATCACCACCTGGGCATCGGCGCCGGCGGAACCGTAGAAGGTTACCAGGACAAGTATTATTTCGGCAGAAGGGCGAACGGTCCCTATATTCCAAGGTACCGGAACCTGTTTGGCGATAAACGCGATTACCTGCGTGGCTTTGGCTACCAGGGTGGCGCCAGCCGCCAGGGCTGGGGCTCAGATATTGCAGAACTGAATATTGGTGCAGCCTTTAAAGACGCCATGACAGAACCCGGCACCTGGTCGATGGGCTTTGGTGGCTTTGGTGAAACACTTCCTTACCACGATAACCGTATTTATATTGATAAAACGCTGTATGGTGATAAGATGGAAGCATTCAAAGATCCTGTTACCGGAAAAGATTTAGGCATGCGCCCCGTAGCCGATAAAGGCGGCAAACAGCGACTGGATAAATGGGGATTGAACGTACTGGCGTTTGATGTGGAATACAAGGAAAATGAAAAGAAAATGCGAAAGGATATGCTGAATGATGCCATTGAAATGCTGACCGTAGGCGGCGTTAAAAATGTAAGCGGCTGGGAAGGCGATGGTACCCTGGGCCGTGGCATACATGAAATGGGCTCTGCCCGCATGGGTAAAGATCCCAAGACTTCGGTGCTCAATAAATTCAACCAGGTTTGGGATGCACCCAATGTATTTGTAACCGATGGTTCATTTATGGTGTCGGCCGCCTGTCAGAATCCTTCGTTAACTTATATGGCGTTTACAGCCCGTGCAGCAGACCATGCGGTGAGTGAATTGAAGAAAGGAAACCTGTAGTAAGCAGCTGCTGAACATAAAAAGCAACAACGACAGGGTAATAAAAAATTGAATACTTAATAAAATAACGAATATGCCCGGAGATTCAACCAACATCAACAACAAAGCAACCGATCAAAATACCTATGATGCTATTGTGATCGGGTCTGGTATCAGCGGCGGCTGGGCCGCCAAAGAATTAACCGAAAAAGGACTGAAAGTGCTGATGCTGGAACGGGGTCGTGATATTGAACACGTAAAAGACTATGTAAATGCCACCAAGGATCCCTGGGAATTTCCGCACCGCGGCGGCCGCACGGAGCAAATGATTAAAGATTACCCGGTGCTGAAAAGAGATTACCCGCTCAGCGAGACCAACCTTAATTACTGGTGCAGCGATAAAGAAAGCCCTTATACAGAAATAAAAAGATTCGACTGGTTCAGGGGCTACCATGTGGGCGGACGCTCACTGATGTGGGGCCGCCAGAGCTATCGGTGGAGCGACCTGGATTTTGAAGCGAATGCAAAAGAAGGAATCGCCATCGACTGGCCGGTGCGGTACAATGAAATTGCCCCCTGGTACGACCATGCAGAGAAATTTGCCGGTATCAGCGGTTCAAAAGAAGGGCTGGCCCAATTACCCGACGGACAGTTTTTACCCCCTATGGATATGAACTGCGTGGAAAAGGATTTGTCGGCCCGGCTTAAACAGCATTTTAAAAGCCGCGACATGATCATCGGCCGGACCGCTAACCTAACGGTGGCGCATGAGGGCAGAACCAATTGCCAGTTCCGGAACAAATGCGCACTGGGTTGTCCGTTTGGCGCCTATTTCAGCACCCAGTCTTCTACCTTGCCAGCTGCCCGTAAAACCGGCAATCTTACACTGCGCCCCTGGAGCATCGTTACAAAAATTTTGTACGACAAGGATAAGAAAAAAGCGACCGGTGTAGAAATACTGGATGGCGAAAACAACAAGACATATACGTATAACGCAAAGATCATTTTCCTGAATGCATCTACTTTAAATTCTGCCTGGGTGCTGATGAACTCGGCAACCGATATCTGGCCCGACGGACTCGGCAGCAGCAGCGGTGAACTGGGGCATAATATCATGGACCATCACCTGGGCGTAGGCGCCAGCGGAATGGTAGAAGGATTTGAAGACAAGTATTATTTCGGTCGCAGGGCCAACGGCGTTTATATACCACGTTACCGCAATTTCTTTGGCGATAAAAGAGATTACCTGCGCGGCTTTGGTTACCAGGGTGGCGGCAGCCGCCAGGGTTATAACCGTTCTATGGAAGAACTGGCCATCGGCGGTGCATTCAAAGATGCACTAACAGAGCCGGGCGCCTGGACCATGAACATCGGCGGCTTTGGCGAAACACTGCCCTACCATGAGAACAGGATCTACCTCGACAAAGGACTTTATTCAGACAAGCAGGAACTATTTACAGATCCCGTTACCAAACGCGATTTGGGTATGCGCCCCGTAGCTGATAAAAACGGCAAAGCCAAACTGGATAAATGGGGATTGCCCGTACTGGCTATGGACATCGAATATAAAGACAATGAGAAAAAGATGCGGAAAGATATGCTGAATGATGCGGTTGAAATGCTAACCGCCATTGGCGTAAAAGATGTAAAAGGCCGCGATGGCGATGGCACGCTGGGAAGAGGCATCCATGAAATGGGTTCCGCAAGAATGGGTAAAGATCCTAAGACCTCGGTATTGAATAAATTTAACCAGGTATGGGATGCACCCAATGTTTTTGTAACCGATGGTTCGTTTATGGTGTCCGCAGCTTGTGTTAACCCATCACTTAGTTATATGGCGTTTACGGCAAGAGCAGTTGACCATGCAGTAAGTGAATTGAAGAAAGGAAACCTGTAAAGCAGCTGTGCGCTACGGACTTAAAGCTTTTAGCTGTAGCTATGCTGCCGGAAACACTGCAAGCTTGTGTTTCGCAGCATCAGAACATGAATAGAAAAGCAACAAGGGTATTTAAAATTACTCAACAATAAACAATGCCATGCCGGGAGATTCGCTGAACATCAACAACAAGGCGGTTACGCAGAACACCTACGACGCCATCGTGATCGGTTCCGGCATCAGTGGCGGCTGGGCGGCTAAAGAACTAACCGAAAAAGGGTTGAAAGTGCTAATGCTGGAAAGAGGCAGGAACTTCGAACACCTGAAAGATTATAAATCGGCCAGCAAAGACCCCTGGGATTTTGAACACAGGGGTGTTACGCCCAGAGCAGAATTGAAAGAGCGGCCTGTAATTGCCCGCACCTGGGGCAAAACAGAAGCTACCATTGAATACTGGGCCAAAGACAGCGAAGCGCCTTACCATGAAATAAAACCTTTCCGCTGGTGGCGCGCTTACCAGCTGGGTGGCCGATCCATTTTATGGGGCCGGCAAAGTTATCGCTGGAGCGACCTGGACTATGAAGCCAATGCAAAAGACGGCTGGGCCATCGACTGGCCTATCCGTTACCGTGATATAGCACCCTGGTACGATCATGTAGAGAAACACATCGGCGTAAGCGGCTCGCTGGAAGGATTGCCGCATTTACCCGACGGGCATTTTTTACCACCCATGGACATGACCTGCGTGGAAAAAGATGTGGCCGCCAGGATAAAAGATAAATGGAAAGGCGAAAGGCATATGTTTATCGGCAGGGTCGCCAACCTAACGGCACCCGTACCGGGCAGAACACAGTGCCAGTTCCGTAACCGTTGCTGGGAAGGCTGTCCATTTGGTGGCTATTTCAGCACACAGTCTTCAACCTTGCCAGCCGCCAGGGCCACCGGCAATTTAACCGTTCGCCCCTGGAGCATCGTTTCAAAGATTTTGTACGACAAGGATTCAAAAAAAGCAAAAGGCGTAGAAATAGTAGATGCAGAGAACAGTAAGACCTATGAATTTTATTCAAAGATTGTATTCGTAAACGCCTCCGCATTAAACAGCGCCTGGGTGTTAATGAACACTGCTACCGATGTATGGCCCGAAGGACTGGGCAGCAGCAGCGGCGAACTGGGACATAATATAATGGACCACCATTATAACCTGGGTGCCTCCGGCACCATGGAAGGATATGAAGACAAATATTATTATGGCCGTCGGGCAAACGGCATCTATATTCCAAGATTTGTAAACCTAAACGGCGACAAAAGAGACTATCTGCGTGGCTTCGGCTACCAGGGCGCCGGCAGCCGCCAGGGTTGGAACCGCGAAATAGCAGAATTAAATGTAGGCGCAGCGCTGAAGGAAGCTTTAACAGAACCAGGTAACTGGACCATGGGCATCGGCGGTTTCGGCGAATTGCTGCCTCATCATAATAATACCATCAGTCTCGATAAAGAGAAAAAAGATAAATGGGGATTGCCCATACTGGCCATGGATGCGGTACTGCAGGACAATGAGCTGAAAATGCGGAAAGACATTGTGGCCGAAGCAGCCGCTATGCTGGAAGCCGGGGGTGCTAAAAATATTGAAACGCACGACAATGGCCATGAAATAGGAGACGGCATTCATGAAATGGGCAGCGCCCGCATGGGCCGTGACCCTAAAACATCGGTACTGAACGGCAATAACCAGGTCTGGGATGCAAAAAACGTATTCCTGACAGATGGCGCCTGCATGACCTCTTCTTCCTGTGTAAACCCGTCGCTTACCTATATGGCATTAACGGCCAGGGCAGCCAATTTTGCGGTGGAAGAACTGAAGAAAGGAAACCTGTAGCGGGAAAGCGGTTAATTAGCTGTTTGGGCATCTCAAAAAAATGAATCATCTTTAAACACTATAAAACAAATTGATATGGACAGAAGAGAGCTTCTAAAAATGATTACCGTGTTAACCGGTGGCGCTTTTATAGGTGGCGAACTGCTGCTGAGCGGTTGCAAGAACGAGCCTGCCATGGGTGCAGCAACCTTTAACGATCAGGATGCTGCTTTTTTGGACGAGGTAGCAGACACCATTTTACCAACCACAAAAAGCCCCGGTGCAAAAACGGCGAAAGTAGGTACGTTTATGACAGTGATGGTAAACGACTGTTATAACGAACAGGATCAGAAGACTTTTCACGAAGGCATCAATAAGCTCAATGAGGCCAGCAAAAAAGCAAACGGAAAATCTTTTATGGAATCCACGCCGGAACAGCGAACAACCTTTCTGACCGCACTCGATAAAGAAGCAAAGGATTTCCGCAAGACAAAAAAGAAAGAGGAATCCGATCATTATTTCACCATGATGAAACAGCTGACGCTTCTTGGCTATTTCACTTCAAAGGAAGGCGCTACACAGGCATTGCGGTATGTGGCGGTTCCGGGTAAGTACGAAGGCTGTATCGATTATAAAAAAGGCGATAAAGCCTGGGCTACATAGAACTACTACCTATAGACTATATACGGCCGGATTGGTGAATAACTGCCCGGTTGCGTCAGGTAAAGGGTTTAAGGTTTAAGGCTAGGGTACAGGGTTGTTTCGCTGGTAAAAAAGCGATAACCGCTAACCCCAGGCCATATACCTTAAACCCTTCACCTTTGTCTCTCTAATCAACCAATCACCCATCAGCTAACTAACTGATCAATTAATCAACTAAACCATGGTATTCCTTATTCTGGGCCTGATCATTTTCTTTATCGGGATTGCCTTTCATCGCGGCGACGACAACCTGAAACGTTTTAGCAATCCCCTCCGCCTGGTAGGCGTTGCAGTAATGTTAATCGGCCTGTTAACGGCCTGCATTATTCAAATTGATGCCGGGCAGGTAGGCGTTCAAAAATTATTCGGGCAGGTACAGACTACCGTACTGGGCAGCGGACTCCATTTTATTAACCCGGTAGTGGAAGTGATTAAGCTGGACACCAAGACACAAAATTATACCATGAGCGGTGTACAGGATGAGGGACATAAATCCGGCGATGACGCCATCCGGGTACTGAGTGCCGATGGCCTGGAAGTAACCATCGACCTTTCTGTATTGTACCGTGTAATACCCCAGGAAGCACCCAAGCTACTATCTGAGACCGGCGAAAACTATGAAGACAAAATTGTGCGCCCCATAACGCGTACGCGTATCCGCGACAACGCCGTTTACTACGATGCCGTTGCCCTGTTTTCTTCCAAACGCGACGAATTTCAGCAACGAATCTTCAAGACCATTGAAAGCGATTTTAAATCGAGGGGATTGTTGCTCGAAAACCTGCTGGTCCGTAATATTACCCTGCCTCAATCGGTAAAAGCAACCATTGAACAAAAGATAAATGCCGAACAGGATGCCCAGAAAATGCAGTTTGTACTGCAAAAAGAAAAACAGGAAGCAGAACGCAAAAGGGTAGAAGCACAGGGTATCGCAGATTACCAGCGCATCATCAGCGAAAGCCTCACCGATAAACAATTGCAGTACGAAAGCATTAAAGCACAACTGGAAATTGCCAAATCGCCCAATGCCAAGGTTATCATCATGGGCAAGGGCTCCAACCCGGTGATACTGGATGCGAAGGAGAAATAGTCTTCCGTTCGGGCGTTCATAGTTCGCTTGGCCAGGAACATCTTTCAGGCACTTTCTAAGAGTAACCGAAGGAAGAACGAACGAAAGAAGAACGATTGCGCAGACAAAAGAATTATCCGTGTGGAAATTTCCTTACCCACCACTTTCTCAAAAAGAAGATCAGAAAATAGGTACTGATGAGTACCCAGGCATAAAAAATATAATTGCCCGGGGTTGGCTTATCAAAGAAAAAGAACCAGTTGCCATAAATGCCCGCTGTTAATATGATCATCATATACACAACCACCAATGTAACAGACCATACTATCCGTTTTAAAAAATCCTGTACGTCCGGTTCCATGCCGCTCATGCCATTCGGTTTTAAGTGATGGGACTGAAATGAATGTTTATTTACAATTTATCCTTTTATAGCTACAAACC
>CAXTMV010000043.1:0-15859 GCA_964245425.1 uncultured Flavihumibacter sp. | reverse complement strand
GCAGCCCTGAGCTACTCCAGCAGCAAATTCTGAAATGCTGTTGAGTCACCGTTAAAAACATTGAAGTCAACCTTGTAAGTTACACCGTTTACCCGCCCTGCTTCGCTGTGCTGCCAGAACAGCCACTCGCGTTTTATCCGCGGTGTATCCTGCCGCAGGTAATGTGCCACCCATAAGGGATAATCGTCGAACTGGCCGTCCAGGTATTGTTTATAGAAATCAACATTGGTATAAATAATGGGCCTAACGCCATAATACTGCTCGGTAGTTTGTAAAAAGATCTTTACTTCTTTGCGCAGGCGGTCGAGCGGTACGCCATAAGTCTGTTCAACATCCAGCACGGGCGGCAGGTCACCGCGTTTCAGGTCTACCACATCAATAAAATTCTGTGCCTGCAATTTGCCGCTCTTGGTGGCCAGGAAAAAATGATAAGCACCACGGCACATGCCGGCATCTTTGGAGCCAAACCAGTTCTGGTTAAAATGGCTGTCGACTTTTCCAATGCCTTCCGTCGCTTTTATAAAGGCAAATCCGATTTTTATATTTTTAACCTGCATGCTTTTCACCAGATCCCAGTTAATATTATCCTGGTGGTGAGACACATCGATGCCATGAATAAGGTAATTGTCGGGCACCGCGATGCCGAATTCTGGATAAGTCACAAAATTGCTGGCATGATAACGGTACCAGCTCCAGGCTGCCAGCGCCATGCCGGCAAAAACAATAAAAACAAGTATCAGCCTGCGGGATATCTTTTTCTTTTTTCGGGTTGCCATCGGTTTTCTGCTCAGGCACAAATATAAAACGCTAATATGGGCAAACAGACGCTAATATCAGTGAATACCCCCTGTTAAGGTTAAATTTTTATTGATGCTGCGTTCTGTCAAAAACTAAGTGGGCAAAACATTCAGGCTGCCCGCCCGTTATAAAGCGTAGCAACCAGTCCGGCAAGATTTATCGAAGCGCTTTGGGCACCGGGTGTTAATTTTGCAGCAGTCATGGGCCGATTCAATTTTACAGACAGCCTTCGTTTACTTTCCAGGATTACTCCGCGCCGTGCCTGGAACGGGGTAAAAGTACTCAGCAGTTTTTATGTGAGTAAATGGATAAACAGGCCCGTACAGTGGGGACTGCCCATCTCCGTTTCCGTTGAACCAACCACGTCCTGCAATTTAAGGTGCCCCGAATGCCCCAGCGGGCTTCGCGCGTTTACCCGCCCTACCGGCATGCTTAAAAAAGACTTCTTCAGCGAAACCATCGATCAGCTGCACAAAGAACTATTTTACCTGGTCTTTTATTTCCAGGGAGAACCCTTCCTGAACCCGCAATTCCTGGATATGGTTCAATATGCCGCTTCCAAACGGATCTATACCGCTACCTCCACCAACGCACATTACCTCACCGATGCCAATGCCCGGAGAACGGTAGAAAGCGGACTGGACAGGCTCATTATCTCCATCGACGGCACCACGCAGGATGTTTACGAGCAATACCGGGTGGGTGGACAGCTGAACAAAGTGCTGGAGGGCGCTAAAAATATGGTAAAATGGAAAAGACAGCTAAAAAGTAGAACGCCTTTTATTATTTTCCAGTTCCTGGTAGTAAAGCACAATGAGCACCAGGTAGCATCCGTAAAACAGCTGGCCGCCGATATAGGTGCAGACGATGTCTGGTTTAAAACCGCACAGGTATACGATTACGAAAACGATCCCAACCAGCTGATTCCGACCATCGATAAATACAGCCGTTACCGAAAAAACAAGCTTGATAAATTTGAGGTAAAGAACACCCTGGAAAACCAGTGCTGGCGGCTCTGGCATGCACCTGTTATTACCTGGGACGGCCTGGTGGTGCCCTGTTGCTTTGATAAGGATGCACTTCATCAGCTGGGCGATCTGAAAGGAATGCCTTTTAAAGAGATTTGGCAGAACGAAAAATATAAGTCTTTCCGTAAAAAAATTATGCAGAGCCGTAAAAACATTGATATCTGCGCCAACTGCAGTGAAGGCACAAAAGTATGGAGTGAATAGTTGATTGGTTGAATGTTTGGCCTGTTGATTGATAAAAAAAGATACTGGCCCATTGGCCGGGTATCAAAATAAAATGAACTATGCCACTTTCCGCATCTGTACAGGCCCGGCTTAATTACCAGCAGGAAACCCTGGCCGAATTAATTAAAGGTTTCTCGGAAGAACAGCTGAAACAACGCGTAAACCCCGAGAAATGGAGCGCCTTTGAGAACATTGTGCACCTGGTCTCTTACCAGCCTGTCTTTTTTAAGCGACTGCAACTGATAGAACAACAGGACAACCCCGCATTTGAGCGCTACCGGGCAGACGATGACCCCGTTTTTCATCAATACAATAACCGCCTCCTGAAGGATCTGCTGGAAGACTATTACACGCAGCGGTTCCTGGTAAACAAACACCTGCTGCAACTACCCGAAACAGTGTTGCGCAGGCAGGGAACACACCCGGTGTACGGGCGTTTCAGCATGAGCCAATGGACCGATTTCTTCCTTTTGCATGAGTCGCATCATCTTTTTACCATATTTATGCTGACCGCGGCGCTCAGAAACAAGTTTCAACATTAAATTTACCGTATACACATAACCTAATCTTATGGGGATAGAGAAAGACATCAGCCAGTCAAAATTCAGGAATGAATTCCAGAAGGCAGGCATCAATCTTATTTTTACATTCAACTGGATGAATGAGCAGATGAAGAATATCCTTGATAAGTATGATATTACCCCGCAGCAATTCAATATACTGCGCATTCTGCGCGGCGCAGGCAAGCCCATCTCCACCCTTCAGATCCGCCAGCGCATGCTGGATAAAATGAGCGATACCAGCCGTATTGTTGACCGCCTGATAAAAAAAGGCCTGGTAAAGAAAGTCGTTTGCGAAGGAGATCGCCGGCTGGTAGACGTAAGTATTTCTACAGAAGGCCTGCTACTGCTCGAAAAAATGGACAGCCACCAGGATGAAATGGACAACGTTTTTAAAAACCTGGATGAAGAACAAGCTATAACGTTAAATAACCTGTTAGACAGGATCAGGAGTAAGGAATAATGTAATTTCACGCCCTTAAAAACGTTCTGGTGGCATGAAAAGCAGGATCGGCTCTTTACTCGTTTTATTTTTCCTATTATTTTTTAAGGATAGCATTGCACAACCCAAAGCCGAATTCAGGGGGGTATGGGTGGCTACCGTAGATAATATAGACTGGCCAACCAAGGGCAATTACAATTCAGACAGCCAGAAAGCAGAATATATCAAACTGCTCGATATGCACCAGCGCAATGGCATCAACGCCGTAATTGTACAGGTGCGGCCAGCAACGGATGCCTTTTATCCCTCTTCATACGAGCCCTGGAGCGAATGGCTGACCGGTAAACAGGGCCTTCCACCCAGCCCGTATTATGATCCGCTCCAGTTTATGATCGAAGAAGCCCATAAGCGGGGTATGGAATTTCATGCCTGGTGCAACCCCTACCGCGCAGAATTCGCCATCGGCAAATCGTCCATTTCGCCCACGCATATTACCAAACTGCATCCCGAATGGTTCCTGCCCTATGGCACCGTTCGTTTGTTTGACCCCGGAAATAAAGAGGCGCAGCAATATGTGATTAGGGTGATCAGGGACATTGTAAGCCGGTACGATATAGACGCCATTCATTTCGACGATTATTTCTATCCTTACCGTATTGCCGGTAAAGAATTTCCGGACGAAGCCTCTTACCAGAAATATGGCAATGGCATGAATAAAGAAGACTGGCGCCGCAGCAATGTAGACAGTATTATCAGGGCCCTGAGCATCGCTATCAAAGAAGAAAAAAAATATTGCCGCTTTGGCATCAGTCCTTTTGGCGTATGGCGCAATGCCGACCGCGATACGGCCGGCAGCAATACAAAGGCCGGGCAAACCAATTACGATGATCTGTATGCAGATATTTTGTTGTGGTTAAAGCAGGGCTGGATAGACTATGTGGCACCCCAGCTGTATTGGGAATTTGAACATGCACATGCGCCTTTTGGTCCCCTGCTGGACTGGTGGAACCGCCACACTTATGGCCGGCATTGTTATATCGGCCTGGGTATCTTTAAAGCCGGCAGCAACGCCGCCTGGAGAGACAAGGATGAATTGCCGCGGCAGATAAGAGAATTAAGGGATATGCCCAATATAGAAGGCATGATTTATTTCAGCAGCAAGAGCTTTGAACGAAACCCAAACGGCTGGAACGACAGCCTGCGCGAACATTATTATAAATACCCGGCAGTTATACCGGCCATGCCATGGATAGACAGCAGTGTTATTGCAGCGCCTGTGGTGGAAAGGAGTGATTCTGCAGCAGGATCGAGTCCGGAAGAGCTACTAAAAAAAGGCATTCCTATTTTACATATCAATAACCGGGAAACCGCAAAGAAAATAAAAGCATTTGTTGTTTACCAGGGAACGGCTGGTGAAGAAAAAAAACAAATCATAAAGATTATACCAGCCGGCTCAGGCACGGTTCAATACATTTTACCGAATGGTCTCCGAGGCCTTTTCTGGGTCAGTTGCATCGATTTTGAAAATAATGAAAGCAAACTGGTGCCCGTGGATACAGCCATTAAGATATAATAGAATTTTGATGCAGGCAAAGGCGGGTCGCTGCTTCCCCGGCTGGTGGGGATACCGGACCACGGAAAAAGGGTCGTCCACCTAATGTACAATCTCTCTACCTTTGCCATTATAATGTTGCATTTTTAATTATTAATTATTCCCTATGCCCGGTTTTGAACTCTTTGGCGTTGAAGAACGCAGCGAAGTAAATGATGTGCTGGAAACAGGCATCCTGATGCGTTACGGATTCGACGGACCCCGTAAAGCTGTCTGGAAGTCGAAAGAACTGGAAGAAGCCGTGTGCAGTACTTTCGGCAGTAAATATGCCCAGTTGGTTAGCAGCGGCACCGCTGCGCTTACCACGGCCATGGCTGCCCTGGGCATTGGCTATGGCGATGAGATCATCCTGCCGTCCTTTACTTTCGTGGCCAGTTTTGAAGCGGTGATCAGCGTGGGCGCCATACCGGTGTTTGTAGATGTTGATGATACGTTAACGATGAACCCCGATGCCGTGCGCCATGCCATCACGCCCAAAACAAAATGCGTAATGCCCGTGCATATGTGCGGCAGCATGGCCGACCTGGATGCATTGGTAGCCATTTGCAAAGAACACCACCTTATTTTACTGGAAGATGCATGCCAGAGCATCGGCGGCAGTTATAAAGGAAAGAAACTGGGTACCATCGGCGATGCCGGTACATTCTCTTTCGATTTTGTAAAAACCATTACCTGTGCAGAAGGCGGCGTAATAATGACCAACCGCGAAGATGTATTTATTAAGAGCGATGGATTCAGCGACCACGGGCATGACCATAAGGGTGTTGACCGTGGCGCCGACCTGCATCCTTTTGTAGGCTATAATTACCGAATCTCTGAACTGCATGCAGCTGTTGGACTGGCACAGATCCAGAAGCTCGGTCAGTTCCTGGATATCCAGCAGCGCAATCATGCGGCATTAAAGGAAATATTAGCCCAAGTGCCGGAGGTTTCTTTTCGCCGCCTGCCCGACCCGGAAGGCGACAGCTGTACATTCATCAGCTGGTTTTTGCCCACTGAAGAAATAACGCGTGCTGTAATTGCATCACTGAAAGAACAAGGCATACTGGCGGGCAATTTTTACTGGTTCGATAACAACTGGCATTATATCCGCAAATGGGACCACCTGAAAGAAGGCAGCACCCTGCACGCCCTGAGTCCCGAACACCGGGCCGCAGTTGTGTACCATGCCAACAAAGATTTCAGCGCCAGCCATGCGGTGATGAGCCGTTGCATCTCTACTGCGATTGGTTTGTTATGGACGGAAGAACAGATTAAGGAGAAAGGCGAGAAAATGGTGAATACCATAAAGCAGGTCCTTTTAACACAGGCTGTTCATAGTTAATAGTTCGATAGTGCAACGTTCGTTTGCCGGGTTACATTCGCCGATAAAACTGAAACAGGCTGTTTTCAAAAAAAACAGCCTGTTTTATTAATCGATATCTGCTGTTATTAATTTACTTTCCTTCCAGCTTATTTACATAATCCAGTGTACCGAGCCTGAATTTAAGCGGTATGGCAGTGGCTTTCTCAAATTGCAATTCCTTTTTACAGAAATAGCCGAAATGCCGGGTGTAATAATCGGGTTCAAGGCTGGTGGGTGAGGCTGTGGCAGATCCTGCAGCATAAGGGGAATAATAGGGACCGGCCAATGCCAGCGCATTCGCAGCCATTGATTCAACGCTACGGTAATTTATGAAAACGACCTTTGCAGGCAATACCGATACTGGCTTTACCTGGGCACTTGCAGGCAGCCGAAGCGCTGAAAAAAGCAGCACAACAATAAATTTATAGAGACGTTGCACCATCATATCTTTTTTTGTACGTAAATTACGGCCTGATTTTTGTGGATCCGAGCGAATTTTTTAATTTTTAAGAGGTAGTTGGTCTAAATCCTAAGCAAGTTATGTCACTGGGACAGAGTTTACAACAAAGATTGCTCCAGAAGCTATCGCCCCAGCAGATTCAGCTCATGAAACTGCTGCAGGTGCCTACTGCTAACCTGGAAGAGCGCATAAAAGAAGAAATGGAAGAGAACCCTGCACTGGAAGCGGGCGAAGACGGGCATGATGACAGCATGACCGAAGATGTTAAAGATGAGTTTGAAACCGGTGAAGACGAGTATGAGTCCGATGGAAGCGAAGAGCAGTACGACAATATAGACGTGAGCGATTATGTTTCTGACAGCGACGATGAAGTGGGTGATTATAAATTACGCGACGATAACTATGGCGATCCCGACGAGCAGAAAACGGTGCCCGTAAAAGTGGAAACCTCTTTTCATGAAATGCTGGCCGACCAACTGGGTATGCTGAACCTGGACGATCGTTCCCAGAAAATTGCCGAACAGATCATCGGCAGTATAGATGATGATGGTTACCTGCGCCGCGAAAGTTCTTCCATAAAAGACGACCTGGCTTTCCGTCAAAACATAGATGCCAGCGAAGAGGAAATAGAGAAACTGATAGAAAAGATCCAGCATTTTGACCCTTCCGGTATCTGTGCCCGGAATTTACAGGAATGCCTCCTGTTGCAATTGTATCGTAAACTGGGTGAGGGCCGCCCGGTAGAACAGGCCATCCTGGTACTGGAAGATTATTTTGAAGAGTTTACCAAGAAGCATTACGAGAAAATACAACGTGGATTGAATATCGATGATGATGGCCTGAAAGACGTGATAGCCCAAATCATTAAACTGAACCCCAAACCCGGGGGTAACGTGGGGCAGATGAACAAAGGGGAGAGTTATATTATACCCGATTTTTTTATCTTCAATAATGCCGGCAAGCTGGAGCTCACGCTCAACTCGCGCAACGCACCCGATCTGCGCATCAGCGAGGGCTACCGCGATATGCTGAAAGACTATGATCGCGGCAGCAAAAAAGACAAACGCCAGAAAGAAGCGGTGTTGTTTATCAAACAGAAAATAGACGCTGCCAAATGGTTTATCGATGCTATTAAACAAAGGCAGCATACGCTTACCAGCGTAATGGGCACCATTATGGAATACCAGCATGAATTCTTTATGACGGGCGATGAGACCACCATGCGCCCCATGATCTTAAAGGATATTGCAGAACGCACCAACCTGGATATTTCTACGGTGAGCCGGGTGGCCAATAGCAAATTTGTTCAGACGGAATTTGGCACTTACCGCCTTAAATTTTTCTTTAGCGAATCACTGAGTACAGAGAGTGGCGAAGAAGTATCTACCCGCGAGGTAAAGAAAATACTGAGCGATATGGTGGGCGATGAAAGCAAGAAAAAGCCTTTAAGCGATGAAAGGCTGACCGAATTACTACAGGAAAAAGGATATAATATTGCACGGCGCACCGTAGCCAAATACCGCGAACAATTGAATATACCCGTAGCCAGGTTAAGAAAGGAATTATAAGATAAAGATCTTGCTCCCGCTCTCTTTTGAACAGCGGCGAAGGCTGAGGTGACAAACAATTTTCAATGAACAACGACGCATTAGCAGAACCCGTTTCCACCGCTCCTGCAACAATGGTTGCCTGGCCGGGTCCGGTACGGATGTTCGCCCAGGTAGTATCCTTTGTTTTTCACCCCCTTTTTATTCCATCTTATATCACCGCTTACCTGCTCTATGCAGATCCCTATGCCTTTGCAGGTTTAAATGACAAATTAAAAGCACTCAAACTGGTATCCGTTGCTTTCAGCACGGCATTCCTGCCTTTGTTCAGCGTGGCTTTAATGAAGCAGCTTGGTTTCATAAAGAGCATTTTTCTTCGGCTGCAGAAGGATCGCATCATACCATATATTGTTTGCATGATATTTTATTTCTGGGCCTGGTATGTATCGAAGAATCTGCACGACAGTTCGTCCCTGGTGGCTATGTTGCTGGCAGTTTTTTTATCGTGCATTGCCGGTATGATGGCGAATATCTATTATAAAATAAGCATGCATGGCATTGCCGTAGGCGCGCTGATGGTCTTATTTCTCTGGATGGCGTTTACCAGTGCAGTGCCGCTGGGCATTTATTTGCCTGCGGCCATTCTTGTGACCGGCCTGGTTTGCACAGCCAGGTTTATCATATCCGACCATAATTCATTTGAAATATACAGCGGGTTGCTGCTGGGTGGCCTTTGCCAGCTGGTGGCCATTGCAATAGCGGGTTAAGGAGCGCTTAGCTCCTTCCTTATGCCCTTTACATAACAATGCCCAATCATAGGGTACGATTGAGCGATTGTTGTTTTCCAAACCATCTGTATGTAAGTCCAAGCTAGCCGTTAAGTATCTTCGAATGGGTCAGGTAGTTCTTTGTAGGGTGATAGATAAACAGGCAACTTCCGTTTTTAATGGTGTTCACTACGTTGTTTACCTGGTTGGCCGGTACAGCCGGGCAACCAAAGCTTCTGCCGTTAAAAGGATTGTTCTTTATAAAATTGGCGCCCACATAATCAGATCCATGTATCACAATATTCCTTGATTCAGCTTTGTCATTAAATCCATTTTCAAGCCCTTCAATTTTTAATGCCAGGCCATGACCACCATAATAGGTAGTCTCTGTTTTATAAAATCCCAGGCTGCTCATATGGCTATCGGGATTATTAGAAAAAGAACGCGCATATTCTGAACCCGATTTTCTGCCATGTGCCACATAAGTATTGATGAGTACTTTTTGCAGGTTCACATCAATCACAAAAAAACGTTTGCGGCGCGAAGACTGGCTGAAATCGCAGATGGTTAGCAGGGCGGCATGCGCCAGCATTCTTTTCTGCTGCAGGTATGAATAGCCTTTGTAAGCATAATCAAAAGCGGCCTTGGTAAGTCCGAAGCTTTTTAATTTCAGGGCATCGTATAATTGAATGGCTGCGGAAGCGGTGGTTGAAGAAATGCCTGCACCGGCTAAGACGGTTGCAGAATGCGTGGCTGTATTATAACCGGCATTGTTTTTAACCGGAATGATGAGTAATAATGCGGCAAAAGAAACTGCCCACACATTGGTGACACTGGTCTTCATGGATGATTCGGATTTTGGATGATTGCCTTAATAACAGGTTACTAACGGCAAGCGCAACAAAATATTACCATATTTTTATATAAACAAGATAAAATCTTACTATTTTTTTTGTCACGCAAAATTATACTGGTTTTTCATTCTTGGCTCTTAGGTAATTGTTAAAAAAACGAAGGCAACAATGCACACATCGCTTTAATTTATACTACAGTTCTTCCGGCGAAAACTCCAGTGTATATATTTTTAACAATAACAGGAAAAGAGATATCAGCAGCGGACCGAAAATAAGACCGATGAATCCAAACAGGTTGATGCCGATGATAACACCAAATGCTGTTACCAGCGGATGGGTGTCACCGATTTTCTTTTGAATGGCAAAACGGAAGAGGCTGTCCCCCGTGCTTACAATGGCAAAGCCATAAGCCAGCATAACAACGCCTTTCCAGGTTTCATTTTGTGCAAAAAATATGAGTGCGATAGAAACATAGGCGGCGGCGGCGCCTACCACGGGCAGCATGGAGGTGATACAGGTTACCACAAACCAGAAAAACGGCTCCTTCACACCCAGTACCAGGTAGCCCGCCAGGCCGATAATGCCCTGGAAAAGGGCTATCAGCGGAATACCGATGGCATTCGATAACACCATATTCTTTACCTCCCGGGCCACCCGGTTCAGGTTCATATCGTTCATGGGCAATATGCGGTACAGGGTCTTTTCCATGGCCCTTCCTTCGGTTAGCATAAAATAAAGGATCAGGTACATGAAGATGATGGTGGTAAGGGTATTGAAGGTGGCGCCCAACAGCGATGGCAGGTTGCGGGCAATAAATGCGCCCAGCGATTGTATATAATCATCCGGAATAAAAACAAAGCCAGTTTTCTTTTCAACGTTCTTGACAAAAGATTCCAGGGCATTAATCAATTCTGAAGAATGCTGTATGGCAAAATTGATTTTTGATGAGAGCATATTTACAACAATGCCAATGGGTACCAGGATAATAAGAAAGGACGATGACATCAATACCGCCGCCGCGCGCGACGGTTTCCATTTCCGGAAATAAACGAGGCGGAACATCCACTTACGCATAATCACATACAGCGTAAGCGCACCCAGGAAAGCCGGGATAAAACTTTTCAGTTCTGTAAACAATATCCAGCCCAGTATAATAAGGGCGGCAATAAAAGTGAGCTGCCTGATCCGGGCTCCCGTAATATAATCGTTCATTCCAAGCATACCGGAAAGGTAAAAATAAAAAGCCACCCATTTTGCAACGGGTGGCCTGGCAAACCTGCGTACTACTATATTTTTTTATGCTTCCAGTCGCCCTTTTGAAACAAGAACCAGGCAACAATAGCGGTACTGGTTTCTGCCAGCGGTATGGCAACAAAAACACCCACCGGCCCCCATTGCAGGTATTTTGCCAGGAACCAGGCCAGGGGCACCTGGAAGCACCAGTAAGCAAAAAAATTGATGATGGTGGGGATGCGTGTATCACCCGCACCATTGAACGCATTTGCATACACCATGCCGATGCCATAAAAAAGAAAACCGGCGCTAACGATGCGTACCGTACTAACGGCATAACCGACAACGGCTGTTTCCTGGGTAAAAAATGAAATAATAAAAGGTGCAAAGGCAAGAAAGACAACGGAAACAACCCCCATGAAAACAGCATTGTACCTGGCAGCCTGCCGCACCGATTGTTCTGCTCTTTCTGGCTGGTCCGCGCCCAGGTTTTGTCCTACCAGCGTAGCGGCGGCATTGCTGAGGCCCCAGGCCGGTAGTAGAAAGAACATTACAATACGGACACCAATCTGGTAGCCCGCGGAAGCATCGCTGTGGCCGGTTTGCACCACCAGGCTGGCCAGTACGATCCAGCTGCCCGACCCGATCAGGAATTGCAGTGTACCCGGCCAGGCAATGCTGATAAGCGATCTAATGATTTTGATATCGGGCCTTAGGTGTTTAACAGTAAACCTGACCAGGCTTTTACCATTGAACAAATGGTACAATTGATAACATACCCCAATGCCCCTGCCAATGGTGGTGGCCATGGCCGCACCCGGCAGGCCAAAAGCAGGTAGGGGACCAAGACCGCGGATCAGTAGAGGGCATAAAATGATATTGCAGATATTGGCCAGCCAGAGGCTTTTCATGGCCATCATCGCATCGCCCGCCCCCCTGAAAATACCATTGATTAGGAACAGCAGCATGATCACCAGGCTGCCACCCATAACAATACGCGTATAATTAACACCCAGGCGGATGGCCGCCGGTTCCGCACCCATTAATTGCAGGATCCTGGCAGCAAAAATAAAACCGGGTATGCTGACCAATAGGGTGATCCCCAAACTTAACAGGATGGATTGCATACCGGCCCTGGTTGCAGCTGCCGGATCTTTTTCTCCCACCCTGCGGGCCACCATGGCGGTTGCTGCCATGCTGATGCCGATGGCCAGTGAATAGACAATGGTAATAACCGATTCTGTGAGCCCCACCGTGGAGGTAGCATGTTTGCCCAGGTGGCTGACAAAAAAAATATCCACAACGGCAAATACGCTTTCCATGCACATTTCAAGCATCATGGGTATGGCAAGTAATATGACGGCTTTGCGTATGCTGCCCTGGGTGTAATCCATGGCCTCGCCGCTGATGGATTGTTTGATAATCGAATAGAGCCGCTGTAGTTTACCGGCCGGAATAGGAGTTGTTTGTGCAGACATTGCAGAAGGTTTTGAGTAGACAAAATGATATTAGGCAACGGGATGTTGCAGGCAGAGAAAACAATAAAAGTTGGTTCTTTACGATGGGGGCGAACCTAGGCGATTTTCATATGCGTATGTTGCAGAACATAAAAGTAAGAACAATTTTTTAGCTGGTATAAAAAATATGCGGGTGGCGTTGTAAGATGAGTTATGGCGATAGGGCGCAAGGGAAACAGATAATGGCATGCAGGTTCGGAAAAGATTAGTTCGGGGAGTAATAAAGACGAAAAAAAAGGATATATTCCATTTAATAAAGAAAACACTTAAAATACTGGGTTCTTGAAAAATACCTTCGTTATTGGCGATATCCATGGCGGCCTCCGTGCGCTGGAACAGGTATTGGAGAAGGCCGGGGTATCGGCTGGCGACACGCTTATTTTCCTGGGTGATTATGTAGATGGCTGGAGTGAATCTGCCCAGACAATTGAATTCCTGCTGCAAAGATCACAGCTGCAACCCTGTATATTTATCAAAGGCAACCACGATGAATGGTGCGAAGAATGGTTGCACAGCGGTCAGGCAGATAAGACCTGGTTGCTACATGGAGGCCAGGCCACTATCAAAAGCTATGCAGCCACCGATGAAACCAACCGTAACCGGCACCGGCAATTTTTCGGCCGCCTGAAAGGATATTATGTTGACGACCGGAACAGGCTTTTTGTACATGCCGGTTTTACAGCCCCGGAAGGTCCCGAAAAAGAATTTGATCCGTCGGATCTTAGCTGGGACCGGACACTTTGGGAAACAGCGCTGGCCCTTGCAGCAAACAGGCAGGAAGCATCTTTGCTGTTTCCCCAAAGACTGGAATTGTTTTATGAGATCTATATTGGTCATACTCCCACGCTGCATTATAATATGACGGTTCCGATGCAGGCCCGCAATGTATGGAACATAGATACCGGTGCCGCGTTTACCGGCCGGCTTACCATAATGGATATTGATACAAAAAGGTGCTGGCAAAGCGATCCGGTTAAAAACCTGTACCCAACAGAAACCGGCCGTAATAAAGATTAGGGTTCTAACGCAATCACTATGGTGCGGTTAATTTAATAGGTTGGCCGCGTCTTTACTCCAACCCTTACCCCATACTTAATGAACGGCCTGGTCTGTTTTTGATACGTATAGCTGCCTGTTCGGGTAATCAATTATGATAAAATCGAACAAGCGCAGCAATTCCAAACCGGCCAGCTTTTCCGTTGCCAGCGAATTAGTGGTAACGAGTATATTGAATCGCTGGCTGCCTATCTGAACCGTATCCCGATTAACCGTGTTCTCCACTTCCGATACTGCAGCGGGCGTAGAAAACTGAGCCGGGGTTTTATAAAGTTTTTTGCTACCTGCGAAAATATTTGCGAAAGATGCTGCCGGCAAAATGATGCTGTTGTTATAGCCCAGATCGAGCGCAATCTTTTCTTTGCGGTTATTACCGAACTGTACCTCCATCTCAATTCCCCGCGCTGTAAAGGTGGCGGGCAATTTCTCCATGGGTCTTGATTCTTTAATGGAATCTATTTCAGAGGCCATGGTTACCTGCTTGTATTTAAAATCAAGCTCCCAAACTGCTTCCGACATGATATTTTCACCGATGGTACCGTCGGGGAATTTTGCCTTGCCGATGGTGCCATCCGGAAAGATCCAGTTCGCTTCGCCGGGTATATTATACAGCACAACATTCTTAAAGCGAATCGTGCCAATGTCGATGCTCCGGGCAATATACACATCGCCGGCTATCTTTTTTCCGTCTGCGGTGCTGGTACTGTAAAGAAATTCATTTGATTTTGACAGGCCCACATTTTCCTGCAGCATGCTATTATTGATCCAGGAAGGTGAATGATTATCTAAAAAAAGCGCATATTTTTTTCTTTCTGCGCCCCAGTAGGTGGGCAGTAGAATGCCTCTCCTGTCAACCAAAAAATTAAACCTTGCGCTGAAATGGGTTGGCTCAACCAGCGGTCTGGGAGCGCTATGACCCGCACAGCGGTTCAGTAAAATAACCATCAACAGGTAAGGTATATAAAGAATAAGTTTTTGCATATTGCCGCTGAAACCGCCAGGTATTGAATATATAAATAAAATTACACAGTAAGGCCATCAGCCTGTTAAACAAATCAGCCGGTGGTTGCTACCCCTTTTTCAACCGAAGGTTAATCTGCCAGCAGGCATCTATTAGTTTTTGCAGGCGATAATAATAAGGAAGGATGGTTACCGCCTTCCGATCATCCAGCACCGTATAATCAGAAAGACCGGCTTCCAGCCAGGTATACAAATCTTTTTTCCATTTCCGAAGGCTGCGAAATTCAAAAAACTTCGCCAAAACCGAAATAGGATCGTTTAATTCAGCGGCTGATAAGGAACAGGGCAGTTGATGGGTTGCAGGACTATCAACAATACCGACTGTTATTTTTGTCATTTTTTCTTTTTTGCTGTAAAGCAAAAAACTGGCCTCTATTAACAGCTCCAGCTGGGTGTAAAAGAAGAAGAGGTTTCCAGGACTGCCCTGCTTCCAGCAATATTTATCTGCCAAAGCCGCCTGGCAGGCCGTTATCAGCAGCTCATTGCTTTCTGCAATACTTATGAAAGTAAAGAAAGCAGCAATGATCTTACAGGGATCTGTTTGTTTGCTATTTTTCTTTGATAACAGGGCCAGCCTGTTCAGGTAATGATGATCCTGGAATGAGTAACGAACACGCATAAAGCCAATAATTTTTCAATACGATCAAATAATTGAGGTACTACCACAGCCTTCATAGGCATCTTTTTTAGGAAGCGATTGCCGGCAGGCGCTGCGGCCGCAATGGTATTTGTTATTGTACGCTGTACAAAATGGTGCGGGAATAAGCCCTTTCGTCTTTTTTTATCGGGTAAGCCGGTCTGGCTGAACAAGGCAATATACGGCCGTTGCTGCACTTCCACCCGCTGCATAGCCGGCGCTGGGTGCATTTTGCTTACTATAGTTTGGCACGCCCTTATAATTTGAGCGCGCGGCTGGCGTCCTATTCAAAAAGGGAACAAATGAGGCCGGTTGCCGCCACGCAAAGCTGCCGCATCGGTTCTTCAAATAGGCCGGGTGCTAACCCGGCTTGCAAATGGGAATAGCTATCAATATCCTATTTCTTTTTTGTTAGCTGGTATTTTACTTCTTCTTCAGCCACCTGCATGGCTTTTAACGCCAGCACTTCATCCTGTACTATTTCCGTAATCTGGTCGGCCAGCCACAGCGTAAGCAATTCGTCTTTACTGGTTTTAAGTAACTCGGCAAAACGGGCTATTTGCTCTTTTTTTGCTTTCCGTTCACCCCTTTCAATTTTACTGAGCATGGGCGTGTCTATTTCCAGATGGGCAGCCACCTGGCGTTGAAGCAACTGTATTGCCTTCCTGCGGTTTTTAATAGCCGAGCCGAATCGATTTCCCACTTTTCATATATTGACTTGTCAATTCCTGACAAATATATGCTAATTTATTTAGCAT
>CAXTMV010000042.1:0-27799 GCA_964245425.1 uncultured Flavihumibacter sp. | reverse complement strand
CCGTTTCCAGGGTAGGTGCCGCCGGTCCCTGGCAATTGATGCCTGCTACCGCAAAGATACTCGGCCTGAAAGTAGCGGCAGACAACGATGAAAGAAAGCAATATGCTAAAAGTACAAAAGCGGCAGCCATTTACCTGCGCGACTTATACCATGAATTTGGCGACTGGTTGCTGGTCATGGCGGCATATAATTGCGGACCCGGGCCCGTGTATACGGCCATTCATAAATCGGGCAGCCGTAATTTCTGGAGCCTGCAAGCTTTTCTGCCGGGAGAAAGCAGGAATCATGTTAAAAAATTTATTGCCACCCAGTATTATTTTGAAGGTACAGGCAGCGTCACTACTTTAACAAAAGCTGAAAATATAAAATACAACACTGCATTGTCTGCGGCGGCTAAACAACAACCCCCTGTACAGTTAAAAGTAAAACCCTTGTATAAAAACGTGCTGGCGGCGTATGAGAAGAGCGTGGTAATTAACAATTAATCATTACAACAGTTTGTTGAGCGCCGCATACTGCAGCAGCATAATGGTCTTGGCATCTTTGATAGTGCCCTGTTGAACCATTTCCAGGGCTTTGTCGAAATCCAGTTCCAGTACTTCAATGTTTTCCTGTTCCTGTTCCAGGCCGCCCCCTTCGCTCATTTTCATAGCAGCAGTATAGGCAGCAACAAAAAAATACAGGATCTCGGTTACGGAACCCGGCGACATATAGGCTTCAAATACTTTTCGGGTATCCGAAATTTTGTACCCGGTTTCCTCCTCTGTTTCCCTGCGGATGCAATCTTCCGGATTGTCTTTATCCAGCAAGCCGGCACAGGTTTCTATGAGCATGCCGCCGGGATTGCCATTGATAAAAGTGGGCAAACGAAACTGCCGGGTAAGGATAACCGTTTTTGCTGCGGCATTGTATAACAGTATGGTGGCGCCGTTACCCCTGTCGTAGGCTTCGCGGGTTTGCGTATGCACGCTGCCGTCTTTTTTCCGGTATTGGTAGGTTATTTTTTTTAATGTATACCAGTTGTCAGAAAGGATATCCGTCTGAAGAATGCTAACCTGATCGATCATGTGCAAGGCCATTTACAGCAGCCGCCGCAAAAATAATCGTTGGCGTGCTAAAGGCCGCGCTTATTTTATGGTGATCAGTAAAGGCTGAAAAAGATTTCTTTTCACCCGGGCCCTGCCAATGAATTGGTTGCCGTTGATCCTGCTGAAGTCTGCCGGGTACACTTTTACATCTTCTTCGCGGGTGTCGAACAGCAATTCTTTGCTTACCGTGCCATTATTGTCTATTCTGGATACTTCTACCTGGCCGCCCTGGCCGTCTACATGGTATTTGGGTGCTTCATCTTCAGCCAGTTCCATATTCTTTTTGTTGTCCAGGTATAAAAAATAATAGCCGGTACCATCGCTGATCAGTTTAAAACTCATACCGCCTCTTCCCATACCGCCTTTTTGTTTTTTAGGTATCTTTCTCAGCCATTCAAATTGTCCTGCCGCATTTATTTTCGCTCCCAGAATGTCTTCGTAATAATAGGTATAGTAATAGGTCCAGTTGCCTCTGCCGTCTGAAGAAGAGCTTTGCTCTACGCGGTATTCCTCGCAGGCAACAAAAACACTGCCATCGCTCTCAACAACTACATTCCTTACTACCAGGTCGGGGTTTTCATAATCATCTTTCCGCTCCATTTTCCGTCGGGTTCGGGCCGATTCAAATTTCTCCAGCTCGCCGATCGGAAATTCATAATAGCCATTTTTGTACTTTATCACTTTTCCATCCGGATCAATCATGGCAAGGAAGATGCCATCGGTGCCATTGCCGGTTGGTTTCTTACTGTATGTGCAGGCAATCACCATCTCATGCTGGGCATTTTCAATAAGCGATGGCTGTTTTACATAGTAATCGCCTACGGCAATGCTGGTATGGGTGATTTGTTTACTGTCTTTCGTGAATTTCAATACCTCAAAATGATACCCGGGTTTACCGGTTGCTTTGTCCTTTTCTTTCCGGGCATCGCTTTCGTATACTTTGGCCAGCAGGTACGCATTGCCTTTTCCGTCTATGGAAAAGTCTGAATTATCCATCACCGCTTCCGTATACGGCATCGTAAACTCGTTTCCCCAGATTTTATTCATGTGCGCATCAAATACCTGCAGGCCTATTTTATCATAGTTCTTCTTGTCATTTCTTTCCAGCGGTTGCAACCGGTAGCTGACCAGCAATTTTTCCTGGTCGGCGTCATAATTGAATTTGTACTTGCCGGTGAGCTTATACCTGTAAAAACCAGTGCTTACGGCATTGCCACCCAGCTTGGTGGTTTCAAACAGTTTATGGTTAAGGTCGGTTAGCTTGCCGCCCGCCACATCAATCTTATCATAATAAAGGATTTCCTTTTCCGTGCTTTTATCCCAATCGCTGTGCACCCAGAAATAATTGTCTTTCAGGTTAACCACTTCCTCGCTGTTGAAATTCCTGGAAGCCGCTGCCAGCTCAATTGTTTTCTCGTTGGTCTGATCGAGCGTTTTGGCATTGAAGCGGATGATATTCAATTCTTCTTTTTTAAGTGAGAGGTTAACGATGCCGTCTTTATCGTTGCCAAAAAAAGCCAGGTCTTCTGTTCTGCGGGGCAAGCCATATTCGGCACCCAGTTTAAACGTAAACTTTTTGCTTTGGCCTTCCGCAACAAGTAAAAGGAAAGATGCGGGGATTAGCAGGAACCATTTCATTGCAGGAGGGTTTGTAGTAATTTCTGGGATCTTTATTCAATAGTATATGCCGGTACAAAACGGTAAATCCGGTTTCATATTGTACCTCTTCATGCCGGCGGCTGCATACTAGGCCGGTCTGATGGTTTTGAGTGCCCCGGCCCATTTTTCCATTTCTTTCAGCAAGGCATCGGCACTTTTATCCAGTGGATCGTCCGCTGTAAAAACGCCTTCGTCGTTTATGTATTTTGTAAAGAAAGGTATGGGGATGGATTCTACCAGCGGCATCATTTTTAACGTGGTTACAATTTGCTTTAGCATCTGCATGGCGCGGATACCGCCGGACAGCCCGCCATAACTCACAAACCCCACCGGCTTGGTGCTCCATTCTTCAAATAAATAATCGATGGCATTTTTTAAGGGTGCACTGAAACCATAATTATATTCGGGAGTGACCATAATAAAAGCATCGGCCGAATCAATGGCTGCGCTCCATTTTTTTGTGTGTTCGTGCAGGTATTTTTTACGGCGCGGGTGTTCCGGTTCGTCCAGGAAGGGGAGGTTGATAAGGGCCAGGTCCAGCAACTCAACAGTAAAAGCCGGGTGCTTCTGTGCCTTATTGTATATCCAGTCTGCAATGGCCGGGCCTTTCCTGCCGGGCCGGGTAGTGCCTATGATGATCTTTAAATTATACATCGTTAAAGTGGGGTATGGTGAAAAGGCTAATGTAGTTCAATTATGACGAATGAATACTGGCCTTGTATACTGCCAGCAATAAAGTTTCTTAATTCACTACAGCAATGGCCATGCCGTCGTATTCCTTAGTGCCTACCATTTGCAGAATGGTGGCCGTAATAGCTGCATTTCCCTGGAGCGACTGGTTGAACCGCTGCGCACCATTCACCATGGGATCAGTGCTATCGGGGTCCAGCACTTTGCCATCGCGTATTACATTGTCGGCAATAATAAGCGTACCGGGTTTCGACAACTGCAGGGGCCATTTAAAATATTCGGTGTAAGGCGGTTTGTCGGCATCAATAAATATCATATCGAAGGGGCCGGCGCCTTCTTCTTTCAGTATGGGCAACAGGTCAATCGCTTTGCCGATCCTTATCTCCACCCGTTTACTTAAACCTGCTGCATCAATATTTTTTTGTGCCACCGCGGCATGGTGCGGGTCCAGCTCAAGCGTAACCAGCTGGCCGTCTGCCGGTAAGGCCCTGGCCATCCAGATGCTGCTGTACCCGCCTAAGGTGCCAATTTCCAGTATTTTTTTTGCCTTACACAATTTGGCCATGACCTGCAGAAATTTTCCCTGGTTGGCCGACACGCTGATAGGAGGGATGCCGGATGTTTCAATTGCTTTTACGGCTCTTGCCAGTATTTCATCGGGTTCATTTAGCAGGCTGCCGATGTATTCATCTACCGCCATAAAGATGGATTCATTCATATAATAAGTTTTGCGTGTTCAATATTTTAAAACACATCGTTGCACGTTTATAAGATGGCTTCAATAATCCAATAGTGTCCCAGCGGGTCCAGTATGGTGCCCTGTCGGTAACCATAATCATAACTGGTTGCGGGCGAAATCTCCCGGGCACCTGCGTCGATGGCACGCGCTATTACCGCGTCCACGTCGGCTACCATCAATCCAATGCTGGTGGTAACACCCTGGTATTTATCGGGGCTGAAGGTTTTGCCATCATACGATTCTTCATGAAAATGAACCATGGCGCCGTCTATAAACATTTCAGATACATGTATGCTGCCATCTTCGTTTTCAATATGTTTTGTTTCCACGGCGGCAAAGGCTTTTTTATAGAATTCGAGGCTGGTGGTGCCGTGGCTGATGGCCAGTTGCGGTACAAAGGCAGTTATAGCAGGCATATGATAGGTTGATATTTGTGATGGGTAAAAACAGGTTTTATTGATCCCTTATTTATTGCGACCAGTCGGTTGGCAATCTGTCCCAGCGATGTTTTTTTAATTGCTGTAATATGCCGGCTGGCAATCCTTTTCCATCAGCGTTGCTCATATTTGCCTGCACGTTCCTGATTTTCCGCATGCCCGGAATGATCGTGCCTACATCAGGATTCGACAAAATAAAACGAAGGGCCATTTCCGGCATATTCATATGTTCCGGTAGTAATGGTTTCAATGCATTTGCATGATCTACGCTGGCGCGCAGGTTTTCCGGCACAAAATAGCTGGCACGCCAGTCGTCTGCCGGAAAAACCGTGTCATAAGTAAAGGTTCCGGTGAGGGTGCCTTCGTCAAAAGGCACGCGTGCAATAATGCCAATATCTTCTTTTTTGCAAAGAGGGAACAGCTGGTCTTCGGGGTTCTGATCAAAAATATTATAGATCACCTGCACAGCAGCGAACAGGCCGGTCTGAAGTGATTGCAGGCAATTATTGGGTTCCCAGCGGTTCACAGAAATGCCCCAGTGTTGTACCTTACCCTGCTCCGTTAGTTTGGTGATGGCTGCTTTCCATTCGTCCTGCCGGGCCCAGGCATCTTCCCAAACATGAAACTGAAGAAGGTCGATGCAATCGACATCCAGGTTAACCAGGCTTTTCTCCGTGTATTCAACAATATAATCTGCCGGGAAAACATCTTCCAGTGTAAAACCTGGTTTTGACGGCCATTTACGGTTTTTGGGGGGGATCTTGGTGGCCGCATATAATTTTTGACTGGGAAAATCTTTCAATAACTGGCCCAGTAGCTGCTCCGATTTACCGGAGCCATAACCCCAGGCCGTATCAAAAAAATTACAGCCCAATTCAACTGATCGACGCAACGCATCATAGATCTCCTTGTCGTCAGAACCGGTCCAGCCCGCCAGTCCCCACATGCCATAGCCCATTTCAGATACCTGCCAGTTCGTTTTGCCAAATCGCCTGTATTGCATAATAATTTTTTAAGGTGGATGCTGAAAAGCAAATTACACAGAAAAGATGAAACAAGTATAGATGCAGCCGGTTTAACGGACGCACCAGCATTTCCCGCAGGAAAAAAATCATGGTATCCATGTTCGCCCTAGCCGGAAGCAAACAAAAGCCCTGCAGTTTTTACTGCAGGGCCGTTGCTATGATAACAATACGATTATACATATTTGGTTACACCCGGTATTGCAACAGGATAATAGCCTTCAGCATTGGGTACAATGGGCGTTGCCGCATTCCAGTCGTAGGTTTTCGGGTGCAGGTCAAGACCAGAATTGATGGCCTTGTCCCATTCAACCATTTGCCCGCTGTAAGTGGCCATGCGGCCCAGGATGGAGGTCATGCTGCTTTTGGCACCATTTTCTGCATCGGCAAATTTATACTCACCCTTAGCAATAGCCGCAAACAATTCATCGTGTTCGGTCTGGTAAGGGTTGGGTTCATTCTTTTTATCGAATTGGTAAAGCGTATTTCCGCTGGCATCGGTGATCCTGGCTGCGCCGCAATGAATTTTTCCCTTTGTACCGATAAAGAGTTCATCTACCCGGCTCATGGTACCTGGTATATGGCGGCACTGGCTGTTCAGCAGGCTGCCGTCGGCATATTCAAATTCTACATAATGATGGTCGAATATCTCGCCATTCTCTTTTCCTTTCCGTACCTGGCGCCCGCCAAGGCCCTGGGCCCTTACGGGATAACCGCCCTTGAACCAGTTAATCACGTCCAGGTTATGAATATGCTGTTCTGTAATATGATCACCACAAAGCCATACAAAATAATACCAGTTGCGCATCTGGTATTCCATTTCCGTTTGTCCTTCCTTGCGGGGGCGAACCCAGACGCCATCATTGTTCCACCAGGCCTGCATGGAAGTGATATCGCCGATCATCTCTTTCCGTTTGAACAATTCCCGGTATGAATTCTGGTAATGCCTTTGCAGGCCAACTACTACGTTCAATTTTTTTTGTTTGGCGATGGCTGCGGTAGCCAGCACGCTTTGCACACCGGCCGGATCGGTGGCAACCGGTTTTTCCATAAACACATGCTTGTTCTGTTTGATGGCTTCGTCGAAATGCATGAACCTGAAACCTGGTGGGGTGGCCAGTATGACTACATCTGCCAGGGCGATGGCTTTTTTATAGCCATCAAAGCCGGTGAACTTTCTTGATTCTGGCACATCGATCCTGTTTTTAAAATTACCGGGTTTGCCGGTTTGCTCAGACATATCATCTGCATTCAGGGTTTTGTAGCAGTTGTCGAGGTTATCGCGAAAAGCATCGCACATGGCCACCAGCTTTACATTCTGGCTGGTAGACAAAGCCTGTGTGGCGGCACCGGTACCACGGCCGCCGCATCCCACCAGCGCAATTTTTATCACGTCATCGGCCCCCGAAAAATAATTGGCCCTCGATAACAAAGGTGCAGCGGCCAGGCCACCTGCCAGCAAAGTTGATTGTTTTACAAAATCCCTGCGTGAGAAAGCGTTCTTTTTGGAAGCATCGTTGTTCATGATGAATTATTTAATAATAATGATAGGTGTGTGTGATTTGAGGGAGTTAAATTAATAAAAAAATATGTTAATCAGAGGGGAATATTACTGCCCCAGGTATTTCTTAAAAAAAGCATCGGCCTCCGCAGCAGATGGTTGCTGTAACGGCCGTATGATCCGAAATCCAACCGATGGCGCATCGGTCAGCCACCATTTGCTTTTGGGTATCTGCGGATCGCGCCGGTTCCAGGCGGGCTCCGATTTGATACGGTTGGCCGACCGCAGTAAGGGCGGATCGTCTGCATAGCCACCGCCTTTCAATACCTTCGGGTAACGGGCTGCCACCACTGCGGCAAAGGGGTCCTTGCTATCGGCCGCTGTTTTTTCCAGCGACTGCTCATTGTAGTGGTCGAGCGTCCATTCACTTACATTGCCCAGCATATCGTAAAGGCCCCAGGCATTGGGCAGCTTCTGACCTGATTTCTGAAACTTGTTATCGCTGTTCGATGCATACCAGGCATAATTTTTCAACTGGCTGGTATCATTGCCAAAATAATAAGCCGTAGTGGTGCCGGCTTTACAGGCATATTCCCATTCTGCTTCCGTAGGCAAACGGTAAAAGATGCCGGTTTTGCTGTACAACCAACGGCAATACATCAGCGCTGCATACTGCGAAAGACTGTTGACCGGGTAGCCAACTTCCTTACCCATACCCAGGCTAAAATCAATGTACTGCTGGCTGGGCCTGGTAACCGCATCCACCACAGAATTCTGCGGCGTGGCCTCATCTTTATAAAAAACATCAAAGGCATCCCGGCTCACTTCAAAAGCCCCCATCCAGAAAGCAGACAGGCTGATGGTTTTCTGCGGCCCTTCATCGGCATTCCTGCCTGTTTCATTATTGTTGCTGCCCATTAAAAAGTGACCGCTTTTGATGGGTACCATTTTAAAGTGCAGGGAGGAGCCGGGTACCGTCTGCTCATATTCAGCAAAAGGCTGGTTTGTTTGCTGTGCCGGTGAGGCGTAAAAAGTAAAAGCAAAGCAGGATAGAAATAATAATTGTTTCACGTGTTTGTTTTTAAAAGAATGGTCAAGATAGGGAAGATGCCTGATTTTGATTGCGGGATTTATTGATTGCCTGCTCAGTTTTGTCTGGATAGAAATATTTTTTTTCAATAATAGGCAGGTACAACAAAGGTTTTCAGCGATTATAAAATTATAGGTACCTGGTTTTCGACAAAATCGACATCATCGGCCTTTGAGATGCCTCGGTTTAGCAACAAATATTATATTTTTTTACGGGTGTTGCTGAAATTTCGGTTTAGCAACAATATTTTATTTTGCGGGTACTGCTGATCTTCGTTTGCGTCGGTTTTATTCTATAGCTGAATAATGTGTCGGCTGAAACACTTGACAATGCTGCGTTACCTCCGCAAAGCAAAACGCAGCATCGAAAAGGCTGCGAGCGCCCGGCCTGCGGCCAATTTATTAAAAGCTTATCCGGACAGTCTTGATTGCCTGATGTTGCGATTTCTTTGTACGGGTACATCATAACATCACTAATCCCTCAATCTCTCTTTGTTCTCTTAGCCCAATAGGCAGCAAATCCTTTCGACTGATAGCGCACCACTTTTCCTTTCTTCATTTCTGCGATCAGTACTTCTGCCTGCAGGCGATGGGCCAGGTTTTTTGCCTGTTCAATGGGTAAAATGCTGCAGGCCTTGGTAAGCCAGTCGGCGGTTGTGCCATCCCGTGTTATAACGGTCACATTTTTTTGAGAAGTCAATCCATAACCGGTTGCCGGATCAATGATATGCGAATACCTTTTGCCGGCATGCTCCATATACTGGTAAACATCGCCGGATGTGGTCACGGCCTGGTTGCTGAGCAACAGGTGATCCGGTAACAGGTCCTGCCTGCTTTCAGGTACATTGATGGCTACAGACCAGCCGCTCCTGCCTGTTGGATGGCCGATGCAGGCAATATCGCCACTCACGTCTACCAATGCGTTTTCAATACCATTGGCCAAAATAAAATCGATCGTTTTTTGTGCGATATAACCCTGCCCGATGCCACCCAAGTCGAGCTGCATGCCCGCCTGCCGCAACCAGGCTGTATGGGTGCTGTTGTCCAGCCTTACTTTGCTGAAACCGGTTAATGCCCGTTTCTCTTTTATTTGGATGGCCGTGGGGAATTTTTTTTCCTTTCTTGCCTGGCGCCATAGCCTGGTAAGCGGCCCCAGGGTAATATCAAAGCTTCCTTTGCTTTTTTTCCAGGCGGTAGCCGATTGTGATAATATATCGTACAGGGCAGCGGAACAGGCAAACCCGTTCGCAGTGCCGGCGCGTACGCAGAGGCGGTTCAGCTCGCTGCTGTCTATATAATCGCTAAAAATAACCACCAGCGAATCAACCAACCGGAAGCATCCGGCGGAAACAGTCGTTGCCTGCAGGCTGTCGGCGGCAAAAAGAACGATGCTAAAGGGTGATCCCATTTTTGATTCGGTGAAAGAGAATCTTTGTAATTGTGCCTGGCCCGTTGGGCCAATACAAAATAACAACAGCGCAAAAAAAAGTATCCGCAACAATATTTTGTTTTTTACAATTGAATTCCGGTAAATTTAGCGCATAAACGAATGAGCCTATGCAACGCAGAAAATTCATGCAACAATCGCTACTCGCCGGCGGCGCGCTAATCAGTTCGGCCGCTGCTCTTGCCAATAATAAAGACCAGCAAAAGCCTGTGCCTGCCGATGAGAAACCCTTTCACCTTAATTATGGTTTTCACGACGGCATGTTTAAGAATAATGTACCGGGCGACTTTGTAGAACAAATAAAATTTGGCTACGACAAAGGTTTCCGGTCCATTGAAGACAATGGGATGAGCGGCCGGCAGCCTGCGGAACAGCAGAAGATCGGCGATGCGCTGGCAAAACTGGGAATGGCCATGGGCGTTTTTGTATTGGACAAAGGAGGAAATGGCGCCAATACATTGACCGCCGGCAAACCGGAAAACGTGGAAGTGTTTTTGAAAGGCTGCCGCAATGCGGTGGAAGTGTCCAAACGGTGTGGCGGAAAACTAACCACGGTTGTGCCCGGCGATTTTGAGCGCCACCTGCCCGATGGCATTCAGACGGCAAATGTAATTATGGCACTGAGAAAAGGGGTAGAAATATTAGAGCCCAATGGAATTATCATGGTACTGGAACCATTGAGTGATACGCCTGATTTGTTTTTACGCAGCTCCGACCAGGCTTATGCCATCTGCAAAGCGGTTAACAGCCCTTCCTGCAAGATATTGTTCGACATGTACCATATTCAGAAAAATACAGGAAACCTTATTAACCATATCGACTGGGCCTATGATGAAGTGGCTTATTTCCAGATAGGCAATAACCCGGGGCGCAAAGAACCCGGTACCGGTGAAATGGATTACAAGAATATTTTCAAACATATTTATAATAAGGGATACAAGGGCGTGCTGGGCATGGAGCATGGCATTGCCAAACCCGGTAAAGAAGGTGAGCTGGCGTTGATAAAAGCTTACCGCGATGCGGATGATTTTATGTAAAATGTCAACGGGTAAGGTCTGAGGTCGAAGGTTTTCGCCATAAGATCTTTTAAATGAACGCCAACGATCGCAAAAAGACAGCCAGGCCCAAAGGGCTTTTGCCTGTACGCCCCGTGGACAACCACGCCATGATCGGTAAAATAATCAGCCCAACCTGCCCCGTTTTATCCACAGAACAGGGTATCGGGAAATACTTTCTTTGTTAAGCCTGCAAATAATATTGGTTATCAATAGATATAAACTGGCATATTTATTAGGCGCATAACGTATTGATCACCTAAAACAAATGTTATGCAGGTAAAACGCCAGTCTGTCCTCTATGAGGTCAGCGCAAAAGAAGCAGTCTTATCTTTTATAGAAGCCTTGAACGATGAAGATTTTGATGCCGCGGCAAGTCACCTTCACGAAAACATGGTATTCCAGGGCGTCATGGGAAGCCGTTACGGTGCCGATGAATATATCAAAGACATGAAGAAAATGAAGCTGAAATATGCGGTTCAGAAAACCTTCGAAGAGGGAGACGATGTATGTCTCTGGTATGATATCAGTATGGGCGGTCAGCAAATTTTCAGTGCCGGCTGGTATAAAGTTGAAGATGGAAAGATAATGTCTTTCAAAGTTATCTTTGATCCACGTCCGTTGCTCGACCAGGCGAAGAAATAGCCTCCTTCGGTTTCCTTCATTCAAAATCTTCGGCTAAAATTGTAGCCTGGATGCCATTATTTGAATATTTTAGCAGGAATCAACCCCGCTGCTATTGAATGGTATCCGTACCATATTATTGGTTGCATTGATAAGTGTGCTATCCGTACAGGTTGCTGCGCAAACCCGGGTGGGCGATAATATCAGACGCCTGATCGAGACCACGGTAAATGATCGCGATAAATTTCCGCCTATTTTAAAGCTTTGCGAGTTATCGGTTAACCCGGACACTTTACTGCCTTATGTGTTATTGGCAGAATCCATTGCAGCAAAAACAAAAAACAGGTTTGATGCCGACCGCGCGGCATATACCAGGGCCAACTATTATATACGCAAAAATTATACAGATAGTGCCATGGGCATCGTAGATTGCCTGCTTTCGATCTACCAGGACGATCCGGTTCAGCAATCTTTCTACCTGAACGTATTGTTTAATAAATCCAAGATCCTGGATCGCGCCAACCAATACACGCAATCCCTTACCCAATTATATAAGGTAGAAGAAAAAGCGGAAGCGTTGAAAGATACGCTTATACAAATACAGGCCAAGACAGGCATTGGCTGGGTGCAGATGGAAATGGAACAATACCATGAAGCGCTGCGCTGGCTGTACCAGGCGCTTCATTTATCGCCCGATAGGAAGTTTTACCGGAACTATGGTGCCCTGTACAGCAATATTGCGTCTGCCTATAATGCCCTGGGTCAGCCGGATTCTGCGCAATTTTTTATTGATATCGCTATCAACGATGCCCGCGAAAACGATAACCTGCTTTTTCTAGCAACGGCCCTCAGCATGCAGGCCAAGATATTCATCGACAACAGGAGGCCCCGGCTGGCAGAAGCGCCCCTGCACGAAGTGGTAGACATTCGCAAAAAGCTAAATGATCCTTTTTATACAGTGTACGATATGAGTAGCCTGGGCAGCTACTATGCCAGCAATAACCAGGCGGCAAAGGGCATCGACCTATGCAAGGAAGGAATTTTGCTGGCAAAGAAAAGCGGTTTGTCATCGCAGTTACTGATGATGTACCACTCACTGGCGGAAAATTATAAGGCTGCCGGCAATATTGCCGATTACAGCAAGACGCTGGAAGCCGTTATTGCGCTGAAGGATTCCTTCAACAATATCAACGCTTCCAAATTACTGGCCGATATGCAGGCCGGCAGTGAGGCGCTGAAAAAGGAAAACACCATTACGGAACAGAAATTAAAACTGACCGTGAAAAATTACTGGCTTTTCGGTTCTGCCCTGTTTGGCATCATGGCTGCCATTATTATCTGGCTGGGTTTTAAATATTATCACCGGAAGCAAAATGTAAAAATGCAGCTGGCGCTGGCAGAAGAAAAAAGGATTGCTGCACAATCCATCATTGATGCGGAAGAACAGGAGCGGAAAAGGATTGCGGCCGATTTGCATGACAATATCGGCGCTTATGCCACCGCTATTTGTGCCGATGTGGAAAAGATATCCCTGAGCGGCATCGAAAAAACCGGTTTGTACCTGCAAAACCTGCAACAACATTCGCAGGAGATCATCAGCTCGCTGCGCGATACCATCTGGGTACTCAATAAAGAGCATATCACAATAACCGGCATCAGTGACCGGGTAAAAAATTATATATTTAAACTGCGCCCGTCTTATGAGCAAATACAGTTTGTTATTCATGAAGAGATTGAGAACGATGTGCGGCTGAGTTCACAGGCGGCGCTGAATGTATTCAGGATCATACAGGAAGCCCTGCACAATGCGCTTAAACACAGCAATGCCCGTACCATCTCCATCGATATCAGCAGCCACACGCATTTTCATATAAAAGTGAGCGATGATGGCAATGGCAGGTTGCCCGCAGGCGGACAGGGTGGCAATGGTTTACGAAATATGCAGGCGAGGGCAAAAGAAAGTGGCATACAGGTATCGCTGCAATCTGTGGCCAATGAAGGAACTGTATTATTGCTTGCATCCGGTACTACAAATTAAGTATTGCTGCAGGCCCCGGTTCGGGTATATTGCAGTAGTTTTTTACAGATGAATAAAGCGATAAAAATAGGTTTAACAGACGATAAGGCTGTCAACCGCAGCAGCATTGCCGATAAGATAAGGCAGTTTGCGGATCTTGATTTCTGTTTTACCGCCGTTAATGGAAATGATTGCCTGGAGCAGCTGAAGGGCCTGCCGCCTGATAAGATGCCGCAGGTGATTTTTATGGACCTTGAAATGCCGGAGATGGATGGCGTTCAAACGATTGCCATGGCAAGGGCCTTGCATCCCGGTATCTATTTTATTGTACTGACTGTTTTTGACGATGAGGATAAAATTTTTGAAGCAATAAAGGCCGGTGCCCATGGCTACCTGCTCAAAGATGAGCGCGCGGCTGCGCTCCATCATGCCATTATCAATGTAATGGAAAACGGCGGTGCCCCCATGAGTGCGGCCATTGCCCGTAAAGCACTGGAAATGCTGGGTAAAGCACAGTTGCCTGAAACCAAATTGCCTGCACACAATCCACTGGATACCCTGCTTACGGAACGGGAAAAAGAAATCCTGCTGCACACCATCAATGGCAACGATGCCAAAAGGATCGCAGCCTTACTGGATATCAGCGTACTCACTATCCGGAAACATATTGCAAATATTTACCAGAAACTGCATGTTAACAGCAAAGCCCAGGTAATAAGCCTGGCGCATAAAAAAGGGTGGATTTGATGGGTGATTTTCGCCCTTCCAACAGCACATATCTTCTCTTTTTGGTAAGCAGCCAGCCGATCTTTAATAAGGAACTGATGAGGAGCATATTGTAAACTGGCATCCTGGTTGACATACAAGAGATACCATCCAAAAAGATGAAAACCAATTTGTTCAATCCTGTAAGACTGGTTTTTGCGTTGGCTACTTTACTGATCGCAGGCGAAATACTGACATTGATTTTATAATAGTCGGATGGATGAGTGAGACCAAGAACAGGGTGCCAGGGACGTCCTTTTTTGTGTTAGTGCAATGCGCAGGAGCATGGATATTTATTTCGCTTGTTTTCCGCCCAGCATCGTATTCAATCCTTCTTTTTCAAACAATATACGCCCCAGTTTAAGATCCGACCAGCCTTCTTTGAGCTGGTAGGTAAAAGAAGGAATCTCATCCTCTAAACGGCAGTCGATAAACCAGGTAGATACCTCGCCGGTTTTTATTGCCGCCACTTCCTTTAGCTGCTGCAGGTGGGTAGAGATGAGAAAGAAGGAATGGGTAAAGCGGGTCAGCCCCTGTATGGTGGTGGTACTTATTTCCAGCGCATCTTCAATATTGGTACCCCTGAACAATTCATCGAATACGGCAAAGCACCTGGCCCCGGTACCAGCTGCTGCCAGTACATTTTTCAGGGTAATGATTTCCGTCATGAAATGACTGTAACCGCTTACGATGCTGTCGGTTAGGTTAATGGCCACCGAAATAGTATTGAAAAAGGGCATGCTGGCACTGGCTGCCGGCACGGCCAGGCCGGTATGGGCCAGGTATACACAAAGACTGGCTGCTTTCAGAAAGGTAGACTTGCCCGACATATTGGGCCCCGTTAACAAAATGACGGGCCTGCTGGCCTCCATATCATTCCTGACCGGATTTTTGAGCAGGGGATGAAACAGCCCGTTAATGGACAACCCGTTCTCTGCAAAAACAGGAAAAACAAAACCATGTTTAACAATGCCATGGCTGATGGAAAGATAGGCTTCAAACAAAAACCAGCGTTGCCAGAAAGCGGTAATGGAACCTGTATTTACTTTTCCGGTAATGATCTCCGTCAGTTCCACGATATGCCGCACCCTGAATTTCTGCTTCCGTATAATCACTTCGTACCCGTTCAACTTAAAGTCTTCAAAAAAGCTGGTCAGCTGCTGCAATTCGGTTTGATAAAATGTCGGAAAGGCATTTACGTCCAGCTTATGGATATAGCTATCATATATTTTGTGAAAAAGTAAGACCATCTGTATCAGCTTGCCTCTTTTCTGGGATCGCTTTTTTTCGGAAAACGTCAGCTGCCAGCGCAGGTTGCCGCCGGAAAAAGATCCACCGGCAAAGGTCTCCAGGAAATCATACAACTCGGATAAGTTAAACCGCGAATAAGAATAGTCTTTTAAGATGGTCCTGTTAGCAATGAATCCCTGCAATACCTGCTGCCGCTCCAGGATGGCCGTTGTGCTGCCCAGGGGCTGCTGCAATATATCGCTCACCATTTTTCCAGAAAAAAAATTAAAGGTGAAATCAAACAGCGGCAGGATCTCCTCTTCTACATGCAGGTCTTTAATATTTATCATTCGGGGGCTTGTTGATTGCTCAGCTGACTAACAAAGTTCTTGTGTAGTAAATATACAAATTCGACTTGCACCGGGAACAGCGGGTATTGCCTGCTGAGGTGTTCAACAGGTGTGGTATATTGTCAATGGACGATTGATATGGTTGCCTATCCGGGCTCTTTGATCCAAACAATTTTTCGCTTATTTGCCCACAAACTGTTGATAACTAATACCCGGTTTGATGTTTGTGTATAAGAGGTGAATAATTATACACTCCTTGCCGCCAAACCGGATTTTTTGTTACCTGCAAAAAAATATATTTGCCCGTTATACTTAAAACCTAGCACTGTGAGATTAAAGAGTTTAGAAATTAAAGGATTTAAAAGCTTTGCCGATAAGACCGTTCTTAATTTTGATGAAGGCATTACCGGGGTGATTGGCCCCAATGGTTGCGGCAAGAGCAATATTATAGACAGCATCCGCTGGGTAATCGGCGAGCAAAAGATCAGCCACCTGCGCAGCGAAAACCTGGATAGCCTGGTGTTTAACGGTTCCAAGACGCGCAGTGCTTCCGGCCTGGCAGAAGTGAGCCTGACCTTCGAAAATACCCGCAACCTGCTGCCCACTGAATTCAATACGGTAACAGTTACCCGAAAATTCTATAAAAGCGGTGAAAGTGAATACCGCCTCAACGACGTACAGTGCCGATTGAAAGATATCCAGAACCTCTTTATGGATACCGGCGTTAGTACAGACAGCTATGCCATTATTGAACTGGGCATGGTAGATGAGATCATCAAAGACAAGGAAAACAGCCGGCGCCGCATGCTGGAGCAGGCTGCCGGCATCACCATTTATAAAACGCGTAAACGCGAAGCCAAATTAAAACTGGATGCTACCGAGCAGGACATCGCCCGCATTGAAGACCTGCTCTTCGAAATCAATAACCAGTTAAAAAGCCTGGAAAACCAGGCTAAAAAGGCAGAGAAATACCACGAGATTAAAAAGGAATACCGCGAACACAGCATTGAACTGGCCAAAGCATCCCTGGAAGGGTTTAACAGCACCTACCGCCACCTGAACGAGCAATCCGAAACGGAGACCAACAAGAGAATACAACTGGAAGCAACCATTGCCGGTAGTGAAGCGGCGCTGGAACAGGAGCGGGTGGGTTTTATTGAAAAGGAACGCGCATTGCAAAGCCTGCAGCACGAATTCAATGACCTGCTGCAAACCCTGCGCACAAAAGAGAACGAAAAGAACCTGGCGAGCCAGCGCCTTAACTTTCTGCAGGAAAAATCAGGCAGTCTGGAAGCCTTCCTGCAAAAAAGCGAAGGACAGTTAAAAGGCCTGGAAGAGAGCATTCTCTTCACCGAGCAACAGGGTACGGAGGAACAGTCCAGGCTGCAGGAACTGCAGCAACAACTGGCCACCCTGAAAACAAGTGTAGAAGACAAACGCCAGATCTTTGATGAGAAAAGAACGCATGTAGACAGCCTGCGCAGTGAGAACCTTACCATTCAGCGCAGCCAGTTTGAAGCTGAGAAAAAAGTAGCTGTTGCCGATACATCCATTCAGAACCTGCAGCGTGCCATAGAACAGATTGAAGAAGAAAGGGAAGTGCGGAACAGCCAGTTAAAACAACTGGAAGAAGAACGCCGGCACAAGGAGCAGGAGCTGGAAAGCCGGCAAACAGACTTACAGCAATTGCAGGAGCAGCAGGATAAAACAAAAGAACAGATACTGCAAACACAGGGCGAGGTAGAACAATTGCGGCAGCAACTGGCCGATGAAAGCAGGAAACTGGATGCACGCAGGAACGAACACGACCTGCTGAAAAGCCTGATCGATTCAATGGAAGGGTATCCCGAAAGCGTAAAATTTCTGCATAACAACAGCAACTGGAACCATACGGCGCCCATTTTGTCGGATATCATTTATGTGAAGGAAGAATACCGCGCCGCGGTAGAAAATGTACTGGAACCTTATCTTAACTACTATGTGGTTAATAACCTGCAGGAAGGGCTGCAGGCGGTACACCTGCTCGATGATAATAAAAAAGGTAAGGCAAATTTCTTCTTGCTGGATAAGCTGGCCGCAGCAGGACAGGATTTTGGTGCTTCGCACGATATGCCCGAAACCATCCGCGCCATGGATGTAATTGAAGTGGATGCCAGGTACCGCAGCCTGGCCAGTTACCTGCTCGGGAATGTTTTTATTGCAGAAAGCGAAGATGCACTGGCCAACAGCAATGGCTCTGTGGTACTGGAAAAGCATGGTAAATATGTAAAAGGCAAGTACGCTTTAACAGGCGGCAGCGTAGGACTTTTTGAAGGAAAAAAAATCGGTCGTGCCAAGAACCTGGAGAAACTGGCAGAAGAAATAGCTGCGCAGGACGCCGTGGTGAGCAGCCTAAAGGCAGATATCCAGTTAAAGCACAATGCAGTCATTGGCTTCAATGAACAACTGAAAGAAACGGCCATAAAGCAGGCGCAGGAAGACATCAGCCGACTGACCAATTTTGTATACTCGCTTGAAAATAAAACCGAGAACCTGCATGCGTTGCAAAGTACGTCGCAGAACCGGGTAGAAGAAATGCAGATGACCCTAGAAGAAACCGTGGGTGGGGTAGAGGGCGTTCGCAATGAATGGATGCAGCTGGTAAGCACCCTGAATGAACTAAGGGATAAACTCCGCAGCAGTGAAGATGAGTACAAGCTGGTGGAAGCAGCCTACAACGAAGTGATGGCCGGCTACAACGATTTTAACCTGCAGGTAACCCGCCAGCAAAGCAAGATCAATGCGTTGAAACAGGAGCTTGAATTTAAAAGCAACCAATTGAATGATCTGCGGGCGCAGATAGAAGCCAATGCTTCGCAATTAAAACAAACGCAGGAAAATATAACCGAAAGCAGTGCACTGCTGGCAACTGCCGAAGAGGAGCATATTACTTTATTGCATAAAAAAGAATCGGCAGAAACGACGCTCAATGAAGCCGACCAGGCTTATTACAACCTGCGGAATCAGCTGAATGAAAAAGAAAGCGAACTGCGGCATACCGTAAAAGAAAAAGAACAGGCGGAACACCTGCTGGCAGAAATAAAAGACCGGCTGAACGAACTGAAACTGCAGCTGGCAGGTATGAAAGAAAGGTTGCAGGTAGAATTCAGGATCAACCTGGATGATATCATTGACCAGCCCAGGATAACAGAAACACCTGTAAACGAATTGCAGGAAAAAAGCGACCGGATGAAGAAAAGGCTGGAGAACCTCGGCGAAGTGAACCCCACCGCCATCGAAGCCTTCCAGGAAATGAAAAAACGATACGATTTCATTCTGGAGCAAAAGAACGACCTGGTAACGGCCAAGGACAGCCTTTTGCAAACCATACAGGAAGTGGAAGCGACCGCCAACCAGCAGTTCCTGGATACGTTTAACCGTGTACGGGAGAACTTTCAGAAAGTGTTCAAAGCCCTGTTTACAGAAGATGATACCGCTGATATGGTGCTCGATAACCCGGAAAACCTGGCCGAGACAGGTATCGATATCATCGCTAAGCCAAAAGGGAAACGCCCTTCCTCTATCAGCCAGCTGAGCGGGGGAGAGAAAACGCTAACGGCTACGGCCCTGTTGTTTGCGATATACCTGATTAAGCCGGCACCTTTTTGTATCCTCGATGAGGTGGATGCACCGCTGGATGATGCAAACGTGGGCAAGTTTACCAATATGATACGGCGCTTCAGCGAAGAAAGCCAGTTCATCATTGTTACGCATAATAAGCAAACTATGGGTGCTGTAGACGTTATCTATGGTGTTACCATGCAGGAACCAGGTGTAAGCAAGCTGGTGCCCGTTGATTTCAGGAGCCTGAGTAACTAAGCTGTTGCATAGACAAGCGCTACAAGTTTACGTTTAGTAGCGCCTACAAAATGATTGTTGTAACAGCGAACAAGCTTACCCGTTATAAGTTCCGCTTACATGAAAATTTACCATTCAATATAGTTAATCTACTATTGGGTGCTATTGATCACAATCATAACTTTGTATTCTTGTAAGGTTGTTATACTTGTTTGTCAATATAGCAAGACGGGTGCCGGTCTAAGGAAACTTTGACCGGCATTTTTTTTGGTTACGCGACCAAGCGAACAAGGAGGAAAAGAGCCAGTTACCAGCAAAAAAATATCGCACAGCGCTAACAGTTAAAGGAGTTTGCAGTAATCTCTTTTTCCCTGTTAGTGCTGTGCGATATCATTACAGGTCGCACGCTCTTTTTTCCCTTAGCTCTTTTTCTCAAATACCAGCATGGGGTATTCGCCCTTCAGGCCGCATTCTTCCGGATCCTTCTCTTCTTTTTTATATACCCAGGCGAGTATTTTCTTACCAAATAAAGGTGCGTGCAGGTAATAACGCATAAAGTGAACACTGAGCGATCTCCATACTTTCAGCGAAAAAGGAGGCAGGTTCTTTTGAAAATATTCAGGACTGTGCGCATAATAATACAATCGGCGGCCGGCATCTTTTTTACCTGCCAGTTTAGCTGCGCCATCCATGATGCGGTTCTTGATATAGACAAAACCACGGAAAGGCAGCATCCAGAAATTCATCCAGGGCGAATGTTTAAACCATTCGTATACCACTACGCCTTTGGCGCCGGGTTTTAACAGGCGGTATAATTCTTTGATGGCGGTTGCCTGCTCGTCTTTTGGAATATGGTAAATGGTGTTCAGCGATACAAAGCCATCCACCACGCCATCTTTAAAAGGCATATTGGTCATATCGGCCAGGATGCACAGGCCTTTATCGCCCAGTTTCCTTTTACATTCGCTGAGTGCCTGGAAAGAAAAATCCACGCATACCCTGTATTTGTAATTTTCCGAATACTGCAGGTAATCGGTGTACTGAAGCGCGCCGGATGCTGCATCCACCATATAAGTGCCGGAAGGATTCAGGAAACGGCTTACCCGGTCGTGGCATTTCTTTATATAATCCTGGGCAAAAGGCCGGAGATCTTCAAAAATGACAGCATCTTCGTAATTGCCTTTCTCGTCGGTGAACCATCCTTTCTGGTCGTAAAAATTTTTGACCAGCTGCTTGTCTTCGCTGATAATGTCTTTTATGATTTTTTCCTGGGCGTCTACCACGGCCAGGTCTTTCAGTAACAGTACTATTTCTTTTATGATGGGATAAATATAGGCGCCGTCTGCTGTTATCAGCCCCTTTATAATTTTTTCGGTCATGGGTTTGCCGTCTGCCTGCCATAGCTGCCCATTGCCCGCTTTAATGTTAATTTGCTCAATTTCAGTAGGTTCCAGGGCTCTCAGACTCTTGCCGCTAATGGGGCATTTTAAAATAGAAATCCATTCCATAGTTGCTGTAGGGGTTTAAAATCGGGCTAAAATAATGCTTGTGAGTCATATATGCAATAACACACCCGCGGAAACTTATTTGCAGGCTGGTAGGATCGGAACGGTTTTGTAACCATGTACCGCTTGTGATGCGGGAAGTAAACTTGTATTTGCCGGCGAAGACCGGCGGATATTATTGCCAAAGAAGCCGGGCAATTTTGCCATTGCCGGCAAGAAAAACGCTTTTTCCATCTTTTGCTTTCCGGCAGACATGAAATCCTTCCTGGCTGATCAATTGCCAGTTCATACCTCCGTCTGAAGAGATGTCTACGCCACTGGTGCCGCAGGTAATCATCCGGGTATTGCTGATAAACTCTACGCATGACCGGTAGCCATGGGGTGGAGTAACAGGGGATTGCCAGGTTTTTCCACCGTCTTTGGTAAGTGCGCAATTTTTTTCAGTGGCAGTATCATGTGTAAAATCGCCGCCTACCACCACAAAGTAATGGCTGTTGCGCCTGTTTTTATTATCGCGGATGGCAATGGAGTTGGCGCCGTATGAATTTTTGCCCTGCCGCAATGGAAGGTCGATGGGATCGCCTTTCCAGAAAAACCTGGATCGCAGGCCGCCGCTGATAAAACAGGCTTCTGCCAGATTTAAGCCGCGGATATTGGTGCCGCTCGATGCGAAGCAGGCTTCGCCGGAATCGGCGGCGGGTAATTTATCAAAAGAAGTGGCTTCCCAGGAGCTGCCGCCATCGTAGGTTCTTGCAATGAAAAATTTTCCGTTCACCGGGTCGCCTATCACAATACCGCTTTGCTGGTTCCAGAATTCCATGGCGTCCAGGAACATGCCGGGTGCATCGTTCTCGTACACTTTCCGCCAGTGTTCGCCTCCATCAACCGTTTTTAAGATCAGGGCCGGTGTATCAATGGCCATAATGATGGCTGTTACTCCATCGAATGCTTCTATGTCCCTGAAATCTTTTTTTTCGAAACTGGGCACCGGCAGCCATTTCCATGTTTTGCCGCTGTCGACCGTTCTGCCCACCGTTCCCTTGCTGCCGCTGACCCAGACTATTTTATCGTTTACCACGCTTAATCCGCGCAGCGAAACTTTATTGACGGTAGCAAGCATGTCAATTTGTTGGGCCAACATGGCCGTACCGGCAAACAGGATAAAAATGGTAAAAACATATTTTTTCATGGAATAGAATGGGGGTTTATGCATTCATTCGATGGTGGCACCCGGCAACAGCCCTGCCCATCAACTGATCAGCCAGTCAACTACCTGGTCCAGCTTACCGATGCCGAATGGGTATTGGCCGAACTGGTGCCCACCTGTACGATAAAAGTACCTGGCTCCCAATCGTATTTCAGATCGCTGTTATAAAACTTTAATGCAGCCGTGGTAACGGTAAAGCGCACTTCTTTTTTTTCACCAGGCTGCAGGAATATTTTTTTAAACCCTTTAAGATCTTTTACGGACCGTGTAACACTGGCCACCGGGTCGGCAATGTATAATTGCACCGTTTCTTCACCGGCATATTTACCGGTATTGGTTACCGTTACCGAAGCGGTCAAAGGCTCATTGCCTTTCAGGTTTTTTTTGCTGAGGCTGATATCGCTGTAGTCGAAATGGGTATAGCTAAGGCCGTATCCAAACGGGTACAAGGGGTCGTTTGAGATATCCATATAATACGATTTGAATTTGCCGGAACCTTTACCATCGTAAGGGCGGCCGGTGTTTTTATGGTTGTAATAAATGGGTATCTGTCCCACGCTTCTGGGAAAAGTGGCGGTAATTTTTCCGGAGGGATTGTAGTTGCCAAACAAAACATCTGCAATGGCATTGCCTGCTTCTGTACCGGGGGCCCAGGCTTCCAGTATGGCAGGAAGCTGATCGTCTTCCCAGGGGAGGGTGAGCGGTCTTCCGTTGATAAGCACCAGTACGATCGGTTTGCCGGTTTTGACCAGTGCCTTCAATAAGTTTTTCTGGCTTTCCGGCAGGCCGATATCCGAGCGACTGGAAGATTCTCCGGTCATATCAGCCGCTTCGCCCATTACGGCTACTACTACATCTGCTTTGGCAGCAGTGGCCACCGCTTCGTTGATCAGTTCTTCCGGGGATCGGGGGTCGGTATCTATTTCGGTTCCGAAAACATTGGCGTTTTTTATCATCATACTGTCGTCAGAAATATTAGCGCCCTTTGCATACAATACATTTACCGCGCTGCCGGCCACATTTTTTACCCCATCCATCACTGTTATAGATTTGGTCCAGTCGCCGGCCACCACCCAGGTGCCCAGCATATTGCGTTGGTTATTGGCCAGGGGGCCAATGAGTGCCAGGGTACCGTTTTTCTGCAATGGCAGCAGTTGCTGGCTATTTTTCAGCAATACGCAGGCATGTTCAGCCGCTTCGCGGGAAGCCTTGCGGGTGTCGGCGGTCAGGATATCTTTTGCGGGCCTTGCTTCGTCAATGTATTTATAAGGATTATCAAACAGGCCGAGTTTGTATTTGGCTTCCAGTATGCGGAGGCAGGCCTGGTCAATGTTGGCCATGGTTACCTGTCCTTCCTGCAAAGATTTTTTGAGCGTGCCCAGGAAACCTTCTGCCACCATGTCCATATCAAGGCCTGCCTGCAATGCCCTTGCGGAAACGGTGGGCAGATCGCCTATCCCGTGATTGATCATTTCGCTCAGCGAAGTATAGTCAGATACCACAAAGCCCTTAAAGCCCCACTGTTTGCGCAACAGATCGGTTAGCAACCATTTGTTACCGGTAGCAGGTACGCCATCTATTTCATTAAATGAACTCATGATGCTGCCGGCGCCTGCATCTATGGCCGCTTTATAAGGGGGCAGGTAATACTCGTACATCTTAATGCGGCTCATGTCTACTGTATTGTATTCACGGCCTGCCTCTGCCCCGCCATAGAGAGCAAAATGTTTTACACAGGCCATAATATTGGTATTGTCTGCGAGGTTTTTGCCCTGGTAACCTTTTACCATTGCCGCGGCAATCTGTCCACCCAGGTAGGGGTCTTCACCGCTGCCTTCTGAAATCCGGCCCCAGCGGGCATCGCGGGCAATGTCTACCATGGGCGAAAAGGCCCATTCCAGTCCGTCTGCACTGGCCTCCGTAGCGGCAATCCGCGCAGTTTTCTCAATGAGGTCCAGATCCCAGGTGGCGGACAAGCCCAGCGGTATCGGGAAAATGGTCTTGTGCCCATGTATCACATCCAATCCGAAAATAAGGGGAATATGCAGTCTTGAATTTTTTACCGCCAGGTCTTGCGCTTTACGCACTTTCTCGGGGCCATAAATGCCAAACAGGCCGCCCACCAAGCCTTTGCGGATGTTTTCTTCTACACCCTGGCTTACTACCGAGCCGGTTAAAATGCCGCCGCCCGGCGTCACCAGGTTCAGCTGGCCAATCTTTTCTTCCAACGTCATTTTTGCCAGCAGGGCTTTTGCTTTTGCCTCGTAGCCGGTTTGTGCAAAACTGGTCTGGCCGCATACCGCCAGCAGGAGCAGCATGTGCAGTAGTATTTTTTTCATCGCAATCGTTTAAGTTATTTAAAAACCAAGCCTGTGCTATTTTTATTTTGCAATGATACCTATTTAACGCTTAAATAACCGCTATTTTTTGAAGCGGTAACAGCCTTGTTCAGGCAGGCTAAAAAAAACGCCCCCGATTGCTGCAAACAATTACTTTTGTGCAGAAATAAAATGACCCGTACGCAACGTAATTTCTGTAAAAGCATTTTTCACCCGTAATTCCTGTTGCCTCACAATGAACAATACTTATTTAGACCTGGTGAAACAAACCTTTAATTTCCCCCAGGAAGGTTTTGAAGTAAAAGATGAATACCTGCAGTTTAACGGACTGGACATAAAGGCGCTGATTGATAAATACGGTACGCCCATGAAACTTTCTTACCTGCCGAAAATCGGGATGCAGATAAAGAAAGCAAAGAAAATGTTTGATACGGCCTTTAAAAAATACCATTATACAGGCGAATACAATTATTGTTACTGTACCAAAAGCTCGCATTTTTCTTTTGTAGTGGAGGAAGCGCTTAAGCAGGATATTCACCTGGAAACCTCTTATGCCTACGATATAGAGATCATAAAAAAATTGTACGCCCGCAAAAAGATTACCAAGGATACTTTTATCATTTGCAACGGCTACAAGCAAAAGCCTTATACCAGCCGTATTGCCAACCTGATGAACACGGGTTTTAAAAACGTGATTCCCATACTTGATAATAAAGAAGAGCTGCAGGCTTACAAAAAAACGGTAAAAACGCCTTTTAAGCTGGGCATCCGGGTGGCAGCAGAAGAAGAACCCAATTTTCCTTTCTATACATCCCGGCTGGGTTTCAGGCCGCGAGATATATTGGAATTTTATGTAGACAAGATCGAAGGCAATGAAGATCGGTTTCAACTGAAAATGCTGCATATTTTTTTAAACAAGGGTATTAAAGACGATATTTATTACTGGAGCGAACTGAACAAGGTAATTAACCTGTATTGCCAGTTAAAGAAGATCTGCCCTGAACTGGATTCCATCAATATCGGCGGTGGATTCCCCATCAAGCACTCCCTTGGTTTTGAATACAATTACCAGTTCATGATCAACGAAATTGTGCGGAACATAAAAACGGCCTGCAAAAAAAGCAATGTGCCTATGCCGCATATCTTTACCGAGTTTGGGAGCTACACCGTGGGCGAAAGCATGGCACATATTTATAGCGTGATTGGCCAGAAAATGCAGAATGATCGCGAAACCTGGTACATGATCGACTCTTCTTTTATTACCACCTTACCCGATACCTGGGGCATCGGCGAACGCTTCCTGATGCTGCCGATTAATAAATGGAACGAAGAATACCACCGCGTGGTATTGGGTGGTATTACCTGCGACAGCCACGATTATTACGACTCTGAAGAACATATCAATGAAGTATTCCTGCCCAAGCTCACCAATGGCGAAAACCTGGTGGTCGGCTTTTTTCACACAGGTGCCTACCAGGACCAGATCAGCGGATATGGCGGTATTAAGCATTGCCTGATCCCATCACCCAAGCATATTATTGTGGGGCACGATAAAAACGGGAAGCTGGTAGACTGGGTGTATGCCAAAGAACAAACCGCGCAGAGCATGCTGAAGATACTCGGGTATATGTAGTTGTCCGGTTGATGGATAAAGCCGGTATTTTTCACCATATAGGCGCAGAGATCCAAAAGTTAATATAGTTTTTGCTGTGTGCAACGAACTGCCGAACGATGAACCGTGAACTGTTTGAACCCGGTACGTCTATGCGGTAAGATGGCCACCCATTCCTCTATTAAATGTCTTTCAATCATGAAACAATTGCTTTTTATTTTGATGATGACGCTGGTTGTAACTCAAACCCAGGCACAAACAGCAGAAGATTCCGTAAAAGCAGCCGTAAGGCTTTTGTTTGATGGCATGATCAGTTCAGACGGCGCCAAAATACGAAGTGCCTTTGCTGACAGTGCAGTACTGCAAACCATTGCGGAGACAAAAGATGGAAAGACGACGATTAAAAATGAACTGGTAAAAGATTTTGCCGCTTCCATCAGCAAAATAGCCAAAGGCGATGCGGATGAACGGATACGATTTGAAACCATTAAGATAGAAGGACCGCTGGCCGCTGTCTGGACGCCTTATAAATTTTACTACAAGGGTCAGTTCAGCCATTGCGGGATTGATTCTTACCAGCTGGTAAAAATAAATGGTCAATGGAAAATTCAATACCTGATTGATACACGCCGCAAGCTGGGATGTGAGTAGTTGATTGGTTGATCAGATGAGAGGTTGATTGGTAAAGACAATAATGGCATCACCTGGTGAGCGCATTCCATATGCTGGGGGCCGCTTTTTTTACTTTTTGAATTTTACTTTTTGAATTGTTTACCTGGATTGCTCAATAGTAAACATAAATATCCACCCGCCGGTTCCGGTTTTTTTCTGCATAATAAGTGGAGATACCCCTGCCGGCAGCTTCTACCAGGTCGGGTCGGATCCCGAATTTCAAGACGATAAGCCTGGCTATCTCTTCCGCTCTCCTGGCTGATAAGGCCCTGTTATAGGCAGCAGGGCCCACATCGTCTGTATACCCGGCTACAACCACCTTCTTGATTCCGGTCCTGGAAAGAACGGGCCGGAACATGTCAAGGGTGTCTGGGTGTATCAGCATGTATTTGTCAAATGCAAACAATACGTTGTTCAATTGCAGGGTATCGATCTTTTCGGGCGGAGCTACCGGTTCGGTATAGTTGTTTTTTAAACTGCTGTCTGCCGGCGGCTTTTCTGCCAGGGTGGTATCACCTGAATGCCTTTTCCGGATCGCGTATAACGAATCCTTTGTTTGTTGCCGGCCGGGGCAGTCGCCGTCCTCCAATGGCTGGATGGAAATATCATCTACCATCAGGCTGACAAAATAGCCATTGTTCCTTTGTCTTAATATAGCGCGGTTGGTTTCTGCAGAAAAGTTTCCGATGACCAGGCAACCCGCATCCGCCGTCGCCGAAAATTCTTTTTCCAGCTGAAACCAGTTGTGTTTCAGCTTATGGATTTTTGCATCCAGGAACCCGAGATAGGCAGGTGGTTGCAGCAATGTGTCGCTGTTGGAAAAAATAAAATTATTGGTAAAATAAAATCCAATATCATTTACATTGGGGCCGATGCCATCTGCCGCTATTTTTACACTTGCCTTGTATTTTTTG
>CAXTMV010000041.1:21581-28249 GCA_964245425.1 uncultured Flavihumibacter sp. | reverse complement strand
TTTTGCAGGCGATTTTATACAACGGCATGCAGAGGCTGTTTCACAGTACCATCCGGTACATGTTATCTTCATCGTTAAAGCACCCCCGGATGCAGCAGCGCGCATTACTATTGATCGGCAAAAGAAGGGGAACCTGGAGGAAACGATCGCCTATATCAGGCCCTTCAGAACCGGTGTACCGGCGGCGGACAGGGTCATTTCCATGCTTACCTGGCTGTCCACTTGTAAGAGACTGGTAAATATTTTTATAAAGAAAGAGGGAATGCCCTTGCTGGTACATGTGCAGGTGGCCATGCGGGCAGGCTTGGTGGCCTGTTGGCTGAAAAGGGCTTTTCACATTCCTTTTTTAGTTACGGAGCATTGGACGGGCTACCAGCGCAAGGCGGCGGATAACCTGTACCAACGCAATGTTTTTTTTCGGCGAAATACCAGGAAGGTTTTGCAACAGGCCGCCTTGCTGCTGCCGGTTAGCCAGCAACTGGGAGAGACCATTTCACAGCAGGTGGCGCGGGTGCCCTACCAGGTGGTTTCAAACGTGGTAGATACCAGGTATTTTACATTTGTGCAGCCACCCTCAACTGTCTTCCGCTTTGTTCATGTGTCTTCTATGCATTACCAGAAAAATATAGAAGCCATCCTTCGCTGCTTTTCCAGGCTGCTGGCGGAAAAGCCGGAAACAGAACTGGTCATGATAGGCCCAGCAACCGATGCTCAGAGGAGCCTCGCCATTGAACTGGGTTTGCATAATATTGTCTGGATGGGTGAAAGGGCGTATCAGCAGGTGGCGGTGGCCCTGCAGCAATCATCCTGCCTGCTGCTCTTCAGCCGGTATGAAAACCAGCCCTGTGTTATCCTGGAAGCCCTGTGTTGCGGCCTGCCGGTGATTGCCAGTCGCACAGGCGGCATTGCTGAGGTAATAAACGACGAGAATGGAATACTGGTAGATCCGGAAAAGGAAGAGGCACTATTGGCAGCAATGATACAAATGCTGGAAATCCGCGACCGCTACGATGGCGCCCGCATGGCCGAAAAAGCCAGGCTGGCTTACAGTTATCAGGCAATAGGGAAACAAATAGCTGGTATATACGATGCCGTTACAGGAAAGCTCAGTTCTTCAGCTTCTCTACCAGTTTGATATAACTGTCCATGGCCTCTTCTTTTGTTTTACCTTTTAAAGCCGACCAGGCTTCGTATTTGGCCTTGGCAACAAAATCGAACATGGCGGGGGCTTCTCCGCCGGCATCACCTTCGGTAGCCTGTTTATAAAAAGAATACAATTGAAGCAGGGAGTCATTGCTGGGTCGATCTTTCAAATCTTTGCTTTCAGACACGGCCTGTGTAAAAAGAGCATTCAAATCCATTTTCACCTATTTGAAGCGAATGTAAGAATTTGTTGGGAGTTTGAAGATCTTTAAAGAAGCATAAAAAAGGCCCACCTTAGAAAGGGTAGGCCTGTGTGTGTGAAAAATCCCACTATACACCAACCGTTTTTAATATTATTGAGGCATCAGCACGGTATTCACTACATGAATAACGCCGTTGCTCTGGTATACATCTTTGATGGTTACAGTAGACATGCCGCCTTTCTCGTCTGTTAAAACCAGTTTTGAACCCTTCATCATAGCCGTTAATGAACCGCCGCTGACTGTTTTCAGAACTGCTTTTCCGCCACCGGCCTTGATGGCAGCGGCAATTGCTTTTGAATCCATTTTACCGGCTACCACGTGGTAGGTAAGAATTTTGGTAAGCGTGGCCTTATTCTCCGGCTTAACCAGGTTGTCTACCGTGCCTTTGGGCAATTTATTAAACGCCTCGTTGGTGGGTGCAAATACAGTGAAAGGACCGGCCCCTTCCAGCGTTTCTACCAGGCCGGCTGCTTTTACAGCGGCTACCAGTGTTGTATGATCTTTTGAATTAACCGCATTTTCTACAATATTCTTAGAAGGATACATAGCAGGACCGCCTTCCATCACTGTCTTTTCTCCGGACATTTTACTCTGCGCCTGGCTTGCATTTACCAGCAAAGCCGCTACCATAAAGAATACTGCGATTTTTAAATACTTCATAACTGTTGTTTTAAGGAGTGTTTTTGAATAAAAGATTTAATTTTTTTGATGGGGATGGGATTGCTTACATGTAATCAACACCTGCACATACGAGGCGGCTTGTTTTCCGGATTTACAACAGCCCTGTTTTTTTGGGGAGCCAAATAAAACGAATGGTTTCGGGCAGATGGGTTTTCTTAGCCGGTTTCATTCTGCGGAAAATATGTACTTTTAAATCATAAAACATATACGCACCATGGCATACTGGCTTGTAAAATCTGAACCTTCTGCCTATAGTTGGGAACAACTTGAAAAAGATAAGGAAACCGTGTGGAGCGGTGTACGGAATTATGCAGCCCGGATAAACCTGCGAGCGATGAAGAAAGGCGATCAGGTACTTTTTTACCACAGCAATGAAGGCCTGGATATTGTAGGTATTGCAAAAGTGCTGAAGGAAGCCTACCAGGATCCGACTACGGAAGATGTTGCCTGGGTGGCCGTGGATCTTAAAGCCTTCAAAAAAATGAAACACCCTGTTAGTCGCGATAAAATAAAAGCCGATAAACGCCTGGCCAATATGGACCTGGTACGCCTGGGCCGGCTCTCTGTTCAAACCGTTAAGCCGGAAGAGTGGGATATCATTATGGAGATGTCTGCACAGAAATAGGCAAGCGTGCAAAACGATTGCTAATAAATGGTTTCGGCTTCTAATAAACCGTTACAAAAAAATCGACCAGCTACCCGGTGCACGAACTGCCTGCGCAGTTGCCGGGTTTTCTTGCTTTCAATTTAACGATCCTCTTTGGGTTACCTCACCCGGTTTACAGGAATCAATACAAACATCGCTTCATAATAAATGTCCAGCTTCGGTCTGCAGCAGCAGGCGGTGATTGTATCGCCTTGCCGGAAAGGGAATGCGCACGCATCCCTATAAAAATATTTCTACTGCCGTATGTAAAAATATTTTTTCAAGCATCAGTTGTAAGTAGTAATCATTTTATTTTTCCATGTGTAAAAAATAATTTTTTGCATCTTATCCATCACTCACCTTAATAAATAAAACATGAAACCTATCAGCCCAGTTTTGGCAGCCCTGCTGCTATTGCTACTTATTGCCTGTAACCAAACAGGAAAAAGAAATACCGCCGTAGCCGCGGACAGTACCCGTAAAAATGGCCAGGTTGTTTCCGGCGATGCTACATTGGAATACAATAAGCATTCGCCATTGCCGCAAACGCCCGCCGCTATCGGTATTGCAAAGGCAAAGATGGGAACCGCTGTACAAAAAGATGTAAATGACAATGGGATGGTTGATAAGCCAGCAGAAGAAAAGCCATTTAATACAGAAGACTATGATCATATTGTAGACAATACATTTCTTGGGCCGGAACAACATCCATTGTCAACTTTTTCTATCGATGTAGATGAAGCCGCTTATAGCAATGTGCGACGTTTCCTGAACGAAGGAAGCCTGCCCCCGGCAGGAGCAGTAAGGATAGAAGAAATGATCAATTATTTTGATTACCATTACCCGCAGCCTGCCGGTACCGATCCGTTTTCAGTAAACACGGAATTGGCTGCCTGCCCCTGGAACCCGCAGCACCAGCTGGTGCACATAGGGCTGCAGGGAAAATCGCTGCCTCTTGCCAACCTGCCGGCATCCAACCTGGTTTTTCTGATCGATGTATCCGGCTCTATGGATGAACCCAATAAACTGCCATTGGTACAGGCATCGCTTTCAATGCTGACAGACCAGCTACGGGAAAACGATAAGGTAGCCATTGTGGTGTATGCCGGTAATGCAGGCCTGGTGCTGTCTTCTACGCCAGGGAGCAATAAAGCAAAGATCAAAGAAGCTATCCATAACCTGGAAGCCGGTGGTTCAACGGCCGGTGGAGAAGGGATAGAACTGGCATATAAAACAGCCACGCAAAACTTTATTGCTGGTGGCAATAACCGTATTATACTGGCCACCGATGGTGATTTCAATATAGGAGCCAGCAGCGATGATGAACTGGTACGTTTGATAGAGCAGAAGAGAAAAAGCGGCGTGTATTTATCTGTGCTTGGCTTTGGAATGGGTAATTACAAAGACAATAAGATGCAGCAGCTGGCCGACAAAGGAAACGGCAACCATGCCTATATTGACAATATCAACGAGGCAAAAAAATTACTGGTACAGGAGTTTGGCAGCACCTTGTTCGCCATCGCAAAAGATGTCAAAATACAAGTGGAGTTTAATCCTGCTGCGGTGCAGGCCTACCGCCTGCTGGGATATGAAAACCGGGTGATGGCCAGCGAAGATTTTAATAATGACGGAAAGGACGCTGGTGAATTGGGATCAGGGCATACTGTAACGGCCCTGTACGAAATCATACCCATTGGGGTAAAGGATGATTTTTCAAAATCGGTCGATCCTTTAAAATACCAAACCCCTGCTTCCAGGACAATGGTCGGTAATACAAATGAAATAATGACTGTTAAACTCCGCTACAAAAAACCGGATAGCGATGTGAGCAGGTTAATACTGCACACCATTACAGGAAAAGCAGCCAGCCTGGAAAATGCTTCTGACAATTTCAGGTTCTCCGCAGCCGTGGCAGAGTTCGGGATGTTGTTGCGGCGTTCTGAATATAAACAGCAGTCTTCTTACCAGCAGGTACTGGAACTTGCCAATGGGGCAAGGCAGCAGGACGAAAACGGTTACCGTGCTGAATTTGCACAACTGGTGAATGCAGCGCAGTCGCTTGCTGGGCGGTAGTTGACGGTTTGAATAGTTGATTTGTAATGACCAGTTCCTTCGCTGCCATGCCATCACCGGTCTGCATTTTAACTTTTGAAGTTTGCCTTTTCCACCGCTAATTTTGCCGCATGAACAAAAAGAAATTAGTGGTGCTGACCGGGGCGGGTATCAGCGCCGAAAGCGGCTTGCGAACCTTTCGCGACAGCGATGGTTTGTGGGAGGGTTACCAGGTAGAAGATGTGGCAACGCCCCGGGCATGGAGAAAAGACCCGCAACTGGTTCTCGATTTTTACAATGAACGAAGGAGACATGTGCTGGCGGCAATACCCAATGCGGCACATACCGGGCTGGGCAAGCTGGAGGCTGATTTTGATGTATGTATCATTACACAGAATATAGACGATCTTCATGAACGCGGCGGTTCAACCAATATCCTGCACCTGCACGGTGAGATACTGAAAATGCGCAGCGAAAGAAATGAGCGGATAGTGCTGGAGATAAGAAAAGATATCCTGTTGGGCGATAAAGCTTCCGATGGTGCGCAGCTGCGCCCGCAGATTGTCTGGTTTGAAGAACCCGTTCCGCTGATTGAAAAAGCCATTGCCATTGTGCAGGCCGCCGATATTTTTGTTGTCATTGGTACTTCACTGGCCGTTTACCCTGCAGCAGGATTGCTGCACTATGCCGCGGAAGCCATTCCTAAATTTATAGTAGACCGGTCGATACCTGCTACTTCATCTGTCCGCCACCTCACTGCTATTGAACAACCGGCCACGCAGGGTATCCTGGAATTGGCTGCGGCACTCGGAAAATTGAAATAGACAGCCTGTTAAAGGGTGCTACCCGCAGGCAGGTTGTTTGTTCAAAAAAAAATATATTTTCCGGGTTGATAAGCCGCTTGCTTAACATTTGGTTCACATGGCCTGAGAAAGCTGGTAAGTCTTTTGCATACCTGCTGTAATAGATATTGAAATAACCGGCTATGGATATACCCATTGTTGACAGCGGCCTTAAGAAATACAAAGGCAAATGGACAAAAGAAACAGCAAAACATTTGCTGAAGAGAACGATGTTTGGTTCTCCCAAGGCAGATATTGATTATTTTGCTGCTAAATCGCTTCGTTCTGCTGTTAAAGAACTATTGAATACAGAAGGCCCACTGCCCGTTCCACCCCTTAATAATTATAACGACGACAAGTACACCGATGAGGAAATTCAGCCCGGGCAAACCTGGATCACCGCTACCAAATTGAATGGCATGAACAGCGGCCGCAGACGAAATTCCTACAAATCCTGGTGGATAGGCCTGCTGCTGAACCAGCCCCGCAGTATACGGGAAAAGATGGTGTTATTCTGGCACAATCACTTTGCTACCGAAGTAAATACCGTTGATAACCCTACCATGTGTTATAAACACAATATGCTGCTGCGTCAATATGCACTCGGTAATTTTAAAGAAATGGTGAAGGCCGTAACCCAGGATCCTGCGATGCTGAAATACCTGAACGGCAATGCCAGCACAAAAAAAGCACCCGATGAAAATTATGGCCGCGAACTGCAGGAGTTGTTTACCATTGGCAAGGGGCCGGGCGCTCAATATACCGAAGGCGATGTAAAAGCCGCTGCCAGGGTATTAACGGGTTTCCGGATAGAAAACAAAGTGCTGCCCGACGTACATGGCATATTTGACGGTAGCCGGCACGATGAAACAGATAAACAATTTTCCGCTTTTTATACCAATACAGTGGTCCCGGGTCGCAAGGCAAAGGAAGGTGCCGGAGAATTGGATGATATGCTGCAGATGATTTTTACCCGCGAAGAACTGTCGAAATTCATTTGCCGGAAATTATACCGTTGGTTCGTTAGTTCTAAAATCGATG
>CAXTMV010000041.1:0-21571 GCA_964245425.1 uncultured Flavihumibacter sp. | reverse complement strand
CTACGGAAATGAATGTGATTGAACCACTGGCAAAAACATTCCGGAAAAGCAATTACGAGATAAAGCCGGTGCTTAAACAACTCTTCAGCAGCCGTCATTTTTTTGACAGCGCCAACCGCGGGGCGATCATCAAAAGTCCGATCGATTTTACGGTGGGGCTTTGCCGTGAGTTCAGCGTAGTCTTCCCCGGTGCCGATGATTACGCCGATTTGTACGGCTTATGGAACAATGTTCAGAACACGGCCGCCCAGATGCAGCAGAATATCGGCGACCCACCCAATGTGGCTGGCTGGCCGGCCTGGTACCAGGCACCGCAGTTCGATAAAGTATGGATCAACTCCGATACCCTGCCCAAACGCAAACAGTTCACAGACCGCATGCTCAACAACGGATTTGCAAGAAACGGAAAGAAAATTATTATCGATCCCTACCTTTTTGCCAAATCGCTCTCGGACCCCGGCAATCCTGACGCGCTGATTGCTGAATCTGTTCAGCTATTGTATGCCATGGATCTGCCCGGCGCCGAAAAAAAATACATGAAAGAAGGCATCCTGTTATCGGGCCTGCAGGGTATGATGAGCGATCATTACTGGACCGATGCCTGGAATAAAATGACCGATAAGCCGGATGACAATGCCAATAAAAAGGATGTCGGCAACAAGCTGCGCAACCTGTATAAATATTTAATGAACCTGCCACAATACCAATTGTGCTGATCAAACAGATACCATGAAAAGAAGAAAATTTTTACAGCAAACCATGGCGGGTGTCGTATTGCCTTCTTTTTTAGGCGGCATTTCATTGAAAGCGTTGGCCGGTTCGCCCCTGCTGCATGCCTGGCATAACAGCCTGAATGAAGATCGGGTACTGGTGCTGATACAGCTGGCAGGCGGCAACGATGGACTGAACACCGTAATACCTGTTGACCAATATAGTTTGTACAATGCCGCCCGCAGCAATATTGCGCTACCGGAAGACAAAGTACTTAAGCTGAATGGATTTGATGCCACGGCCCTGAACCCTGCCATGCCGGAGATGCAGCAGCTTTTCAATGATGGCAAGCTGGGCATTGTACAGGCCGTTGGCTATCCCAAACCCAATTTTTCCCATTTTAGGGCAACCGATATATGGATGACCGGCGCCGACAGCGATAAGATTTTGAATACGGGTTGGGCCGGCCGTTTTCTGGATGATGTTTACAAAGGCTTTCCTGAAAATTATCCCAATACCGCCATGCCCGATCCCCTGGCCATACAGGTAGGCTCGGTAGTGTCTTCCACTTTCCAGGGGCCGGCTTTTACCATGGGCCTTGCCATCAGCAATCCATCCAGCTTTTACAATTTGATTGAAGGAAAAGTAAATGTTGACAGCCCTACACGCTGGGGCGAACAGCTCGATTATATTGAACTGATGAGCCAGAAAACGGATCAGTATGCCGGTGTTATCAAAGCCGCTGCATTGAAAGTAACACAGCAGTCTGCCAAATACCCGGCGGCTGGCAAAAACCCGCTCGCCGATCAGCTCAAAATTGTGGCCAGGTTAATTGCCGGCGGATTAAAAACAAAAGTGTATATGGTAAATACCGGCAGTTTTGATACGCATGCCAAACAAACAGAAACAGATACCAGCACCGGTGCACATGCCAGGTTATTGCAAAGGCTATCGGAAGCGGTGGGCGCCTTTATGGATGACTTGCAGTTTTTGCAGGTGCCCGACAAAGTAATGGGCATTACTTTTTCTGAATTTGGCAGAAGGATAAAAAGCAATGCCAGCGGAGGTACCGATCATGGTGCCGCAGCGCCGGTTTTTTATTTTGGGCATAGCATACAGCCAGGTATTATTGGTACCAATCCTATTATTCCAGCCACCGCAACGGTAAACGATAATGTGCCCATGCAGACTGATTTCAGATCTATTTATGCCACCCTGTTAAATAACTGGTTTGGGTTAGAGCAAACAGCTGTTCAGCAAATACTCGGTAATTCGTTTACAACTTTACCGATGGTATAAGTTCCCCGTCCGACAGCTGGTAGTTCATTTGCCCGGCGTTTTTCGTAACCGCATCGAACTACGAATTTTTGAACGACGAACTTATATCTTCTCCGTGTGTTCATGAAAAACAATGCCCTGCTGGCGGAGTTCCTGCAGCACGGGTTCATAAATATCCGGTATAACGGGCATGTGCAGGCCATAAATATCTATTTTGCCCTGCAGGATCAATTTGACGGCGATGCCCAAGGGTAAACCCACTGCTTTGGCCATCGCGGTATGCCGGTTATCGCTTCCCTTTACAATCAGGCAACTTTCTGTTCTGTATTTTTCTCCCTGTAGCAGGTATTCGATTTGGTGCAGCATGATGATCATGTCTTTGTCTGCTGCCTGCAATAACAATTTCTTTTCCAGGGCAAATTGCAGGATATCTGCCGCTGTGCAGGCTCCTTTGTTGATGAATGTGGCATTATCATACAGCCCCAGCCATTCCAGTTGGGGGATAAAAGCATTTTGCGCAGGGCTTTCCCTGTTTTCATTGTCGGGATCGAATCGTTCAAAATGCTGGTCAAAGAATGCCTGTAAGGTCATGCCGTCTGTGTTGTAGAAATGGGTGTCATCCGTTAACTGCAGGTCAATGATCCGTTTCCAGCCATGGCAGAAGGCAGGATAGCGAAGGGTGGTGCGAATAAAGGTAGCCGCTTCTTGCAGCTGGTAGATATCAATATAGCCAAGTGAATCACGGTTGGGGTACCAGGCCAGTGCGCCCATGCCGGGAATGGTTACTAAACGGTTTTCATTGAACAGCTGTTCGTAACTCATTTTTTTTATTTCCTTATCCTGCAGGTAAACAGCCCCCGCTTTGCCCGCCATTACCACGTTGCGGGGGTTCCAGCTTATTTTATAATGCCATGGATTGTCGTCGCTCTCCGGCGCCACCAGTCCGCCGCAATGCGATACAAAGGAACTGATAACAGCACCACGTTGTTGTATGCGGTGAATCAGCTGCATGGCACTCATATGATCAATGCCAGGATCCAGCCCCATTTCGCAGATAAAAAGTAGTTTTTTTGCTTCGATGGCGGGCTGCAGGCTGCGAATGGCATCGTCTGTATAGGAAGCGGTAAGCAGGTGTTTGCCTAATAATACACAATCCTGCGCCAGCAGAAAATGCAAGGCCGGCGGCAGCATGGAGACTACAATATCGACGCTGGTTACCAACTGGGTTCTTTCGCCGGCGTCTTCTACGTTTACGGCCACCGCGCGGGCATTTGCATGGATACCGGTCTTTGATTGCGCCAGCTGCAGGTCACTATCGGCAATGGTCACCTGCCAGTTGTTGATACCTGCTTCACTGATGAGGTACTCAATCAAAGAAGTGGCAGATTTACCGGCGCCAAAAACAAGTATATGTTTGTTCATTGAACCCTGCATATGGATGCAAGATAGTGCAGATTTTCAAACAAGGCAGCAGCGCAACTACTGCATGCAATAGCGGTATAGTGGGGTAGGGGGTGTCAGTCTTCCAATGAATCTGCCAGGATCAGCAGCTCCTGTTTCTTGTATTCGTTCTTACCGTCGCTGAAACATTTGGCAAATTCCTGCAGCAGAAAACGGATAATGCGTTTCCGGCTCATGGGCTTAAAATAAGAAGCCGTGGATGAAACGGAGATTCTTTTGAAATAGGTTTCCACATCTTTATGGGTAAAGATATTACCCGTCATCGGGTCTATGTAAAACTGTATCTTGTGCGAAGGGTTAGAAGGCAGCTGCCAGTTATAGTCGACATCAAAATAGGCTAGTATAAATTGCCGTGGAATCTGGATGGCGCGTACCGGCACATCCAGTAATTCGGCAAGTATCAGGTAAATGATGCCATTCGAAATGGCATTGCCCCGTTTTCCATCTAGCACGCGGTTGATCAGGAACTCATTCGGCTCGTTGTATTTGATCTCATTGCCTTTGAGGTTGTAATAATTATAAAGGATGGTGGTAATTACATTGGTCTGTTCCAGCGGGGTCAGGTAGCTGTTTAATTCCAGCCAGATATTGCGGCGCATTTTCTCTATTTCAGCATATACCGCGGTGGTAACCAGTTCGGGATACTGGTATTTGGCCACCAATATGGCGCCGCTGAGCAAATCCGGATCGGGTTGTGCTTTCCATTGGTTGAACTCTTCTGTAAGATCACGGTAATGAAGACGGTGGATCAATAATTCAATGCGTTCCTGTATCACATCCACCGGCGTGTTTTCCCAGAGGTTTTCCAGGTTGGGTATGATGCCTTTGCCGAATGAAATGATCCGGTCGCTGACCGAGGTGAAGACTTCTTCATCGGGATCGTCGATCAGGTGAAAAAGCGCAGATATTTCCCTTGTTTCTTCCATGCAATAAGTATTAACAGCACAGGAATGGTATTGTTGCATAATAATACGCATCAATCAAACAAAATTACTGTGCTAAGATTACTGTGCTGTTCAGCTGCCTAAATTTCGGAGCAATACATGATATATGCTAATGGAAATTATCCACAAACCTGAATATTATCTTCCATATTAAATGTTGAATGTTGACGTACACTTGCCTGGCAAGCCATTCAATAGTCAACATCAATTAAGAAGTTTTCTTCTTCCTGAAAGATTTTTTGGGGGGATTGGCTTTCAGTTCTTCAATAATTGCTTTTACTTCTTCAATGGTTAAATCGGCCACGCGTTCCTGCTGGTCTTTGGTAAGTTTATAATTGCGCAGGCCCTGCTTGATATAGGGGCCATAAGGGCCGCGCAGCAATTGTATTTTTTCTTTTTCAAAAACCTTGATGGTTCGTTGTTCCTTGGCGGTTCTTTTTTCTGCGATAAGGGGATTGGCTTCTTCCAGCAGGATGGTGTAAGGGTCAAACTCTTTGCTGAGTGAATAGAACTTACCGTCGTGCGCGATGTATGGGCCAAAACGACCGATATTAATGGTCACATCCTTTTCTTCGAACTGGCCCAGGTTGCGGGGCAGTTTAAATAATTCCATTGCATCGTCCAGTGTTATGGTTTCAATGCTCTGGGTGGGTTTAAGTTTCGCGAAGCGGGGCTTTTCATCCGTTTCCTCTATTGCCTGTGCACCTATCTGTACCATGGGACCGTAGCGGCCCATGCGTGCCGTAACAGGTTTGCCGGTTGCCGGGTCCGTACCCAGTGTTCTTTCACCCTTTGCTCTTTCCGCGGTTTCCAGGGTTACTTCAATATTAGCATGAAAGGGCTGGTAAAAATCGGCCAGCATCTTGTTCCATTTCATTTTGCCTTCCGCCACCTTATCAAATTCCTCTTCAATTTCCGCGGTGAAGCTGTAATCCATTACGGTCTGGAAATGCTGCTTAAGAAAATCGGTGACCACCATACCCAAATCCGTTGGAAATAGTTTTCCCCGCTCGGCACCGGTGTTTTCTGTCTCCGTTTCTTTGGATATGTCATTTTTTGCATTCAGCCTTAACAGGTTGCTGATACGTGGTGTTCCTTCTTTATCGCGCTTCTCTACATAATTTCTTTTTTGCACCGTTGAAATGGTGGGGGCATAGGTACTGGGGCGCCCGATGCCCAGTTCTTCCAGTTTTTTTACCAGCGAGGCTTCTGTATAGCGGGGCGCGGGCCGGGAAAATCGTTCCGATGCCAGCATTTCTTTAAAGGCCAGCGCCTGTTTTACTTTCAGTGGCGGCAGCATGCCTTCGGTATTTTCTTCTTCTTCCTCCTCTTCATCCTTTCCTTCCAGGTATACTTTCAGGAAACCGTCAAACTTCATTACTTCACCGTTGGCAGTCAGCTGATCTTTATTGGTGCTGATGTCAATCTTGGCGATGGTCTTTTCAAACTCTGCATCGCTCATTTGGCTGGCAATGGTACGTTTCCAGATCAGCTCGTACAGTCGGCGCAGGTCGCTGTCATCAACTGTGCGGCTATCCATATACGTTGGCCGGATGGCTTCGTGTGCTTCTTGTGCACTTTCATTTTTATTCTTGAATTTCCGGGGCTGGTAATAATTATCGCCATACGAGCTTTTTACCTCGTTGCGGATCATTTCTTCCGCGGTTTCACTAAGGCTAACGCTGTCGGTACGCATATAGGTGATCTTTCCACCTTCGTATAATTTCTGCGCCAGCAGCATGGTCTTGCTAACAGAATAACCCAATTTACGGCTGGCTTCCTGCTGCAGGGTAGAAGTGGTAAAGGGCGCGGCCGGCGTTCTTTTGGCTGGTTTTACCGTAATATCACTAACGGTATACTGTGCATTCCTGCAACTGTCAAGGAATTTGGCCGCGTCCTCATTGGAAGCAAGTTTGGAAGGACCGTCTGCTTTAAAAGTGATTTTTTTGCCGTTGATATCATCTGCCAGGAAAAAAGCCTCTACTTTATAGGTGCTTACCGCCGTAAAATTATTGATCTCCCGCTCTCTCTCCACAATCAAACGAACGGCTACACTCTGCACCCTGCCTGCGCTGAGGCTGCGTTGCATGCCTATCTTACGCCACAATACCGGGCTTAATTCAAAACCAACAATTCTATCCAGTATCCGACGGGCCTGTTGCGCATTCACCAGGTCCATATTAATAGTGCGCGGATTGGCGACCGCTTTTTTAATGGCCGGCGCTGTAATTTCATGAAAGACGATCCGTTTGGTGGTTTTGGGATCCAGGCCCAAGACTTCAGCCAGGTGCCAGGAAATGCTTTCCCCTTCCCGGTCCTCATCCGATGCCAGCCAGACTTCACCACTTTTTTTTGCAATGCTTTTCAGCTCTTTTACCACTTTTTGTTTCTCTTCAGGTACTATATAACGGGGCTCAAAATTCTTCTCAAGGTCAATCCCCATATCAGTCTTCTCCAAATCGCGGATATGACCATAACAGCTTTTTACCTCAAAATCTTCACCCAGGATTTTTTCAATGGTTTTGGCTTTCGCCGGTGACTCCACTATCAGTAAATTCTTCGCCATACATCAAATATAATCGGTTTTTAACAGGCCTAATGGCGTGCAAGTTTAGTGTATAACGGCCAAATGAGCAAATTGCCGGGAGAACAGCTGTTAGTTATCAACCGCAGATAATTGGCTGTCGGCCCACTTATAGCCAACCACCAATAGCTAGCTGCTTTTCATTATCTTCAGTTGAAAAAAATACGATTTGAACGGCGCTTATTCCATATTTCCGCTGGGTGATTCTGCCGCCACCATCGACCTGGGTAATACCATTGATGAATTACTGAACGACAAAGTGATTGCCATGCAGCAATGGTTACTGGCCAATTGTTTTACCGGCCAGAAAGATATCATTATAGCCTATAGCTCGCTTACTATTATATATGATCCGTTCCTGGTAAAACAGCGCTTTCGTCCGCCCGCTACCGTTTTTGAATGGGTTGAACAAAAACTACAGGAAGCTTTTGACCAGTCAATTAGCCAGCCGGTTACGCAATCAACCATTATTCGTATCCCTGTGTGTTATGAACTTGCCTTCGGGCCCGACCTGGCAACCCTGGCGGCGGAAAAAGAAATGGCGGCGCAGGAACTGGTGGCCCTGCATACGGGGCGCCTGTACCGTGTGTATACCATCGGGTTCTTGCCGGGTTTTTCGTATATGGCCACAGTGGATGAAAAATTAATCACAGCACGGAAACCGAAACCGGTGCCGGTGGCTGCAGGCAGTATCGGCATTGCGGGAGCGCAAACCGGTATCTATCCGCTGCACAGCCCGGGTGGCTGGCATATCATCGGCCGTACGCCCGTTAAACAATTTGATGCCGGTACCAAAGAACTGGTGAAATTGAAAGTAGGCGATCGGGTAGCCTTCTATGCCATCGGTGCGGAGGAATATGAAAATTATGTGGAAATATGATAACTGTGGAAATGGGTTAACAGCCTGGCTGGTAAATAGCAATAGGAATTAGCAATTGTGCACTGGACCCTTTGCGTTTTCTTTAATGTAAACGCTTGCGTTTCATTAAATCAGGCATCATTAAATCAGCCATCGTTTATGAGTCTTTCGATTATCAAAGCCGGTTTGCTGGGTACCCTACAAGACACGGGCCGCTATGGTTATGCCAGCCTGGGCATCAATTGCGGGGGCGCCATGGACCGGTACGCGGCACAGGTAGCCAATATGCTGGTGGGCAATGCCGTGCAGGAAGCGGTGATGGAGATACATTTTCCGGGGCCACAAATCTTGTTTGAACAGAACGTACTGATCAGCATTACCGGCGCCGATTTTTCGCCCGCCTTAAACGATGAGGCATTGCCGTTATGGCAACCGCTGCTGATCAGAAAAAATACCATCCTGCATTTTCCCAGGCAGCAAAGGGGTGCCCGCTGTTATATCGCCATCCATGGCGGTTTTTGCATAGATGCCTGGCTGAACAGCTACAGCACCAACCTTAAAGCGGGCATTGGTGGTTACAAGGGCAGGAAATTTGAAAAAGGAGATGAGCTGATGGCCAAAGAAAGCCAGCTTTATTTTGCCGGCTGGATGAAAGATGGTAAGGATGCTGTGGCCCTGCACTGGCGGGCCGATATTGCCAGCACCTACCAACACCCGCACGAAATTTTTTTTATGGAAGGAAAAGAATTTTCGCAGCTAACGGATACCGCTGCCGCAGCATTTTTAGAAAGCAATTTTATCATACATCCTTTCAGCGACCGGATGGGTTACCGGGTAAAGGGGCCTGCGCTGGCGTTAAAGGAAAAAACGGAGCTGGTATCCGCCAGCGTTAGCTTTGGTACCATCCAGCTATTACCCAGTTCGGAACTGGTTATCCTGATGGCCGATCACCAGACTACTGGTGGTTATCCGCGGCTGGGGCATGTGATTACCGCGCACCTGCCCAAACTGGCCCAGTTGCGGCCAAGCGATTGCATCCAGTTTAAACAAGTAAGCGTTGAAAAAGCCGAAGCTTTGCTATTTGCGCAGCAAAAGGAGCTATCCATATTGCAAACGGCCTGTACCGATCACCTTAACCAATTGGTATGCAAACAATAGACATTAATTGCGATATGGGAGAAAGCACTTCTTTATGGCCTTATCATATAGAAAATGATATTGCCCTGCTTCCCTTTATCAGTTCTGCCAATATTGCCTGCGGTTTTCACGGGGGCGATGCGTATACCATGCACGAGCTGACAGACGCAGCTTTGCAATTGGGCATTGCCATTGGTGCCCACCCCGGCTTTGAGGACCGTGACAATTTTGGAAGAACAAATATTGTCCTGTCACCCTTAAAAATATATGATTGTATGGTATACCAGCTGGGTGCGCTGGACGCTTTTTTAAAAATAAACGGCACGCGGCTTCATCATGTAAAGCCACATGGCGCCCTGTATAATATGGCCGCCAAAGATGCGGTGATAGCCATGGCCATTTGCAAAGCCGTAAAAGAGTATAACCCGGATTTGATTTTATACGGTTTGAGCGGCAGCGAACTCATCAAAGCCGCGACATCTATACAATTGTTAAGCTGTTCGGAGGTTTTTGCCGACCGCAGCTACCAGCCAGATGGCAGCCTGACGCCACGATCCTTACCAGGCGCAATGGTTACAGACGAAGAACAATGCCTGCAACAGGTGCTGCAAATGGCGTTGCAGGGAACGGTAACCGCCCTTAATGGCAAAACGATCTCCTTACGGGCGGATACGGTATGCCTGCATTCCGACGGAACCAATGCGCTGGCTTTTGCAAAAAATATTCATCGAACCCTTCAACAAAAAGGTATTGCCGTTCAAGCTGTATAAAAAAAAGAAGGCCGCTGCAGGCCGTCGACTCTTTCCTGCCGGGGCGGGGGGCGCCGTTATCGGTGCTGCATTTCTAATGGCCAATTCTTCCATCGGGCCTGGCTTTCTTACACAGACAACCGTATTTACGCAGCAACTGCTGGCTAACCTGGGTTTTGTAATAGGGGTGTCCATTTTGCTCGACATCGGCGTGCAGCTGAACACCTGGCGGGTGCTTGCCATGAGCGGGCTGCGAGCGCAGGACCTGTCGAACCGCTTACTGCCCGGACTGGGTTATTTTCTGGCGGCCCTGATTGTGCTGGGGGGCTTCGCGTTTAACATCGGCAATATTGCGGGCTGCGGACTGGGGTTAAACGTGCTAACGGGGATATCATTTAAAACCGGCGCTGTTATCAGTTGCGTGGCGGCACTACTGTTGTTCTGGCTGAAGGAAATCGGCAAAATGCTGGATAATTTTACAAGAATACTGGGTGTTGTAAAGATCATGCTAACGCTCTTCATTGCATTCAGCGCTCACCCCCCACTGTTAGAGGCTTTGCACCGGACCGTCTGGCCCCGGCAGATCAGCAGTATCGCCATTGTAACCCTGGTAGGCGGAACGGTAGGCGGGTACATTACTTTTTCCGGTGCGCACCGTTTGCTGGATGCCGGAATCAGCGGGCCCGCGCAACTGGAACAAATAAACAGGAGTGCCATCAGCGGTATCCTTATTTCCAGCCTGATGCGGTATGTATTGTTTCTGGCTGCGCTGGGCGTGGTGGTGCATGGGGTGGTGCTTGACAATGCCAACCCGCCCGCCAGTGTATTCCGGTATGCAGCAGGCGAGATCGGGTTCCGCATTTTTGGGGTGGTGCTGTGGAGTGCCGCCATTTCTTCCGTTGCCGGTGCTGCCTATACATCGGTTTCTTTCCTGAAAACATTTCATCCATGGCTGATAAAATATGAACGCTGGTGCATTTCCATTTTTATCCTACTCTCCACCATTCTTTTTGTGTGGATAGGAAAACCCCGGCAATTGCTGATTGCCGCCGGTGCCATCAACGGGCTGATATTGCCGGTTGCTTTAACAATTGTTTTGCTGGCCGCCACCAAAAAGGAACTCATGAAAGGATATAAACACCCGGTATGGATGCAGGCGGCCGGCTGGCTGGTTGTTCTGGTGATGGGGTGGATGGGGGTACGTACGATCATTGATTTTGTGCACCCGATCTAAATCCTCCTTAAAAAGTTTATTGGTTAACAAGTTCGTGGTTGTTTTCCGGGCGTTTGATGAACAAATTGTTGATTGGCGTAATTGTATGAAATCTCTATCTTCTGGCCAACCCAGTCTTATTCCATGGAAAAAAAGATACAAAGAATAGCCCGGCTGTTAGCGATCTTATGCTGGGCGCCAGGCGCTGGGATAAAATAAATGTAGAGGTATCTACCATTATTGGCAGTGGATTCTCTATGTACAGCAGTCTCAGGGCTGGTTTGTTTCCGGTTGGCATAGCGGTGTCGTATAGCTGCTTTTCCAAAAAATAATGGAAACGTTGTTAATGAACGAATATCCTGCGATGTCTTCGATTGGTTGCTTGGCGCAAAGACCGCACATACGATGCTCTATATGAATATCTAAGGGTTATCACTTGCGCCGCATTCGTGTATATACTACACTTATAAGCAGAAGCTTGATTTTGATCATGATTGATCAGAAAAATAAAAAAATGTTATCAACAAATGTGAATTAATAAAATTTTAATTTATGTTTGAAGTGCAAACCATTTGCAACGTCCAATGTCCCAGTTTTAAGTCCTGTATTCCATGAAAACCATCCAATCCTAGTAAGAAGAACCAGTGAAAATTCAACTTTCTCGTGAAAAACAACCCTCGTGGTTGTTTTTTTTATTTCGTTCCTGCCAGCCGGGTATCTTTCAACTCCATTGCGGTAACTATTTCACTGCCATAACAAGCGAGCCGTCTATTTCCTTTTCTTTTTTGCCGATGATTCACGGATGATTAGTTCTGCCGGTAATACCTTTGTTTCAAAATCGGTTACGGCTCTTTTACTTTCAATGGTTTTTATCAGCAGGTCGGCAGCTGTTTCCCCCATTTGAAAAGCGGGCTGGCGCACCACGGAAAGCGAAGGCGATAACAGGTCGGTGAGATCAATGTTGCTGAAGCCCAGCATCGCCAGGTCGTCCGGAATGCGGATGCCATGGGCCCGGCACCATCGCATGCTGTTGGTGGTAAGCCGGTCGGCGGAGGCAAAAATGGCATCCGGCTTTTTTTTAAGGCGCATCAGGTCGGTTAGCGCGTTGTCTACCTCATCATATAACATGCCACCGTGCAGGCAATGTTTGATATAGCTTTCGTTGCATTCTATTTTTGCGTCGGCCAGGGCCTGCCGGTAGCCTGCCACCCTTTCTTTGGTAATAGACAGGTATTCAGAATTGGCCAGGTGGGCAACGCAGGTATAACCGTTCTTTATCAGGTGCATGGTGGCCTCGTAAGCGCCTTTAAAATTATCGGCAATTACTTTATGCGTTTCAATACTGCTTACCACCCGATCAACAAAAACAATGGGCAGCCCCCGTTCAGAAAGATCGGCAATATGCCTGAAATCTTTTGTTTCCGTAGATACGGAAATCAGGAAGCCATCCACTGATCTGGAAGAAAGAAAATCCATATTGATCAACTCCCGTTCATAGCTTTCGTGGCTCTGCGAAATAATAACATTGTAACCCTTACTGTAGGCAATGGATTCAATACCATTGATGATTTGTGAAAAGAAGCTGTTGGCTATTTCGCTCACGATAACGCCTATTGACCGGCTTCTTCTTTCTTTCAGGCTAAGGGCAATCGGATTGGGCCGGTAATTGATCTGCCTGGCATATTCCAGCACTACCTGCTTTGTTTCCGGGCTGATTTCATAACTGTCTCTCAGGGCCCGGCTTACTGTAGAGGTAGACAATCCCAGGGTTTTGGCAATATCCTTAATCGTTACGGCTTCAAATTTCATTTTTTAAGTTTAAAAAGTTCTGGGTTCGAATGTTCGTCGTTCGTTCGTTTGGCCAGGGAGTTTATCATTCAAGCGTTCACCTGCCCTTACTCCGCCAGCCGGTCTTTGTTGCTCCGCGATTGAATGTTGAACTTCGAACGGTTTTCCGCAAAAATAGACAACGTTACCGGGAACGTTTGCGTAAAAAAATAAATAATAGCTGCCCCCGATTGTTATGGTTTTTGGCTGAAAAGGACGGATATTTATTTCCTGAAAGTACTTCCTTAAACGATTGTAATTCCTGATCATGCCTGTAATTATCGCCGCATTCACCTTTTTTAGCATTACTGACTGCATACACCCCAACGGGGCGATGCCTGTTAGCGCCGGGTATCGCCGGCTGCAAGGATGCCATAGGGTGTTGCCGCAGGCCTGGTATAAAAAACAACCATGAAAAAATTAATTATTATAGCATCTTTTTTTGTTTCACTGTTGGCCACCGCCCAGCAACATCTTAGTGAGCGCATGGCCCAAACCGTTATGAATACCTGGAAAGATTCGTTCGCCGTGAATGGCAATACCGCCCGCTGGAGCTACGACCTGGGCGTCATCTTAAAAGGATTTGAAGGCATCTGGCTGCGTACGGGCAACGCACAATATTTCAGTTATATCCAGCAGATGATGGATGTATATATTCGTGATGATGGCAGTATCCGCGACTATAAGGCAGCTGATTATAACATCGATAACATCAACGATGGCAAACTGGCCCTGCTGTTGTACCGGGTAACCGGCAAGGAAAAATATTTGAAAGCCGCAAACGCGTTGCGCGACCAGCTGCGCACGCATCCCCGCACAAAAGAGGGCGGGTTCTGGCATAAAAAAACCTATCCCTGGCAGATGTGGCTGGATGGCTTGTACATGGGGGAGCCTTTCTATGCCGAATATGCCAACCTTGCCCACGAAGATTCTTCATTCAATGATATTGCCAGCCAGTTTATATCGATAGAGAAACACACTCGCGATCCTCAAACAGGATTTCTCTACCATGCCTGGGATGAGAGCCACCAGCAACAGTGGGCCGATAAAACAACCGGCCGCTCTCCGCATGTCTGGGCTCGCGCGATGGGCTGGTATGGCATGGCGCTGGTAGATGCACTGGACTGGTTCCCGGAAAACCATCCCCAGCGGCTGGCACTGATTGCCATCCTGAACCGGCTGGTGAATGCCATTGAAAAAGCACAGGACCCTGTAACCGGTTGCTGGTACGATATTATCGACCTGCCGGCGCAAAAAGGCAATTATGTTGAGGCATCTGCCTCCGCCATGTTTGTATACAGCATAACAAAAGGAATTCGGTTGGGCTACCTGCCGCCTGCTAAAATAGCGGTGGCAAAAAAAGGCTATGCCGGCATCGTTAAACAATTTATCAAAGAAGAGAATGGGCAAACGAATTTATACGGTACTGTAAAAGTCTCCGGGCTGGGCGGTAATCCCTACCGCGATGGGAGCTTTGAATATTATATGCGCGAGCCGGTAGTGGTAAACGATCCAAAAGGTATAGGCGCTTTTATACTGGCCGCCAATGAAATGGAAATGCTGCCCGCCCTGGCAGCAGGCAAAGGAAAAAAAGTATTGCTGGATACTTATTTCAACAACGAATATAAAAAAGATGCATTCGGCCAGCAGGTACGCTTTCATTATACCTGGGAAGACCAGGCTAACAGCGGATTCTCTTTATTCGGCAGCCTGTTCCGGCAGAACGGCGCGCAAACAGCCAGCCTGCCCACCGCACCCAGGGCCGCCTCATTAAAAGGCGCGGCGGTGTACATCATTGTAGATCCGGATACAGATAAAGAAACAGCCCAACCCAATTATATGCAACCTGAACATGCCCGGGCCATTTATGACTGGGTAAAGGCAGGCGGGGTATTGCTGCTCATGACCAATGACTCCGGCAATGCAGAGTTTACCCATTTTAACCAGTTGCCGGAAAAATTCGGCATGCATTTCAACGAGAACAGCATCAACCATGTTACCGGCAACCATTATGAAATGGGCGCCCTCTACCTGCCACCCGGGGAAACAGTTTTTAAAAGTTCACAAAAAGTGTACATAAAAGAACTCACTACCATTACCGTACAGCCACCCGCAAAGGCAGATTATAAAAATACCCATGGCGATATTATTACTGCCGTAGCCAGGGTAGGCAAGGGAACGGTCTTCGCGGTGGGCGATCCCTGGTTTTACAATGAATACCTCGACGGGCGGAAATTGCACGCTGCCTATGAAAATTACAAGGCTGCAACGGACCTGGTAAAATGGCTGTTGCAGCAATCGGTTGTAAAGCATAAATAACGCAACTGTTCTTCTTTGCGATCAGTGAAAACGCCGGGTGATGGCGGAGAATAAAGTTCTCCGGGAAAAAAGAATGTATTATTTTACCTTCCCCGGAAAGAGGATCGCATTGAATCAGGTACCAACAGCCTGCCAACAAATAAGAGAAAGGCTGTAAAAAAAGACCCGCTGAACATTATGATCTATGATTTTATCTAAACATACACTGGGGCAGGAAAAAAAAACAAACGGGCCTGCGCTGCCCGGGGAGCAATTGTTTTCCCTACCCGAAAAAGTACTGCAATTTGGAACGGGTGTCTTATTACGCGGTCTGCCCGATTATTTCATTGACAAAGCAAACAAAGAAGGCTTTTTTAATGGCCGCGTGGTAGTGATAAAGTCGACCGCACAGGGAGATACGGAAACCTTTAAGCACCAGGACAACCTTTATACACAATGGGTGCGGGGCGTCGAAAACGGTCAGCGGGTAGACGAAGCCATCGTAAATGCATCCCTGAGCCGCGTATTGTCTGCAACAGAGCAATGGGCAGACATACTGGCCTGCGCCGCTAACCCCCATATGCAGATCGTTGTATCCAATACAACAGAAGTGGGCATTGTACTGCACCCAGGCGACGATGTATATGCCTCCCCACCGGTTTCTTTTCCGGGTAAGCTGCTGGCGTTTTTACTGAAACGGTATAATATATTCAATGGCAGCGACAGCGCCGGTATGGTGATTATACCAACCGAACTGATCACGCAAAATGGCAGCAAGCTGAAATCCATTGTTATTGAACTGGCAAAACAAAACAAACTGGACCTCTCCTTTATTGAATGGATAGATAAGGCCAATGATTTTTGTAATTCACTGGTAGACCGTATTGTGCCTGGGGCTTTGCGCGGGCCCGACAAAGCTGCCTGCGAGAGCCGGCTGGGTTATAAAGACGACCTGATGATTATGTCGGAAGTATACCGGTTATGGGCAATCGAAACATCGAACGAAAGAACAAAAGAAATACTTTCTTTCGGCAAAGCAGACAATGGTGTGGTACTGGCGCCGGATATAGATCGCTTTCGTGAACTGAAACTCCGGTTGCTGAACGGTTCACATACATTTACCTGCGCGCTTGCCATACAGATGGGCTTTGTAACCGTAAAGCAGGCGATGGAAGATGAAGATTTTTTTGATTTTATCAGCCAGCTGATGCTTGAAGAAATAGTACCTGCCATCGAAAATGATACGGTAACACAGGTAGCCGGCCGGCAGTTTTCTTTAGCGGTGCTTGACCGGTATAAGAATCCTTTTATCGGGCACCACTGGCTTAGTATTTCACTGCAATACAGTTCAAAAATGAAGATGCGCAATGTGCCCGCCTTGCAGCAGTATTATGAAAAGAAAGAAGCCGTGCCCCGGCGCATGGCATTTGGGTTTGCGGCCTACCTGCTGTTTATGAAATCCGACAAAAGCGAAGAAAATATTTTCAGCGGCAATGCCGGCGGCAAAACATATACCATCAACGATGATAAGGCGGCATTGCTGCACGGGTTGTGGCATACCGGCAATACAGGTACCTTTGTGCATCAGGTATTGGAAAATACAGACCTGTGGGGCACCAGCCTGGCGGCCTTGCCCGGCTTTGCGGATGCGGTAACCGCGTCAATAGAATCGATACAGAAAAAAGGTATAACAGCCGCACTGCTGCAGGTGCAGGGGCAGTAATATTGAAAAGAACCAGCAAGTATGAAAAGAAATGTTTTGAAAGTTCACCCGAAAGACAATGTATTGGTGGCATTGCAAAACCTTACCCGTGGGCAGGAGGTTACTTATGAAGGAGAGGCATTTGTACTGCAGGATACAATCGGTGCGAAGCATAAATTTTTTGAGCACGATATGCAGACCGGCGATGAGATTATCATGTACGGCGTGCTGGTGGGCAAAGCCCAGCACGCAGTGGTAAAAGGCGGTTTAATGACCACCGAAAATACCAAGCATGCTTCGGACCCATTCGCTTACCGGCCCTTTCACTATCACTGGCAAGCACCTGACGTGTCAAAATTCAGCAACAGGACCTTTAACGGATACCTCAGAAAAGACGGCCGGGCAGGAACTGCCAATTACTGGTTGTTCATTCCCACTGTTTTTTGCGAGAACCGGAACCTGGATGTGATCAGGGAAGCCATGCACAATGAACTGGGCTATGCCGTTACCCAAAAATATAAATCATACACACACTTGCTGGCAGAAGCCTATAAAAAAGGAGAAGACATCAGCTCGGTAGATCTGTCAGCGGCTGCGGCAGATGCGCAATCGGCCCGATTATTTAAAAATGTGGATGGCATCAAATTTTTAAATCACCAGGGTGGTTGCGGCGGTACGCGGCAGGATGCCGGTGTGTTGGGCAAACTGCTGGCTGCTTACGCCGATCATCCCAATGTAGCCGGTGTTACCGTCTTAAGCCTTGGCTGCCAGAACCTGCAGACACAGACTTTGCTGGAAGAAATACAGAAGCGCAATCCTTCATTCGACAAACCCCTGTATGTTTTTGAACAACAGCAATCGCAGAGCGAGGAACAGCTGATCGCAGAAGCCATCCGCAAAACATTTACCGGCCTGGCAGAGATCAACCAGACCGAGCGTACGCCTGTTCCGCTCAATAAGCTGGTGATTGGGGTTAAATGCGGCGGAAGCGACGGGTTTAGCGGTATCAGCGCCAACCCCGCGGTTGGCTACACCTCCGATTTGGTTGTAGCCCTTGGCGGTAAAATACTGCTGGCAGAGTTTCCTGAATTGTGCGGCGCCGAACAGCAACTGATAGACCGTACTCGCAATGAAGCAGCGGCAAAGAAGTTTATTCACCTGATGACGGATTATAACAACGATGCACACCGGGTTGGATCTGGTTTTCATATGAACCCTTCACCCGGAAATATAAAAGACGGATTGATTACAGATGCCATTAAAAGTACGGGTGCGGCAAAAAAAGGTGGCACATCACCGGTAGAAGACGTTTTGGATTACACCGAACCGGCTGTGAAAAATGGGTTAAGCCTGGTTTGCACACCCGGTAATGACGTAGAAGCCACTACCGGCAAGGCCGCCAGTGGCGCCACGCTGATCTTATTTACAACAGGCCTGGGCACGCCAACGGGCAACCCGGTATGCCCTACCATAAAAGTGGCCACCAATAATGCGCTTACAAAAAGGATGGGCGATATTATTGACATCAATACAGGTCCGATTATAGAAGGCGATAAAACCATTGAAGAAATGGGCGAAGAAATACTGGAATACTGCATCAAAGCTGCCAGCGGCGAAATAATACCAAAGGCAGTGTTGCTGAACCAGGATGATTTTATACCCTGGAAACGGGGGGTTAGTTTGTAGTCGATTTAACAGGCTGAAGGGCTGTAGCCGCCGGCGCGGGGAAAGGGGCATCAAAAAAAACAGGGTCAAAAAGCAGCGCACTACCTGTTTTAATTAGTTGTTATATTGATTCTTTAAATAAGAATATATGAAGATTTCATTTACGCATCTGTTTAATTATGCACCCGCTGCAGACAATGGCAGGGCTTTTATGGATGAGCATTTCCTGTTGTACAGCAAGACAGCTCAAAGACTGTACCATGAGTACGCAAAAGAAATGCCCATTATCGACTACCATTGTCATTTACCCCAGCAGCAGATTGCGGAAGACAAACGCTTCGGCAATCTTTCGCAGGCCTGGTTGTATGGCGATCACTATAAATGGCGGGCCATGCGTACCAACGGCGTGGAAGAAGGGTATTGCACCGGCAACAAGGGCGATTTTGAAAAATTTGTACAGTGGTCGGCCACCGTGCCCTATACACTGCGAAACCCGCTTTACCACTGGACGCACCTCGAATTGCGGCGTTATTTTGGGGTGGAAGAAATACTGAGCCCGGCCACCGCCAGGCCCATCTACGATCATTGCTCGGCCCTGCTGCAAACCGAAGCGTACAGCGTTCGCAACCTGCTGCGCAAAATGAATGTGCAGACGGTTTGTACTACAGATGATCCCCTGGATTCGCTGGAATACCACGCCCAGCTAAAAGCAACGGCATTTGAAATTCCGGTACTGCCGGCTTTTCGGCCCGATAATGCCATGAATGTAGACGATGCCGTAAAATTTAACGCGTATGTAAAAAAACTGGAAAGCATCACCAATATTTCTATCTCCAACTTTAACGACTACCTGTTTGCCCTGGAGAACCGGCACGATTTTTTTGCAGCGGCCGGTTGTTCTGTCTCCGATCATGGCCTGGAAGAAATGTATGCAGACGAATTTACCGGGTCGGAAGTGGAAACCATTTTTAGCAAGATCCATTCGGGCAAAGCACTCAACGAAACGGAACGGCGCAAATTCAAGTCGGCCATGCTGCTGCATTTTGCAGAATGGGACTGGGAGAAAGGGTGGGTGCAGCAATACCACCTGGGCGCACTGCGGAATAACAATACAAGAATGCTGCAGCAGCTGGGGCCCGATACCGGGTGGGATTCCATTGGCGATTACTCGCAGGGCAGGCCGCTGGCCAGGTTCCTGAACCGGCTCGACACGGAAGACAAACTGGCAAAAACGATCATCTATAACCTGAATCCTTCCGATAACGCACTGATGGCTTCTATGATCGGCAATTTCAATGATGGCACGATACCCGGCAAAATACAATTTGGATCCGGCTGGTGGTTTATGGATCAGAAAGACGGCATGGTTCAGCAGATGAACACGCTGTCTAATATGGGACTGATCAGCCGTTTCGTTGGCATGCTTACAGATTCAAGAAGCTTTCTTTCTTTTCCCCGGCATGAATATTTCAGGCGTATATTGTGTGATTTGTTCGGTAATGAAATGGAAAAAGGCGAGCTTCCTAACGACTTCGAATGGGTGGGCAGTATTATAAAAGACATCTGTTACAACAATGCCAAGCAATATTTTAATTTTCAACCGGCCCAATCGCTGGCCGGTGTTGCATAACCTGATCAACAATAAAAATGGACCTATTTAACCTGGCTGGAAAAACAGCCCTTGTTACCGGTTGTACAAAAGGCATTGGAAAAGCTATGGCAACAGGCCTGGCAGCAGCAGGCGCAGACATCATCGGTGTATCCGGTTCACTGGCTCCCGGCAGTGAAGTGGAAGCAGCGGTGAAAGCAACCGGCCGGAAATTCAGCAGTTACCAGGCAGATCTATCGGACAGGGCCGCCTTGTATTCCTTTATCGGCCAGTTGAACAGCGAACATCCGGTGGTTGATATCCTGGTTAACAATGCAGGTGCCATTATGCGCAAACCCGCTGCAGAACACCCGGATGAATACTGGGACAAAGTACTGTCCATTAACCTGGATGCCCCCTTTATCCTGGCGCGTGAACTCGGAAAACAAATGATTGAAAGAGGCAGCGGCAAGATCATTTTTACCTGTTCACTGCTGAGTTTCCAGGGTGGCATTAATGTGCCGGGTTACGCCGCCAGCAAAGGCGCCCTTAGCAGCCTGGTAAAAGCCCTGGCTAATGAATGGGCCGGTAAGGGCGTTAACGTAAATGGAATAGCCCCTGGTTATATAGCTACAGACAATACCGAAGCGCTGCGCAACGACGAGGAACGTAGTAAATCCATTTTAAGCAGGATCCCCGCTAACCGCTGGGGATTGCCGGAAGATTTTATAGGCGCTACAATCTTTCTTGCCAGCAAAGCTGCGGAGTATGTACACGGTACCATATTAACCGTAGATGGCGGATGGATGGGAAGGTAGGTGTTGGTCTGTCGTCTGCAGTGGCTGACAGCCTGCCGGTGCACAGGGCAGATTTAATTGCATACTAAAACGTTTGAGTATATAATCAAAGGCAGAAACTTCATTTATGGTATGTTTAAGGTTTATGGTGAAAGGTATAAGCTATAAGGTTTTGGTACCGGCGCAGATGCGTTGCCAGCACAAACGAACCTTACACCCTACACCCCAAACCTCAAACCTTTAAACAAAAGCAATGGAGATCAGATTTCAGAACAGCCCGGCAGAAACCAGCCAGATGAATACCCAGGAACTGCGTTCCAGTTTCCTGGTGCCAGATATTATGCAGCAGGGAGCCATTCGTTTGCTGTATTCTCATTACGATCGCATGATAATCGGCGGGGCGGTTCCGGTTGGAACGGCCTTGGTACTTGACAATGAACCCGAGCTAAAAGCCACTTATTTTCTGGAGCGGCGGGAGCTGGGTATCATTAATGTAGGCGGCAAAGGGACGGTGACGGCCGATGGCGTTGTTTATGAAATAGATAAACTGGAATGTGTTTACCTGGGCAAAGGAACGGCAGCAGTAAGCTTCAGCAGTAGTAATGAAAAAGAGCCAGCCTGTTTCTATTTGTTATCGGCCCCGGCCCACCACGCCCATCCCAATAAAAAAATGACCCGGCAGCAGGCCGCACCCCTGCAACTCGGTGAAACCAGTACTTCCAATAAAAGAACACTCTATAAATATATCCATGCTGATG
>CAXTMV010000040.1:7001-28589 GCA_964245425.1 uncultured Flavihumibacter sp. | reverse complement strand
CCCTCATACACAACCGCTGTCTTACCGGGCGTCCGGTTCGCCTGATCCTTAAACATACTCACGATCGTTGCCGATTCATCATACCAAAGCTCCGTCGCATTCCAGTGATCAAGTAATTGCACGCGTTCAGATGCTGCCAGCAGATCCATTTCACCCGCCAGTACGGCATCAGACCCATCGGCTATAACGGATATGCTTTCTTCATAATAATGTAAAAAAGACTGGAAGGATGCCTCGTTCAGGCAGCTGCCGGAATAATCATACTTGGCTTTTATGCCTTCATTGTTTGCATGCATGCTTACACTGAAAAGGCTTTCATCGCGTAAATAATTGGCAAAACCCAAATCATCCTGTTCTTCTTTTACAGATTGCTCGGGTATAAAATCCTTGATCACATGAAAATTGATAAAATTAAACATGGTATCAAAGAGCGGATTGATGTTTTCCACCTTTACGCCAATGGCCTGGCTGATCTCAAAAAAAGACAGTCCGTCGTATTTGGCTGTTTCCTGCATTTTTGTGTGCACCAACTGCAGGTAGTCGTTCCAGTTACAGGCTTCGGGAATAATCACTCTTACCGGTACGGTGGTGAGGAAACAGCCCAGTAATTTATCACCGTCTTTGGCAAGTGGCCTGCTGAAACTAACGAGGCCTGTTACAATATCATTTACACCGGTCAGCATTTTAAGCGCATACACGTGCGCGGCAAAAAACAAATGCTTTACGGGTATATTGCGTTTCAGCGCAACATTTTCCAGTTTTGCCATCAACCCGGAATCGTATCCTTTTTTGATCGATGTAAAACTTTTATCTCCTGCGCGTGCAGTCAGTTCCAGCTTTTTAAAGCCGTCCATTTCCTTTTTCCAGAAATCAAGTGTCCTGCTGTCTTGTTTTCTTACTAGCTCTTCAATAATATGATCCTTATAGGTAATTTCCAATGGTGCCGGGCGGAACGCGGGGTTCCGCAGCAGTTCCCCATAGGTATTATTCAGTTCTGTAACCAGTGCGGCATGGCTCCAGCCATCCAGAATGGCATGATGCGCTTCCAGCACCATTACGTGGTAATGTTCACCCAGGCGATAGATAACCATCCGCCAAAGGGGCAGTTTACTGATATCAAAATGGCGGAGCCTGCTCTGTTCCAGGTATTCCCCTATCTGTTTTTTCTGATCTTCCCTGCTATCCGAAGAAAGGTCGTGATAGCTTAGTTCTATCACAGGCTCACGGTAAACTACATGCGCATAAGTACCCAAGTCAAATGCAGTCCGCAGTATCGGGTGCTTTTTCACCATCAGCCCAACGGCTTTCCGCAGCATATCAAAATCGAGCACTTCATAATCGATGGGGATCACATTCTGTTCAAAATAAAGAATGTCTTCGGGGTTAGACAGGTGGATAAAACACATGCCTGTCTCGATATCGCTCATCGGGTAAGCCGCTTCAATGGCAGCAGCACCGGCTTTGTCCTGCCGGGCAGTTTTGTATTTAAGATCAAATTGTTCAACGTTTTGTGTAACCATCATCAATGCATCTTCCACCGCCGGATCGATCGTTTCTGTTGTGTTGATCAGCCGGGCCAGCTGCGCAATGCTATCATGCTCCAGCAGGTTGCTCATGGAAAGCCGCACCGGCAGTTCCTTATTGATCAGACCGATCAGCCGCACGGCCAGTATTGAATCGCCACCCACCCTGAAAAATCGATCATGCACGCCGGGGCGCTCCATGCCCAGTACTTTCTGCCAGGCCGCCGCCAGTGTTTTTTCGAGTGTCGTTACGGGCGCTACATAAGCATGTGTTTCTGTTCTTGACAGCAATAAAAGTGCTTTGCGATCTATTTTGCCGTTCACGGTCAATGGCATGTCTGCTACGCTGATAATAAGATCGGGCAGCATATAATGAGGCAGTTTTGCCTCCAGGTATTTCCGCAGCGCTTCTTCACTGAACAAACCGTCGTGCTGTACATAGGCTACCAATTGGGTATCAGCCCCGGCATTTTTTGTGAGCACAACCGTTCTTTGCACGGTGGCAAAGCCGGCAATGGCCAATTCTATTTCACCCAGTTCAATACGGTTGCCCCTTACTTTTACCTGGCTGTCTATCCTGCCCAGGAATTCAATATTGCCATCGGGTAGCCAGCGCGCCAGGTCGCCCGTTTTGTAGATGACCATGGCCGGGTCCAGCGGGTTGGGGATGAATTTTTCCTGGGTGAGCGCAGCTTTATTAAGATAGCCGGCAGAAAGGTTGATGCCGCCGATGCACAGTTCGCCAGTGGCACCCACTGGCTGCAGCTGCCCGTAGCCGTTAAAGATATACAAGCTGGTATTGTGTATCGGCTTGCCGATAGGAATGCGGTATTGCTCGCCGGTTGTTGGCAGCATGGATTCAGTTACCGGATAATAAGATACGTCTACGGTTGCTTCGGTGGGCCCATATAAATTATGCAGGGTAGCAGTAGGGCAACAGGCATGAAAAAGTTGTACTTCTTTTATTTTTAATTCTTCGCCGCTGGTAAATACGTAACGGATACTCTCTGTGGCGTGACCGCCGCCTTTTACCTGTAGAAATACCTGTAACATGGAAGGAACAAAATGCAAGACACTTATCTTCTCTGTTTCAATCAGCTTACCCAGTGCCACCGGATCTTTTTCTGCACCCGGAGGTGCCAATACCAGCTTTGCGCCCTGCAGGGAAGCCCAAAAAAGCTCCCATACAGATACATCAAAAACCACGGGTGTTTTTTGCAGGATAACATCGCCGGCCTGCAGTCCATATTGTTCCTGCATCCAGTTCAGCCTGTTAACAACAGAACAGTGCCGGATGGGAACACCCTTGGGCTGGCCGGTTGACCCGGAAGTATAGATAATATAGGCCGTATCACCAGGTGTAGCGCGGTTCACCCTTGCCGTTACTACTGCACCGGATACGTCGTCGTCATCTGCCATGTCTGCCACTTTGCAGCAACAGATACCTGCCAGTTCTGTTTCGGCAGCATCCGTAAATACCAGTTGGGCCCCGCTGTCTTCCAACACATAGGTTATTCTTTCTGCGGGATAATCCTTGCTCAGCGGCAGGTAGATACAACCAGCTTTCAGGATACCGAAAACCGCTATCATCAGTTCTAGTGATCGATCTAACTTTATGGCAACGACCGTCCCCTTCTCCGGAAATTTCTCTACCAGCCGGCGGGCTACCCGATCAGACCGGTATTGTAATTCGCGGTAGCTCATTTCTTTTCCAAGGCAGCTGATCGCCATGTTATTGGGATAAAGTGCCACCTGTTCGCTAAAAAGATGCATGATGGTCTTAGCAGACGGAAAAGGATGTTCTGTGTTATTAAACACATCCAGTATCAATGCTTTCTCGGTGGCGCTTATCAATTCTATATCGCGCATGGGCTGATCTTTATCAGCCACCAGTTTTTCCAGCAGCTGCAGATAATGCCGGGCAACACGGGCAATATAAGCTTCGTCGTACCGGTCTGCATCATAACTGATCTTTACCAGCAGGCCTGCTTCGGTATTGCAGGAAAACAGCATGTCCAGGTGCCAGAATACTTCGGGTGACTGAAAATCTTCCAGCAGAAAACCAACCAGCGGCCAGGAACCCAGTTCCTCTTCTTTAACAGACAGCTTTTTTGCCAGTGGATAATCACAATGGCGCATGTCTTCTGCCAGGTTATTTTTCAAAGCCAGCACAGATTCCCTGAAAGAAGGATTGTCGAGATTGTTCATGCGAACCGGCAAAAGGCTGTTATCGCTGTTGGCCCCTTCCCGGCGGTTATGCACCGGCGTAAGCACCACCAGGTCTGGGCAGGAGCCATATTTGTGCAGCAGCACGGCCAGCGCCTGCAGCAATACGATATGCCTGGCTTTTCCGGAAGCAGCCATTTCTTTTAAAGACTGGTAAATGGCGGTATCAGCAGCAATACAGTATTCTCCCCTGGACAGGCCCTGTGATACGGCCACCTTGTTGCCGGTAAAGCAGGCTGCCTGCTCAAAGCCCTTCATCCGCTCTTTCCAGTAATTGCGGGCAGCTATGTTTTTGTTGACCTGCACGGAAGCATGGTCCAGGAATGATTCGGCTGGCATAATAGTTTGAATATTTAAAATGATAGAAAGAAAAGCAGGTACTTAGAAGTTGAAGGCGATGTCTTCTTCGGGAACAAGTTTCTCGTTGCCCGGTGCAAAGTGCAGTCGGTCCATAATACTGCCACCGGTATCGCCTGCAATATCATGCACCAGCTCGGTAAATTCTGTTACCAGCTGCTCCATATCTGTTTTTGTAAAGAAGGTTGTTGAATATTCCCAGCGGAAAAAGAGGCGATCGGTTTCTTCCGTCACAAATAAGGTCATGGTATATTTCGACGTGTGGTTGCCGAATTCAAACGGCACAAATCCTTCATCGCCCGGCGGAACGGATGAGGTGTCGAATTTCTGGTAGACAAACATGGTATCAAAAAAGTTTTTCACAGGTATTTGACGATGCTTATTCAGTTCACTTACCATATCTGCCAGGTCGTATACCTGACGGCTTTGTGCCTGTACCAGTCTTTCATGTACATCTTTGACCAGCGTGCAGAAATCAAGGGCCGGGTTAATGCTGCAACGGATGGGCAATGTTTTCGCAAACATGCCTACTGCACCGTCCAGTTCTTCCTGCATTCTGCCGGAGCTGTTTATTCCTATTACCAGCTCTTCATTGCCGGTAAAGCGATAGAGGTATAACATAAACAGGCTGAAGCATCCGGAAAAAAGGGTTACGCCCTGCTGTTGCAGCCATTCCTCCAATGGCTGAATATCGCTTCTGCCGATGCTGAATTGGATACTGCTGCCTTGTTCGTTCCCTGCCGGCCGGCTCTTTCTCTTCACCGGCCATTGCAGCTGCGGAATGTCTCCCCTGAAATTCCTGAGCCAGAACTCCCGGTGATAGATATATTCCGGCAGCTGCCTGAACTGATGTTCCCATTCTGCATAGTCGCGGTATTGCACCGGCAGCGGTACCAGTGTTTCGCCCCGGTATAGTTTTATAAAATCCGATAAAAGGTTCACCTGCGATTGTCCGTCGCAAACAATATGATGCGTATCGATCAGCAGCAGTTCCCTGCCATCATTTACGTACAGGATCGTAGCCCTTATCAGGGGTGCTTTTTCCAGTTGAAAAGGCTGAACAAAAACACTCACCAGTTGCTGCAGCTCTTCTGCGGCACAATGCATTTCTGTTACCTGCAAGGAGACCCCTTCCTGTACCGTTTGGCAAACTTCTCCGTTGAGCAGGGTAAAAGCGGTTCTGAGTATTTCATGCCTTTCTACCAGCGATTGCAGGGCCGCTGCGATTCTTTTTTTATCAACCGATGCTTTTATTTCCCATACCATTGGCAGGTTAAAAGCTGTTCCATTACGGTTCAGTTCATAATTGTAATAGATACGGTGCTGCGCGGCGGATAAATGATAGCCTGGTTTGTTTTCCGATACGGGTATCAGGTATAATTTTTCTGTATTGTGTTTTTGCAGCAGGGCAGCCTGCTTGCGGATGGTAAGGTTATTAAACAATTCATCCAGGGAAATGCGGATATTCATTTCCTTGTAAATCCGCGAGGTAAGGCGCATGATGCTGAGCGAACTGCCACCGATAATGAAAAAATTATCTTCCGTAGAAATGGGTTTGTTGCCCAGTATTTCTTTCCAGATGACCAACAAGGCCTGTTCTGTTTCGTTGGCGGGTGTTAACAGGTTGCCGGCCGGCAACTGGTGCAGTAATTCGCGGTAATTGATTTTGCCATTGCTCAATAATGGATAGGCTGCCAGTTGTACAATAATGGCCGGCACCATATGTTCGGGCAAATAATTTTCCATGAACTGTCGCAGCGCTGCTTCCAGCGCATCGGGCAATGGCGTTTCATTTTTTGCAATTACAAAAGCTACCAGGCCTCCGCCTTCCTGGTTCATATCTTTGTGATGAACCACCACTGCGTTTGCCAGCAAGCCAGACCTGGTTAAAACAGCTTCAATTTCTTCCGGCTCAACACGGATGCCCCTTAACTTAACCTGGCGATCTTCCCTGCCGAGCAGATCAACCGATCCATCGGCCAGCATACGGCCGCGATCGCCGGTTTTAAATGCAATGGTTTCATCGGGCAGGCCTGCATTTATTTTTATAAATTTCTTTGCGGTAAGATCCGGGTCATTAAGATAACCCTTCGACGTATAGTCGGAGATAATATAGAGATCGCCTGGTGCCAGTTTGCTGCAGGGCCTGAGATCGTCGGTTGCCACCAGCAGCCGCGTACCGGCAATCGGAAAGCCGATGGGTATCCTGTTCAGTTGCACATCTGCCGGCCTGATCCGGTAGAAACAACGGATCATCGTTGTTTCAGTGGCACCATAAAAATTAACCAGCTGAACGGCGTCACCAAAAACATCATACCAGTTCTGCAGTTCGCCCGGCACTATCTTTTCACCAGAGAGCAATATGTATTTCAGTTGTTTAAAATGAGCCGGCGACAACAGGCCTGTGTTGATCATCCTGAAAACGCTTGGCACGCAATGAATCAGGTTGATGCCTTCGGTATCGATCCACCGGGTCATCTTTTCGCCCGAGAAAAAATCGTTTTCAGATGGCGGAATGCAGATGGTGCCACCTGCCAGCAGCGGCACAAAAACATCTCGTAAAAAAGCATCGAAATAAGGACTTACCAGCTGGCTTACACGGGTGCCCGCACCAATGCCAAATTCCGATATTTCCCATTGTATAAATTGCAACAGGCTGCCATTTCGGCCAACAATTCCTTTTGGTCTGCCGGTTGTACCAGAGGTAAAATAAATATAGATGCTGTCGTTTGCCTCGTAGACCGGCCTGCCCGGGAGATCAGCCCCGTTGCCACCGGCAACCATCGTTATTGCTGATTCTTCAAATATTTCTTCCACGTTATGAACCACAGCAGCTCCAAACAAACCCGTTTCTGCCGTGTGCTTAGACGTTAGTACGTGGCCCGGTGCGGCATCCAGTACCATATCACTTAAACGGCCGGCAGGCCCCTGTCCATCTAACAGTACAAATACACACCTGGCTTTCAGCACACCAATAAGGCTGCAGATTAGATCGATGCGGTTGTGCAGGCAGATACCTACTACCGTTTCGGGCGCAACACCCGCTGCAATAAGTTGCGTAGCCACTTTATCTGATAGCGCCGAGAGTCGCCGGTACGATACCGATCTGTACGGATCAGCAATTGCCGTCCTGTCTCCGTGCAGAGCCAGGCTTTTCATTAATTCATACTGAATGGTCATACGTTAAAATATTTATCTAATAAAATACCGAATGTGATAATAATGATCATCAGGTCGCTTTCGTAAGGCGCATTGATGGTAAAGCCTTCCTGGCCGTAGGTTTGTTTTAATTTCTCTACCTGGTCGGGATTAAAAAAGCCCTGTCTTTTTATACGATCATAGGAAAGGATATCGTTAATTTATTCGATGTTTTGCCTGATCAGGTAAGGACTGCCCGGCGCAATAAAATGAAATTTTTCCCGCTCGGTCACGGCCTTCGGAATAAACCGGCCGGCCATTTTTTTAAGGATGTATTTTTCTGTAAAATCTTTCAGTTTCAGTTCAGACGGCATAGCAGCAGAAAAGGCCACCATGTCTTTATCAAGAAACGGGTAACGCGCTTCTACTGAATTGGCCATTGCCATCCGGTCGCCATGGTCGGCTACCAGGTGGTCGACCAGTCTTATTTTATAATCGATGTAGGCGCGCTTGTTGAGGACATTCCGGTTCCTGATTTTTTCCTGGTTGAGCAGCGGGTGATTAAGGCAATTGATTTCATCGAAGCTGTTGTTACTGGCAGCGGAATAAATAGCTTTTTTTTCTGCATTGAATTCAACAAAATTCCGCTCGTAAAAAAAATCCTTATCGCCCCATAATTTTGTGCGCAGTGCCTGTTCAACCGGGCTGCTGGTATGTTTGCTGAGATTAAGCGCCCGCATTTTATCGAACCTGTATCCAACATATCCTGCAAAAAACTCATCTGCCCCTTCGCCCGATAATATTACTTTGATACCCTGTGCCCTCACTGCTTCCGATAAGGCCAGTGAAGCCGTATTATAAGTTTCTTTAATGGGGCATTCGCAATGATAGACGGCCTGTTGCAATCTTTCTATGATGTCTTCCGAATAAAAAACTCTTTGGTGCAGTTGCGATCGGCTTTCTTTTGCAACCAGTTTCTGATAAACAGATTCAGAGTATTGAGAGTCTACAAAATCAATGGAGAAAGCCATCCTGCCGGCATCGGGCGACAATTGATCCACTTTCATGGCTATCATCGATGAATCCAGCCCACCGCTCAGGTAAAAACCCGTGGGTACTTCAGCCCTTAACCGCAGGTTCACCGACTGCTCCAGTTGTTCTTCCAGCGCATCAATATAATATTTCTCGGGTTTGCCGTTCATCGCACAGGGGCCTTCGGGGTAGTCAAGGTCCCAATATTCATGGTTGCTGATAACGCCATTGTCATCTACCAGTATAAAATGGCCATTTTCCAGGCTATTGATGTTATGGAACATGGTGCGCGGACTTACCAGGCCGGCAAAAGTAAATACCTGGTCGAGTCCTACCTGGTCTACTGTTCTTGTCACCATCGGGTGTTCCAAGAGGGCCTTTATCTCCGACCCGAAAATAAAGGTATCCTTCACGCTGGTATAAAAGAAGGGAATGATGCCCATTTGATCGCGGGCACAGAATAATTGCCTGCGGCGTTTATCGTAGAGTGCAAATGCAAACTGGCCGTTCAGCTTGTCCAGGAAACCTGTTCCATGTTCTTCATACAAATGAATGATCACTTCCACATCCGAGCTGGTACAAAATATATGGCCTTGTTCAATCAGTTGTTTTCTCAGTTCGATATAATTAAATATCTCTCCATTGCAGATCAATACCACGGCGCCGTCTTCGCTGAGAATGGGTTGCATACCGTTCTGAAGGCCAATGATACTGAGCCTGGAAAATCCCAGTGCCACATTGTCGAACAATACGGTGTCCTGGGCATCGGGTCCCCGGTGAATAAGTTTCTTATTCATATTTTCAACAACCTGTTGATCGGCCGCATCCGTTCTCCGGTCGAACCTGATTAATCCGCAAATACCGCACATAGCTTGTTTTTTTTATTTGGTGGTTGCTCCGGCAGACACCCGGATAACCGATTGAAGTTTTTCCCAAATCATTTCCACGTCCAGGTCGTTAAGGCAGCTGAGCTGCTGGCCTTCAGGCAACCGGCATACGCGGTCGAGGCAGGGTATGCAGGCCAGATCGAGGTGAACGGTAAAATTTCGTTTGTCGTACATCGTTGGATTAACTGCCGCAATAGCCGAAGGGCCACAAATAACAATCACCCTTTTATTTAACGCGTTGGCAATATGCATGGGACCCGAATCATTTCCAACAAAGACATCGCATCGGTGAAGGATGGCCGCGGTGGTATTCAAATCTGTTCCGCAACAGTTGATCACGCGTCCTTCGGCACCGCAATTTACTTCCAGTATATTCCGGAGTGTTTCGCTGGCCGCCTGCTCTTCTTTACCGCCTACCAGAACCAGTGCGCCTTCATAATTGTCGAGGTATTGCTGTGCCAGCAACAAAAATTTCTCAAATGGCCATTTCCTGTTCCAGTGGTCGCTACCGCCGATATGCATGGCCAGGAACTTATTTTTGATACCTTTTAACTGTTTTACAGGCGCCTGCCTGAAAGGGAAAAAAGGCATGATGGCATGCTGGTTTTTCCTGTTGGTAACAGGGTCCAGTAAACGAAGAATTGAATTGACCAGCGTAGTATAATGTGTATTGGCTTTGTCCATCTCATATTCAGCCGAACAAAAAGAAAGGTTGGCGCCGCGAAGCCCGAGGATAGCCGGCACACCGGCCAGGTAAAAGAATGCAGGGCTTACCATCGGTTGCGCATCCATTATTACGGCGCTTATTCTTTCTTTCCTGGTACGGATAATAAAAGACGGCCATTGCCGCCGGTGTGTTGGAAGGATCAATATCTTTTTTGTGAGGCAATGCTGACGGAAAAAATCCTGGTGCTTCCGGTAAAAGGAAGCGGATACGCCAAATACAACTGAATAGCCCCAAAGGTCCAACTGCTGCAGCAGAAAATTGTGCACCACCAGGTCACCCAGGCGGTTGGCTTTTGACAAAACAATACAAATATTGCCTTCATTAACCCGTTCAACCTTGCCAAACCGGGGGTTGATGAGCCGGCGCAGCAGTTTGCTTTTCAGTAATGCATATCCATACTTTTTTAGGCCTGGGGCCTGGGTTTCTGCGTACATACCAATCGTTTATTAATGTAAGGGTAATGTTATTAGAGTGAAGAGACGGCGCTTTCCAGTTGAATATCGCCGATAAGGGTTGTGCTGTTGTGCAAAATGGTTTCCAGCATGTTTTGGTAATACCTTGCAAACAGCGTTATAATTTCTTCTGTATACAGCGCTTTGCTGTAGATAAAAGACAGCATGAATTTGCCGTTCTTTTCCAATACTTCCACCTTGAATTCATACTGAGTGGTTTCAGTGCCTTTTATTTTAACGGGTACAAAAGACAGGTTATTGAAACCGGCGTCTTTATCCATATAACCCGCAAAGGCGAAATGCACTTCGATGGCAGGTTTTTCAATATTGAATGTACTGCGCACCATGGTAAGCATTTCGTCAAACGGATAATCCTGGTTGTCGAAAGCATCCAGCACAGATTGCCTTACCCGGTACAGGAAGTCGGGATAAGCATCCTCTTCCTGCACGCCGATTTTTAATGGCAGGATATTGATGAAAGTGCCTACGATGTCTTTTAACGCCGGATGCGTTCTGCCAACGGTATCGGTAGCAACAATAATATCTTCGTTACCCGACATACGGGCCAGCAGGATATAGTAAACAGACAAAAAGAACATGAAGCCGGAGACATTGTAGCCATTCATCAGTTGTTTCGCCTTTTGGTAATCGGGTCCGCTTATTTCCAGGTTTACAACAGCGGCTGGATAGATATCTGCTTTACTGCGTGCCTGGTTAACCTGCAGGTTAAGCACCGGCCATCCGCCCGACAGCTGCTTTTCCCAGAATGCTTTCTGCTTTTCGAGTGTACCGCCCTGCCGGCTTTGCCATTCTGCATAGTCAACATACCGGAGGGTAAGCGGTTCCAACAATTCATCCTGGTACAATTTCCTGAATTCGTTTACCAGGATATTCAGTGACACCCCATCGCAAACAATATGATGAATATCGATCAGCAGGTAGGTCCGGTTTCCTTCTGCTTTTAGCAAACCGCAACGAAACAGGGAAGCATCACCGGGGTCGAAGGGTCGTATAAATTGCCGGGCTGCTTCGCGGATACCGGCATAGCGCATGTCTTCTGGTGCCACAAAGCGTACCAGTGCATGCGAATGCACCTGCTGAAAAATTTTGCCATTCATCAGGTGAAAGCTGGTGCGCAGGCTCTCGTGCCGGTCTACCAGTAACTGGAAACAGGAGCGCACTTTATCGGCATCCGGATCGCCGATTACTTCAAAAAACCCGAACACATTATAGGCCAGGCTGTTTTTATTCAGCCATTGTTCGTAGAATAACCTTTCCTGTGCCTGTGAACAAACATAATATTCTTTTTTCTCCGCTACGGGGAAGCCATCTACTGTTTCGCTGGCCATCGCATCTACCAGCAGGGCCAGTTTGCGCACACTGGGGTTATCAAATATTTTTCTGAGTTTAACTGATACGGAAAAAGCCTGCTGGATGCTGTTCATGAGGTGAACGGCCAAAATAGAATGGCCACCCAGTTCAAAGAAATCATCTTCAGGACCGATTTCCTGTTCATCTACATGCAGCAGCGTTGCCCAGATATGGATCAGTCTTATTTCAGTTGGCGTACCGGATGTTTTTATGCCACGGGTAGCCGCAGCCGGTTTGGGCACCGGCAATCTTTTACGATCTACTTTTCCATTGACCGTAACCGGTATTTCGTTTAAATGAATAAAATATTTAGGCAGCATATAAGGGGGTAATTCCGTAGCAAGGAAATCCTTCAACTGATCTTCTGCTATTTTTTCCGCTGCCACATAATAAGCGCAGATGGATTTATCGTAGCGGCTCTTTTCAATTACCTGCGCCAATACCTGTTGAACGCCTTCAAATTTCAGGAGGCTGCTTTCTATTTCACCCAGTTCAATCCGGTAACCACGCACTTTCACCTGCGAATCCTTGCGGCCGAGAAATTCAATGTTACCATCTGCAAACCACCTGGCCATATCGCCGGTATCGTATAACTTTTCACCTGCATCAAATGGACTGTCGATGAATTTCCGATCACTCAATTCACGGTCGTTGAAATAACCGAGCGCCAGGCATTGTCCGCCAATGTATAAATCGCCAGGCACGCCTATCGGGCAAAGATTGCGCGAAGCATCCAGTACCAGGTATTTTGCATTCTGGATGGGTTTGCCATAGGGAATACTGTTCCAGGCAGGGTCTACCGATTCCACTTCAAAATAATTAGACCAGACCGTGGCTTCCGTGGCACCGCCCAGGGCAATGAACTGCATTGGCCCGAACAATGCTTTCATTTGCACCGGCATGTTCAACGGTATCCAGTCGCCACTCAGGAAACAAAGCCGAAGGCGGCTTCCAGTTGCTATCTCCGCCTGTCGCTTGGCGAAGAAAGGAATTACCTGTTGCAACATGGCTGGGGCCGAATCCCAAAAACTGATGCCTTCCTCTACAATAATATCTGCGAGTACATCCGGTTCTTCCAGGTCCTGCCTGCTGGCGATACGCAATGCGCCGCCGGCTGCAAAAAGGCCGAAAATATCATATACGGATAAATCAAAGCTGACAGAGCTTACAAATAATAGTTTATCCTGTTCATTTACCTGGTAGGTCTTGTTTACCCATTCAATCAGGTTAATTACGGGCCGATGCTGCACGGCAACGCCCTTTGGCTTGCCGGTAGAGCCGGAGGTAAATATTACATACGCGAGATCTTCGCTGAGGTTCCATTTTTCGGGATTGGCAACGGGATACGCAAGTAATGACAAAGGCTTAGCGCCGCTTGCCGCCAGTTCGCAGAGCTCCGGCAAATTTCCTTCATTCATATCGAGGCCCAGCAACAGGGGCATTACCGGCAACGCATGGCCGGTGGCCAGTACCCTGTCTGCATTGCTTCTGTTGGTCATAAAGAAGCCGGCTTCCACGGATTTACCGATTTCTATTACGCGGTTATCGGGTACATAAGGTTCAACGGGTACATATTTGCCACCTGCCTTTAGAATGGCCATTAAAGCAATCACCAGCTCTACCCTTCTTTCCATGATAACAACAACAGCTGATTCTCTTTTCACCCCTTGGCTGCGCAGGAAATGCGCCAGCCGGTTGGCGTTTTCATTGAGCCATTCATAGCTATAACTGGTACCATTGGCGATAATGGCGGTGTTGCGGGGCGAAAGAATCGTTCTTTCTTCAAACAATTGATGCAACAACTTTTCTGTTGCAAAATCCGTGGCGGTGTTGTTGAATCCTTTCAACAGAAGTTGCTTATACTCGCTCGACAATATATCTATATCGGCTATTTTTTTACCCGAATCCTGTACAACCGACGAAACAATATGGCTGAAATAGCCGGCAAATCGCTCAATGGATTCTTCTTTGAACAAAGACGTGGCATACTCAAACCTTAAATCAATATATTTTTCTTTGTCGTGTATGGTAAGCGTCAGATCGAACTTGGCAAACAGGTCGACAGTTTTATAGGGCGCCATTTCTACGCCAGGCAATGCCAGCGCTGCATGATCATTGAAACTGTCATAAGAGAACATGACATCGAAGAGCGGGTTGCGGCCGGGATCTCTTTCCAGTTTCAGATCGGTGAGCAGATCTTCATATTGATACCCCTGGTTATCCAATGCCGCCAGTACTTTCTGCCTGACAGCGCCCAGGAATTCTTTAAAGGTAGCATCCTCTTTTACCTGGTTGCGCAACATCAGCGTGTTTACGAACATACCCAATATCTTTTCGATATCGGCGTGGTTTCTGCCCGATGTTACGGTACCTACCAATATATCTTCCTGGTGGCTGATCCTGAACAGCAGGATGTTAAAAATGCTGAGCAGCAGCATGTACATAGAGGCCCCCTGTTCACGGGCAATAGCGGCCAGTGCAGCCGTTTCTGCTTCCCCGATCCGGAACGACAGGGCACTGCCTTCAAATGATTTTACCGCCGGTCTCTTATAATCCATGGGTATGTTCAGCGGCCCTTCAATGCCTGCCAGTTCGTTGAGCCAGAACCTGCGCTGGCCTTCTATCTCCTGCTGGTGCAAGTCGCTTTGCTGCCAGGTAGAATAGTCTTTGTACTGCAGGGGCAGCCCGGGTAATGCTGCCTCCTGGTAAAGCTGCAGAAAATCCTGTAGCAGCACGCCACCCGACACGCCGTCGGTGATAATATGGTGCATACTAAGCATGAGAACAGATGCGGCTTCTCCCGTTTCAACCAGGCCTACTTTTATCAGGGGCGCAACAGCCAGGTCGAAAGGCTGCACAAAAGCCTGTATGATCGCAGGCAATTCTTTTTCTTCCGCTGTAAAAAATTGTATCCCGAAACCTGCAGTATTGATTATTTTTTGTACCGGGCCTGCGGCGGCCATTACAAAAGCGGTGCGCAGGCTTTCGTGGCGGGCAATCAGTTTATTGAAAGCGCCTGATAATTTTTCCTTGTCCAGTACACCTTTTACCCGGAAGAACATGGGCATTACATAGGCCAGGTTCTGCGGATCAAACTCGTATAGGAAATACAGCCGGCGCTGGGCAGAACTCATTACATAAGTATCCTGTAATTCGCATGCCGGAATGGCGGCGTATCCTTTTCCGGACAAGCCTTGCTGCTGCAATGTATCAATGTATTGTCCCAGTTTCCGGACGCTGGCCCTTTTGAAAAATTCCATCACGGTCATTTCCAGGTTAAAGGCTTTGTTGATTCTTTTGCTGAAAGTAATGGCCTTCAGCGAATCGCCGCCCCGCTCAAAGAAATCATCGTCTGCTGCAATGTCCGTGCGACCAAAAAACTGTCGCCATAGTTTTAGTAACTCATTTTCGGTAGCAGTAAGGGTTTCATCTGCATCCTGCATATCTGCACTGATGCCTTCCCGTTGGCCAGGGCCGGCCGGTACTGTAACGGCTGCCGCATCTGCGAGCCGGAATATCCATTTATTGAGCCTGTCTGCGAGAGGGGTGGCAGATACAATTATTTGCGGCATCGACAAAGCAGTCAATGCGCGACCGATCACTTCAAACATTTCTTCTTTATCAATGGCAAGCCCTGCTGCTTTGCTAAACTCAAAGCCATCGATATTTACACTCACCCAGTTGCGCAGGCGGCCCTGTCTTCTCTGGCCCTGTACAAAATGATCCATATAAGTATTGGCAGGCCCATAAGCACCAAAGCCGGGGCCGCCCAGTATGGGCGAAAGGGAAGACAGGAGCAGGCAAAAGTCGAGTTCTTTTTCGCCTAACAGTTGTGCCAGTACCTGCAGTCCCTTTAATTTAGAGGTAAACTGCAGATCAATATCTGCCTGTTGCAAATCGCTGATCGGTGCAAGCACGGCTGCATTGATAACGCCGGCGGCATGAAACACGCCATTGATGGCACCCCATTTTCCTTGTACCTGCTGCACAACTGCATCCATATCCGGCACATTTGCTACATCAGCCTCCAGGTAAATTACTTCACCCATCTGCTGCAGGCTGCGCAATTGTTCGATTTTTTGTTTTACGGCTGCTGTTGTTTCGATGGCGGCCAGGCTGGCATCCCATTCCTGTTCGGGAGGCAATATAGTGCGGCCTACCAGGGCAATTTTTGCCTGCAGGTTTTTCAGCAGGTAACCGGCCACTGCGGTGCCGAAAGCACCGAGACCACCGGTAACCAGGTAAACGCCTTCTTTTCTGCCCTGCAGGCTGAACCCATTGGCCGTGGTTGAAACGGATTCGTATACACGTTCCCATCTTTTGTTATGAGCCAGGCTGATGACGCGGCCTGTTTGGTTTTGTGCCAGTTCGCGATAAATAGCCGCAGCCAGTTTTTCGCCCGGCTGTTCGGTTGGTTCTATATCAATGGCGCAGGTATTAACGGCATATTCACCGCCAATTATTTTTAACAGGCCGGTCGCCAGCGATTTTACAGCAGCCGTCTGTTCATTGTCGAGCACACTGTTTACCCCATTTGTAACCAGTACTACCTTACGGAGACGGTTACCCGCTTGTTTTCCACAGGCGCGTATTGTTTGCAACAGGCTGTAAAAGAAAATATTGATGGCGGAAACCGAAAATTCGGGTACTGCATTTTCAGTATAACCCCATGCATGTATGATACAGTCTGGCAATAGATCTGTATCGGTCAGGCAGCGAAACAATTCATCAAAGTCCTGCTCAGATGCAGGATTCAGCCGAAAATCCGAAGCGGACAATTTCATAAAGGAAGGACCTGCAGCTACCCGTATGGCCTGTGGAAATTTCTTTGCCAATGCGTCACCAATACCTGCTTCATCTGTGAAGATGAGCGGAAAATGGTATTCACTTTCGGCTTCTGCCGTAACCGGCAGGGGGGCCAGCTTCCAGGAAGGCGTATGAAACCAGCTGGCAATAGCAGGATCTTTCACCGGTTTCGGGTCAGCGCCAATGGCCGTTACCATTTTAAACGCATCTACCAGTACGGGGTATTTTGTTTTTTCAAATGCATAGGCAGGCAGTGAAATTTTTACCCTTTGCGCATCGGCATACATTTCTTTCCAGGCAGGTATGGTACCGGCGGTCCATATTTTGCCGAGGCCTTGCAATAAATGCTGCAAATCATCTTCCACTGTATTGGCATGGCGAACCAGGCTAATCACTTTGTGTTGCTGGGTCCTTGATTTTGCTGCCCTTACAAAGGAGGCCAGTTCAACGCCGGGGCCTATTTCCAGCAGCAGTGCCTGGGGTTCCTGCAGAATATAATTGATGCCATCTGCAAACCTAACGGTATAGCGCAAATGATTTACCCAGTAAGCGGGGGTGGCTATTTCTGCATCCGTACAGGGCTTGCCGGTAAGGTTGGAAATAACAGGAATGGCCTGCCTGCCAAAAGATATTTTTTCCAGGGCGGTGGTAAAGTCGGCCAGTATCTCATCCATTAAATAAGAATGATAAGCAGCGGCGCCCGGTATGATTTTGCAGGAATAACCCTTGTCTTCCATTGCTGTCTGCCATTGGCTGATGGCTTCGTCGTTGCCGGCTACTACGCAGAGTTCCGCACTGTTAACGGTGGCCAGGGATATATCGGTGCGCCCGGCCAATAATTCTTCCAGCGTTTCTACCGGTATGGAAATGCCCAGCATTTTTCCCTGTGCAGCACGCTGCATCAGTTTGCCTCTTTTGATAATCAGGCCAAGGGCATCCTCCAGCGAAAACACACCGCTGATGCAGGCTGCTACATATTCGCCGAAACTATGCCCGATAAGCATATCAGGTTGAATATGCCAGTGCATGAGTGTAGTAGCCAGCGCGTATTCCATGATGAACAAAGCGGGTTGCGCATATTCGGTACGATTCAGCGCGTCCCGGCCGTTTTTTTCCGCAGCAGGAAATACGATTGATAAAAGGTCTGTACCGGTGAGGCGCTGTACGATGGTAAAACACTGGTCAGCTGCCTGACGGAAGATCTTTTCCTGTTCATAAAGCCCCCTGAACATATGGCTGTATTGCGTACCCTGGCCGGAAAACATAAACACTGTTTTTGTTTTGCCAGTCTCCTTTACAGCGGGGAACGATTTTTTTTCCAGCAGCGCGGTAAGACCTTCAATGGCTTCCTGGCGGTCTTTGCAAACCAGGCTGGCACGGAAAGGGAATGCCGCCCTGCCGGTTTGAAGCGTAGCTGCCACATCGGCCATCTCCAGATCTTGGTTCTGAATAAGGTGTGCCCGCAGGTTGCTGATATTTCTTTTAAGGGCCGAGGCTGTTCTGGCAGACAATACCAGCAGTTGAGGAAGTTGTCCGGCAGACATGGCAGCGGGTGTTTCCGGTGCTTCTTCCAGTATGATATGGGCGTTGGTGCCACCAATACCGAATGAACTCACGCCGGCCCTTAGTGGATATTGATCATTTTTCCATTCTTTCAGAACGGTATTCACGTAAAATGGGCTATCGGTAAAATCGATTTTGGGATTGGGTGTAGTAAAATGCAGGCTGGCGGGTATTTGCCTGTGTCGAAGCGCCAGTGCCGCTTTTATCAGACCGGCCGCACCGGCGGCCGCATCCAGGTGGCCAATATTTGTTTTAACGGAACCCAGTGCGCAATAGGGCTGGCTGCTTTTTCCGAATGCCCTGTTCAATGCTTCTACTTCTATGGGATCGCCGAGCGCAGTGGCTGTGCCATGCGCTTCTATAAAACCAATGCTTTCCGGTTCAACCTTTGCCCATTTGCGTGCCATTAATACAGCTTCCGCCTGTCCGTCTACAGAGGGGGCGGTATATCCTACCTTGCTGTTGCCATCGTTGTTAATGCCATTGCCTTTTATAACAGCATAGATCTGATCGCCGTCGCGGAGCGCATTCTTGAGTGTTTTCAATACCACTACAGCAGTTCCTTCTCCGCCAATGGTGCCGGTAGCGGCGGCATCAAACGCACGGCAATGGCCGTCGGCAGAATTTGTCATGCCCGGCGTGTATACATATCCTTTCTTGCTGCTGTTTCTGATGTTTACACCGCCGGCAACGGCGATACCGCATTCTGCCATCAGCAAACTTTTGCAAGCCTGCTGAATTGCCACCAGCGACGTAGAGCAGCCGGTGTCTACCATTACGGACGGGCCGCAGAGATTCATGGAATAAGAAACCCTGGTAGCCAGGAATTTCGCATTGCTCAACTGGGCGGCTGCAAAAGGATTCACCATGCCTTCTTTGTTCACCAGTTCAGAATAGACCATCCAGTTTACATTGGTAGAGGCACCGGCAAAAAGACCTACTTTACAGCCCCAGTCGTCTGGGTTACAGCCGGCATCTTCCAGGGCAGACCAAACGCATTCATGAAACAAGCGCATTTGCGGGTCCATCAGGGCAGCCTCATCGGGTGTGTAGTTAAAAAAGGCAGCGTCAAAACAGTCCTTGTCCTGTACAATACCCCTGGCCCTTACATAGGCGGGGTCTTGCAGCAGTTTTTTATCTTCGCCTTCTGCCAGCAGTTCCTCATCCGTAAAAAAGCTGATGGATTCCACCCCATTCTTCAGGTTGTTCCAAAAACCATTTACATCTGCGGCGCCGGGAAATTTTCCTGCCATACCGATGATCGCTATCTCTAAGCCGGAATATTGCTTCATGTTATACTATTAAATATTTTCTGTCAGTAAACGCATGTTTTCGTCGGCCTCTGTGGCTGATTGGTCAAGGCTGGCTGCTATCTGCCCGAATGCCTGGTCGCCATGATTGATAAAAGCCTCTATGCTCCTGATGGTCGGTAGCCTGAACATATTGGCAACGGAGATCTGGCAGCCGAATGTTTCATTGATGATGCTGTTCATCTTAACGATGTTGATGGAATGGCCGCCCAGTTCAAAGAAGTTGGAATCGACGCTGATGCGGTTCCGGCCTATCTTCAAAACCTTTGCCCAGATGTCGATCAGCCTGTCTTCGATGTCGTTGGTTACTGCCGCAGAATAATCTGTTGTGGCCGGCTGATAAGGAGGCAACAATTTCAGATCCAGTTTGCCGTTGGGGCTCAGCGGCAGTTGCTGCAGGTGCACATAGCAGGCAGGAACCATATAATCCGGCAGGGTTTTACCCAGGAAATTCCGAAGGTCTGCTATAGCAATTTCCTCTTTGGCTACATAATAGGCCAGCAGGTATTTGTCTGTATCGTTGGTAGCTGCTACAACAATGGCCTGCTCTATAGAAGTATATTTGGCCAGCTGGCTTTCTATCTCGCCGGTTTCGATCCTGAACCCGCGCAGTTTTACCTGGTTGTCTCTGCGACCGATAAAATCGATGTTCCCATCGGGCAGCCACCGCGCCAGGTCGCCGGTCCGAAACATCCGGCCGCCTTCGCGGAAAGGGTCCGCCACAAATTTTTCTTTGTTCAGTTCTTCATTGTTTACATATCCTTTGGCAATGCCCTGGCCACCGATGCATAGTTCACCGGCAACACCTACCGGCTGCAGCTGGCCCTGTTCGTTCAGGATATACACCGAATAATTTCGGATAGGTTTCCCGATAGGGATGGTAGCAGGATAAGGTCCGTCCGCATTATTACTACCGGTTCCGCCTGAACGCACTGTAAAGAAGGTTGCACCCACAGAGGTTTCTGAAAGACCGTATTCATTAGACACTTCCGTATCCGGCAGGGTCTTTTCAATCCGGGCATACAGTTCAGGTGAAAACTTCTCTCCAGCCAGTGTAACCTGCCGAACGGAAAGGCTTTCCTGGGTCTCTTCCAGCTCATTCAGGATCATATTGAACAGGGTAGGCGTTAACACCATCGAGCTAACCGCTTCCTGCCGTATGCAGTTTACCACGGTATCGGCCTGTAGTCTTTCCTGCTCCGTTAACAATACCAATGTTGCGCCCGATACAAGCGCAGGAAAAAGATTGGCGCTGTACCCGTCGAAGAAATAGGAAAACAATTGCAGCACGTTGTCCTGTTCGCTGAGCTTGTAATGGTCCTTTCTCCAACTGGCAAAATTGACCAGGCCACCATGCTTTACTTCCACACCTTTTGGCTGCCCGGTTGTGCCGGACGTATAAATTACATTGCAGGAACTTTCCAGTGACAGTGCATGTGCCGGGTTTTGCAGACTGTTTTGACCAATCTCATCGTGCTTGTCAATAAACAGGATATGTTCTTCGCCCAGCATGGGATGCCATCCTTCATATTCTTCCGCAAATTCGCGTGTCGTCAGCAAAGTTATAGCATGGCAGTCGGACATGATATACCGGTTGCGATCCGGTGGCGACTGCATCGAAAGCGGCACATAGGCACAACCGGCTTTTAGTACGCCCAGGATAGCGGCAATCATTTCTATAGAAGACCGGAACAGCAATGCTACTTTATGATCACCAGCGGGTAGCTGTGCATTGATGCGATGAGCGATGCCATTGGCCATCCGGTTCAGCTGCCGGTAACTGATTCTTTGCCGGCCCATTACCAGCGCAGTCTTATCAGCATGCAGTTTTACCTGTGCTTCAAACAGTGAAACCACGGTATCGCTGCCGGAAGGCGCTGTTTCGGTTTCATTGAACCAGTAGAGTATTTGTTGTCTTTCACTTTCAGCAATGATATCTATCAGTGCCAGGGGTTTTTCAGGTGCCTTGGCAACAGCATTTATGATTTTCCGGAAACAGTTTCCAAAGCGGGCAATTGTTTCTTTTTTAAACAGGTCGGTTGCGTATACAAAACTCAGTTCTATATTACCCGCATTTTCTTCGGCCACCAGCGTGATGTCGAATTTGGAAACCCCGTAATCACTGTCGGCAGGTGTAAGCGTTAATCCAGGGATGGATAATTTCATGATCTCGAAATTCTGTACCACCAGCGCTGC
>CAXTMV010000040.1:0-6991 GCA_964245425.1 uncultured Flavihumibacter sp. | reverse complement strand
ACCGCCCCAGTAGTAGTCGCCGATCGAGCCGGGCAGCGGATTGCGGCCGGCATCTCTTTCCACGTTCAGTTCTTCAATCAGTTCTTCGTAGGGATAATCCTGGTTGTTGAGGCAGGCCAGCGTTTTTGCTTTTACTGCGGCCAGGAATTCCGTGAAGGAAACGTCATTTTTAACTTCATTCCGCAATGAAAGGGTATTCACGAACATACCCGCCATTTTCTCCAGGTCGGCATGGGGCCTGCCGGCAACAGGTGAACCTACCACAATGTCTTCCTGGCCACTCAGCTTGTTCAGCAAAACAGCGTACACCGCCAGCAGTACCATAAACAGCGTGCAGCCTTCTGCCTCCGCCATCTTTTTCAATGCCTGGCTTTCTTCCGCATTGATGCCCAGTTTTAGAGAAGCACCGCCAAAGCTTTTTACCGGGGGCCGCACAAAATCGGCCGGCAAATCGAGCACAGCAGTGTTAACGGCAAATTCTTTCTGCCAGAATGCTTTCTGGCTCTTTATTTTTTCATTGCGATCCCTGCTTAGCTGCCACTGCGAAAAATCCTTGTATTGCAGCGAAAGCGGCGCCAGCACTTCACCATTGTACAGGGCCATAAAATCTTTAATGATGATGCTTTGCGAAAATCCGTCGGAGATGATATGGTGCATATCCAGCACCAGTACCCCTTCTCCGGGCGCGTCCTGCAAAAGCCCTACCCTTATCAGGGGTGCCTTGTCTAACTGAAACGGGCGTACGAAATTGTCGATGGCTGCGCGGCTGTCCAGGTTTTTCGCATCCAGGTTTTCGATGAAGAAATGTACGTCTGCATCAATATGCTGCATCACTTCATTGCCCACCATCTTAAAGCTTGTGCGGAAGCTTTCATGCCGCAGGATCAGCTTTCTAAAGGCTTCCTGCAGGCGGCCGCGGTCTATGTTTCCTTCCAGTCTTACGCGGTAAGGCATATTATAGGCCAGCGAAGAGGGGTCAAATACATGCAGGAAATAAAGGCGTTTCTGGGAGGAAGACAATTTGTAATACTCGCTTTCGGCAGCGCGTTCAATACCCAGGTATTTTGTTTTCTCGCCGCTTCCCACAAAACGGGCGAGCCTTTTTATATCGGGCAGTTCAAATATTTTGTTCAAAGGAATGGCTACACCCAGTTCCTTATTGATCTTATTAACGGCCAGCATAGCAGTCAGCGAGTGCCCGCCCAGGTCGAAGAAGCTGCTGGTAATACTTATTTCCTTGCGATCTGCTTTTAACAGTTCGGCCCAGATATCAACCAGTTTACTTTCTGTTTCTGTACTGGCGGCTATATAACCCGCCCCTGCGTTGAGCTGGTAATCGGGCAGCGACCGGTAATCGATCTTGTTGTTGGCATTCAGCGGCATTGCAGGCAGGTGAATATAATGGGCCGGCACCATGTAATTGGGTAAACGATCTGATAAAAATCTTTTTATAACGGTGGCGTCTATCTCATTTTCTGATACATAATAAGCCAGCAGGAATTTATTGTCTGCCTCTCCTTTTACCAGTACCAGCGATTCGCTGATGCCGGGGCAGGTACCCAGTAAATGTTCTATCTCACCGGGTTCAATGCGGAAGCCTCTTATCTTAACCTGCTTGTCGATTCTGCCCATATAGGCAATGGAACCGTCGGGCATCCATTTAACCAGGTCGCCTGTTCTGTACATCAGCTGGCCAGGCGCAAAAGGATTCGGAACAAATTTTTCTGCTGTGAGCGCTTCACTGTTTAAATAACCCAATGCCAATCCATGCCCGCTGATACACAGTTCGCCCGGGATTTGCAGGGGTGACAACTGGTTGTCATTACCGAGTATCCATGCCTGGTAGTTGCGCAGCGGCCGGCCGATGGGAATAGGTCCGTCTGCTTCTTCACCGATATGACCCATGGTAGAAAAAACAGAACATTCAGTAGGTCCGTAGCCATTCACAAAGGATCTGCCCGTTTTCCATTTATTGGCCACCAGCCGATCGCAGGCTTCGCCTGCAGCTACCACCAGCCGTACTTTATCCAATCCTGCTTCCGGCAGCAGGCGTAACACAGATGGGGTAAGCATAATAACATCCACCTGCCGGTTCTTCAGGGTCCAATACAAATTTTCTACGGTAAACCCGGTATCGCGGTTGTTGATCACGAGGGTGCCGCCGGAACAAAGGCAGGGATAGATTTCGCCAACAGAAGCATCAAAGGCCAGCGAAGAAAATTGCAATACGCGGTCACCTGCCTGCAGTTGCAGGGCAAGTATCTCTGCAGTGGCCAGGTTCAGCAATCCCTTATGCGGTATCATAACGCCTTTGGGTTTACCGGTAGAGCCAGATGTAAAGATGATATAGGCCAGGCTGTTGCTGTCAGGATAAACAGGTGCTGCTATGGCCGGCTTGGCGGAGATGGCCTCCAGGATGTCTTCATGTATAATGATATGGTTCGTTAATGGCGCTTTTGCCTGCAGACTGTTGAGTATCGCCGCCTGGTATTTGCGATTGGTAATGCATACATCCGGGTTGGCTTCGCGGAGAATCATGTCGATCCTCTTTTCCGGCCATTTTGGATCGATGGGCATATAAGCACCGCCGGCCTTTAAGATGCCCAGCATATACAACACTGCTTCTGCTGAATTATTGATCAGGATGGCGGAAAGGCTATTTTCAGCAATGCCCTTTTCACGCAGCCGGATGGCCAACTGGTCAGAGGTGGTATCCAGTTGTTTGTAACTGATATCCAGGTAGCGCTTCTTTTTCTTCAGCAGTGCCGGCTTGCCCTGGGCATTGAATACCTTACTGTAAAAAGCATCCTGCCTGAACTGCTTGGGGAAATGCGGCATCTCGCAGTGGAAGACGATGCGTTCTCCGTTTGCTTTCAGCAATGCACCACGAATGATAAAGTCGGGATTGATACCGTTTTCACAAAGGGTTCTTTCAATCACCCCTTCAATGCGGTCGCCCGCAGACACCTCAACACCCGGGTAAAAGGCAGGCACAAACACCGGCAGCCAGCAATATTCATAGTCCACAATGTCAAGCACTTCATCATTGGTAGATACAAGGTTCAGCCATACCAGGAAGCCCTGGATGGTGTCATCTCTTTTAATGGTGAATTGAATAGGATGCGTATGCTCTTCATTTACCTGCTGCCGGGTAAAGTCGAGTTCTTCAAATATATCCGCATCTGCCAGCAAATACTGGCGGGAGAAATTCTTTATACAAAGCCTTATATCGCCTTTGTTGCCCAGGTAATCAAATACTTTTTCGGCGTACATGCCCGATACACCCGAGAAACCAGGTTCGCTGGTAAAATAAGCCGGCAGGCTTACCGGGGCTATTTTTGTAACGTTTTTGGAGGGTATCATAATGCCGGTATCTTTCAGGAAACGCCTGGCATTATTAAGAATAACGGCGGCACCTTCACTTCCGCCGATAGGCCCTACCAGTTCGGATACGAGCACATCGCCCAACTCGGGCAACTGTACTTTTGTAGCGTCTCCATGTACCAGGATGATCCTGTCTTCCAGGTTCATCTTCTTCAGGAACTGCTTTGCCTTCAGGTAAGTATCTTCCAGTATTTCTATTGCATATACTTTGCTGGCGCCCGCTTCGATACAAAGCCTCGACAGGATGGCTTCCGGGCCGGGCCCTATTTCTATTACCACTTTACCTTTCACATTGGCACGGATATCTTTTTCGTACCAGATATTCCTTCTTTCATCGTTCAGCATAGCCGCATACAGCAGTTCATCGTAAATGAAGAATTCTGCTACAGAAGGCCATAATTCCATTGGCTCCTGCACTTCTTCTGTCAGCGCAATCGCGGCCGGCGATTTAATAACCTGCTCCCTGAATGCATCTATCACTGTTTGTTTGCCGGGCAGCGGCGAAATGGCTTTGTTGAATGTCTCAACAATAAGCGCTTTCTCTGCAATGGTTACCAGCTCCATTTCATTAGGCCGGATGCTACTGTTGCCGATAATTTGCTGAACCAGTTGTTCCAGGTGCAGCATCAGTCCATTTACCAGGCTGCCTGCAACGATGGCCTTTTTATATCCTATGTTTATGCGGATATCTGTACGGGGTGTTACGGTTATATAAAAATCAAAATCAGGTTGCTCAAACACTTTTACATTGCTGAACACAAAGTCGTCCGTATGACCGGCATCTGCTATTTTTTCGGCTACCGGGTAATTCTCAAATACCACCAGGTGGTCAAGCAATTCACGGCCCAGTACGGTCATCGATTGCAATTCAGGCAGGGGCTCATACTGGTATTGTTCGCTTTCCAGTGCTTTGTGCTGAACCGATTTCAACAGATCACCCATGGTATCTTCGGGTGAATACTGCACCCGTACCGGGATGCTGTTGATGAACAGGCCTACCATGGTCTCTACGCCTTCTATTTCCGGCGGCCGTCCCGATACAACAGAACCGAATACTACATCGCGGGTGCGGTTGTATTTACTTAACAGGATGCCCCATACCGCCTGCAGCAGGATGCTGATGGTTACACCATGACTGCTGCAGATCCCGTGCAGTATTTTTGTCTGCGCGGCATCAATAACCAATTCCTGCGATTCATATATACTGTCTGTAGCAGATGTTGTTTCCGGCGCGGCCAGTACATCTTTTCTTGGCAGGGTGGCCAGGTTTTCATATCCGGCCAGGTATTCTTTCCAATAGGCCAGCGCCTTTTCCTTGTCGCGGTTCTCCAGCCAACCGATATAACGGGCATACGGTTTCACCGCAGGCAGCATTGCCTGGCTGCCATTTTTATTGGCCGCATACAGCTTCCTGAAATCTTCAATGATAACACCAATGCACCAGCCATCCATCAGTATATGGTGATAGCTCCAGAGCAGTTCAAACTCATCTTCAGCTGTTCTGAAAACCGATAACCGAATCAGCGTGTCTTTGCCCAGGTCGAATTGGATTGATTTATCGGCGGCAATCAGTGTTGCCAGCAGCGCTTCGCGCGAACCAGCCATGCATTCCTGCCGGATATCATTATAACTGCATATGCATTTTCTTTGTTTTATCATTACCTGCACGGGTCTTGCCAGGTCTTTGCTGATAAAAGCAGAGCGGAGCACACTGTGCCGGGCAATCAGGTCGTTTACACTTTTTTCAATAACAGCCAGGTCCAGTTTCCCTTTCCAGGTATGCGACACCTGCTGAAAGAAACTGTCCGACTGGGGATCCAGCATAAAATCAAAAAGGATGGCTTCCTGCATGGGTGATAATACATACACATCTTGCACAGGGTATTGCTCCTGCAGCCGATCCAGCACCGCCATGGGTAAATCCTTGTAGCTGAGATCAGAGGGCGTCATTTCCTTTTTGCGGTAATTGCTGCAAAACCGAACCAGGTCCAGCAGGTTATCGCGGTAGGCAATCATCAGGTCCCCAATGCTGTCCTCCTTGTATTGTTTTGCATTATAGGTAAGCGTTATCTCCAGCTGCTCGCCGGCCACCAAACCAATTATCTCCCAGTCGTATTCCCAATTTTCTTCTGTTGACAATGTGTCGCCCTTGGATTCATTCGCTATTTGGTAGCTAACGCCTTGCACATCGGTGCCAAACTGGCCCAGGTAATTAAAGAATACGCTTGATTTGCCTGTTGCAGCAGCCTGCCGCCCAAGAAAGCCGGGGCTGGCGTATTCCTGCAGCAGGTAGTCGATACCGTTATTAGGCACTTTTCGAAGCGTTTCCTTTACCTGTTTAATGGTGGCCGCCCAGCCTTCGTCGTTGCATTCAAGTATGATGGGGAAGATGCTGGTAAACCAACCGATGGTACGGCTGATATTGCTGTTACCGTCTAAAGGTTCACGGCCATGGGCTTCCAGGTCCATTCTTATTTTACCTGTGCCGTATTGTTCTTTAATACTGGTAAAAAGTGCTGCCAGCAGCACGTCATTAATCTGTGTTCCGAAAGCGGTATGCACTTCTTTCAGTAAGCCGTCTGTTGCTTCACGGCTCAGGCAGAACGATACGCTGCGATTGTCTTTTACCTGCGCCGTTGCCAGGGGATTGTCTTTTACGACAGGTGTAAAAGGTTGTTGTAAAAAATCATTCCAGTATTCCGTTGCCTGGCGGAAGGCCCGGCTATTGGTATACGCCTGCAGCTTGCCCGGCCAGGAAAGAAATGAATCTGTTTTTAAAGGCAATGCTAAAGCGGCACCTTCCATTACCTGGCGGTAAAGGGTTTCGATGTCCTCGAATAAAATTCTCCAGGAGATGCCATCTACTACCAGGTGATGAATAACGATTAACAACCGGCTTCCGTCGGTGGCGTGTACCAGCCCCAGCTTTACCAATGGCCCTTCCTGCAAATCAATACCCGCCTGCAGCCTGTTTGCCAGCGGCAGCATTATTGTCTCCATCGGTTCTGCTGCGCCTGCCTGCATTTCTTCTATGAACAGCGGCATATCAAGTCCTTTATTACGACTGAACGGTATACCATTTTCCCTGCCGAATACCATTCGCAAGGCGTCGTGGTGTGCCAGCAGTTTCCCGAAGATGCGTTCAACGGTAGTGGCAGTAATACCGCCTGGGAAATTCAACAACACGGATTGATTGTAATGATGCTTTTGCACGATGGGGCCTTCGAAAAGCCATTGCTGCACGGGTGTAAGCATTGATTGGCCGGTTACCAGCGACTGGTCCGATACAACCGTTATCTTTTTCAATTTCAGCGCCAGCTCTTTTATATTTTGCGCGGTAAAGATGTCTTTCACAGACAACTCATAACCGGCGCTTCTCATCCTGGATATAATCTGTATTGATTTGATGGAGTCGCCACCTGTTGCAAAGAAATTGTGCGTAATGCCGATGTTTTTATCGCCCAGCACTTTTGACCATATCTCTGCCAGCACGGTCTCTTCCGTGGTTTGTGGCGCTTCATACACAATTGATTTTTTCTGGCCCGGAGCCGGCAATGCCTTGCGGTCTATTTTTCCATTAAGGGTCAGCGGTAGTTTGTCGAGCTGA
>CAXTMV010000039.1:19124-28967 GCA_964245425.1 uncultured Flavihumibacter sp. | reverse complement strand
ATTATATGTTGTGGTAAATGTTTACAAGATGATAAAATTAGCTGCTAATGCGGCAATAAAGCACAACCAGGCACGGAATATTACGGGAAACATTAATTTGGCACGCAAATAGAACTAAACGATGCTGAAACATCTATATTTATATAAATTTATACCGATGAAAAATTTACTACGCTGGTTGCTCCTCCCGGTGCTCTGTCTTTTCTGCTTCCGGGCCGGTGCCCAGGATCAGCAGGATACACAAAGCCAGCCTGATCAGTTGAACCTTCCCGGTGACAACCTCAATTTGTATGCCGTCATGAAATTGTTCCAGGAATCGCCGACCCTAGAAGAATTTGAAAAAAAATTAAATGACCAGTCGTTAAAAGTGAATAACCTGGACTTAGACGGCGATAATAAGATTGATTATATTAAGGTCATTGACAATCCCCAGGGTGATATTCATAATATCACGTTAAAGGTGGACGTAAACAAAGACCAGGACCAGGACGTGGCAGTCTTTGTTGTGAAAAAGGAATCGAACGGCCAGGTAGACATCCAGCTGATTGGCGACGAAGCCCTGTACGGCAAGGATTATATCATAGAACCCAATACCGGCAATTCAACGCCCACACCCAACCCCGGCTATACGGGTGATCAGCCGCCACCCCCACCGGCTGATGAAGAAGTATATGCAGCATCTGCATGGCCCGTGGTTCAATATATCTATGTGCCTACTTATTCGCCCTGGCGCTCTCCCTGGAGCTGGGGCTACTATCCAAGTTACTGGCAGCCCTGGACGCCTTTTTTCTGGCATGAATACTATGGTTACCAATACCACTGGGATAATTATTACCGGGCTCATTACCGTTATACACCGGTTTATCGTTTTCCTTCCTGGCACCAGCGTTATTATGGCGGTGGCATGCGATCCACTTCTATCGTTGTGCAGGCAAGGTTCAGCAATGGCGGCTTCAGGCAAACCTATTCAAGGCCCGACCTTGCCAACAGGGGTGCGGAACAGTTCAGGCACGATCATCCCAATGCCAGATCCGCTGACCGCCCACTGCCGCAATTTGATGCCAGCCATAACAACCGGCCCATTGTAGATAGATCTAACCGGCCAGGCAGGGATAATACCGCCAACCGGCCCGGTGATAACAATAACCTGAGACCAAACAATCCCAACCCGGGCAATAATAATAACAATAATAACAATGCAAGGCCCGGGGGTGCAGGTACACCCAATCGCGATAACAATGGCAACAATAATAATACCCCTAACCGAACCTATACCGGTAATAATTTTCCCAGGCGTCCTGGTTCTGGTGGTAACAATAACGGCAATAATAATGGCAATAATAATGGCAATAATAATAATGGCAACAACGGTGACTATGGCAACCATAACCGTCAAAGACCCAATATTGTCAACCCCGGCAATGGCAACAACAATAACAATGGAAACAACAACCGGCCGGCCAGCCCGGTTAATAACAGGCCTGCCAATGGAAATAATTTTCCTTCCAGGCCGGTAAACCGTCCTGCCGCGCCGCCGCAGCAGCAAGCAAGGCCCGTGCAACAGCCAAACAGGCCCGCCAATGAACGACCACCCGGTGGCGGCGGTGCGGGTGAACCGAGAAGACATAACTAATACAATCTTTCCATACAAAAAGCCGATCTGAGGATCGGCTTTTTTGTGATCTTTTTACGCGACAAATAAAAAAACCCCGGCAATACCGGGGTTTTAAAATGCTATTCGATGCCATTAAATATGCTGCTCGATTTTCTTAACAAAGTTCGATTTGGGCTGCGCGCCTACCAGCTTGTCTACCACATTGCCATTTTTTACAAAAAGAATGGCCGGAATAGAAGTGATGCCGTAGTTGGTGCTCAATTGCGGGTTGTGATCTACATTCACTTTACCCACATTTATTTTACCTGAATATTCTTTGCTCAGTTCTTCAATAACGGGACCAATAGCGCGACAGGGGCCGCACCATTCTGCCCAAAAATCTATGACTGTTAATTTGGAAGAGTCAAGTACTTCTGTCTTAAAATTGGAATCTGTGAATTCTGCTGCCATAATAGCTTGATTTAGATTTATAGATTAATTTGATTGTTTGCAACAACAAGAACTGCAAAATTAACTCCAACAGCTTTAACATGCTTTGATGGCATAATGTTGTGCATAAGTTGTCATTTTTCTTTCTCTACATACGCAAACGCTGGCAAAACGTCTTTCTTTAGTTAAGGAAATTAACGCTTTCTGCTTGTTTTGTCGCCCAATAGCTCCGCTGCTTCCTTTAACTCGCTGATTATATACCAATTGCCCAAATCTTTTTTCGGCCGGCGGCGGCCCGCTTCCATGCTACCAGGATTTATACGGTTACCACATGCACCTCAAATTCGGGGTTTTCGGAAAGAAACCCGGCCATATCATCGTTCATTTCAAAACCTTCCATGGTAAACATGCCCACTTTCAGCTGGTTCTTAGGCTCTTTGATCGTGAATTTGAGCCCGGCCCTTCCGGGGTGGGTCTTGATATTGTCTTCCAGGAAATGCAGCATCTTATTATTTAGATGCCGCGCTTCCAAGTCTATCACCACCTGCTTGGTCAGTTGTTGCTTAATACTTTCCAGCAGCATGATCTTGTCGATCTTGAATTCAAATTCCGATTTATTATAGCGTTGTTTAAAGCTACCGGTTACAAAGAGGTTGGTTCCTTTCTCCAGATAGGTTTTAAAACGGTTATAATCTTCGCTCCACAGCATGAATTCTGATTTACCGCTATAGTCTTCCAATATAACCGACCCAAAATTTTTTCCCTGCCGGCTTACGCGGTGCTGGGCATCTATGACCAGGCCGGCCAGCCGGATAGACTTGTTGGGATTGCTTTGCAGGTTGACCGCTTCTTTTATCTCGTTAAACTCCTGTATGCCGGTAATGCCATAGTGATTAATCTCAAAGCGGAAATTATCCAGCGGATGGCCGCTCATAAACATACCGGTCACTTCTTTTTCATGCTCCAGCAACTGGGTAAGCGACCATGGTTCGCAGACCGGTATCTTCGGTACCGGAACATCCATCACGGCCGGCAGATCACCAAAAAGGGTATTGGCATTGCCCAGCGACTGTGCCTGGAAGACATTCCCAAAGCGGATAATTTTTTCCAACCCGGAAGACACATCCCCCTGGGGAATATAAAAATATTGGGCCCTGTGCAGTTCCGGAAAACAATCGAACCCACCTGCATAGGCCAGGCTTTCCAGCGTTTTTTTGTTAACCGAGCGCTGGTTCACGCGTTTGATGAAATCGAAAATACTGGTATAGGCTTCTTTCTTGTTCCGCTCTTCAATAATTGTTTCCACTGCTGCCTCACCCACGCCTTTCAGGCCACCCAGGCCAAACCTGATCTCCCCCTTGCTGTTAACGGCAAACCCTTTCAATGACTCATTGATATCCGGTCCCAGCACTTTTAACCCCATGCGCTTGCATTCTTCCATAAAGAAAGTGGTCTTTTCAATGCTGCCGGCGTTGTTCAGCACAGCGGCCATGTATTCTGAGGGATAATGCGCTTTCAGGTAAGCTGTCTGGTAGGCCACATAGGCGTAACAGGTAGAGTGTGATTTATTAAATGCATACTGCGCAAATGCCTCCCAGTCGGTCCATATTTTTTCCAGTATTTCGGCATCATGCCCCTTGGCAGCCGCCCCTTCAACAAACTGCTTCTTCATTTTATCCAGCACGCTTTTCTGCTTTTTCCCCATCGCCTTGCGCAATACATCCGCATCGCCTTTGCTAAAACCAGCGATCTTTTGCGACAGCAGCATCACCTGTTCCTGGTATACGGTAATGCCATAGGTATCTTTCAGATCTTCTTCCATCACTTCCAGGTCGTAGGTAATGGGTTCGCGGCCATGTTTACGGTCTATGAAATTGGGAATATAGGCCATGGGACCGGGGCGGTACAGGGCATTCATCGCAATCAGGTCATTGAATTTATCCGGCTTCAGGTCGCGCAGGTATTTCTGCATGCCGCCGCTTTCAAACTGGAAGGTGGCATTGGTTTCACCGCGCTGGTAGAGGTCGAAGGTTTCGGCATCGTCCAGCGGTATGGCATCAATATCAATGGTAATGCCGTGGTTCAGTTTGATCAATGCCAGCGCATTCTTTAAAATGGTCAGTGTTTTCAATCCAAGAAAGTCCATCTTTATTACACCGGCCTCTTCAATGATACTGCCTTCTATCTGCGTAAGCCATAAATCGGATTCTTTTGAAGTGGCCACCGGTATCAGGTCGGTCAGATCGGTGGGTGCAATGATGATGCCTGCGGCATGTATACCGGTACTGCGCACGGAACCTTCCAGCACTTCAGCCTCGTGCAGAATGCTGCTCAACACATCATTGCCGCTATAAATTTCGCGCAGGCGCCTGACATTTTCCCAATCGTCGCCCACCAGCTGTTCTTTTTCTTCCAGCGATTTGGCCCCGTTCTTTGCCTCTTTTATGGTCAGCGGCGCATGCAGCAGTCTTTTTAGGTTGATGCCTGGTCTTTCCGGCACCAGTTTAGACAGCGCCCGGCTATCGGCCAATGGCAGATCAAGCACCCTGGCCACATCTGCGATGCTGCTTTTGGCGGCCATGGTACCGTGGGTAATGATCTGGGCTACCTGGTTCTTGCCATATTTATTTACTACATAGTTGATCACTTTCTGCCTGCCTTCATCATCAAAATCGGTATCAATATCCGGCATAGACTTTCGATCGGGATTCAGGAAACGTTCAAACAGCAGGTTGTATTTGATGGGGTCGATATTGGTTATCCCGATGCAGTAAGCCACCACGCTGCCGGCGGCGGATCCCCTGCCCGGGCCGATGAATACGCCCATGTCGCGGCCTGCCTTTATAAAATCGCTTACAATTAAAAAGTATCCCGCAAAACCCATGGTTTTAACGGTAAACAGTTCAAAGCGGATGCGTTCTTCAATTTCTGCCGTCATCTCTGTATAACGGTTATGGGCACCCGACCAGGTAAGGTGCTCGAGATAGGCATCCTGGGTGGTAAAACCGGGCGGCACTACAAAATTGGGCAGCAGGATATCCCGCTTCAGATCCAGCAGGTCAATCTTGCCCACTATCTCATTGGTATTGTCAATGGCTTCGGGCAGGTCGTGAAATACCTGTTGCATTTCAGCCGTTTTCTTAAAAAAAAACTGGTCGTTGGGAAAAGCGAAACGCTGGTCTTTTTTCATTACGTCATCGTCGCTGAACCCGCGGAATGGCTCGGTAGCCTGTTTTTCCCCGGTGTTGATGCACAATAGAATATCGTGCGCATTAAAATCTTTCTGGTCTACATAATGAGAATCATTGGAAGCAATGACTTTGACATTGTATTTTTTTGCGAATTTCAACAATACCGTATTTACTTTTTCCTGGTCGGGTATTCCATGCCGCTGCAGTTCTACATAATAATCTTCCTGGAAAATATTCAGCCACCACTTAAATTCATTCTCGCCCTCTGCCTCTCCTTTTTTCAGGATCATTTGCGGCACCAGGGCGCCCAGGCAGCAGGTGGTGGCAATCAGTCCTTCGTGGTGACGGTGGATCAGCTCTTTGTCGATGCGCGGGTATTTGGAGTACATGCCCTCAATATACCCCAGCGAAGTAAGCTTTACCAGGTTGCGGTAGCCGGTATCGTTCTTTGCCAGCAACACCTGGTGGTGGCGCGGATCTTTATCGTCTTTGGCGAATTGTTTACGGTGGCGATTTTCCGTTATATAAAACTCGCAGCCCACCACGGGCTTTATTTTCGGCTTGCCATCCGCACCTTTATGGTTATAGGCTTCCTTCACAAATTCAAATACACCGAACATATTACCATGATCGGTGATGGCCAGCGCAGGCATATTGTCTTCGATGGCTTTTTTGTACAGGTTCTGAATGGAAGCCGCCCCGTCGAGCAAAGAGAACTGGGTATGAACGTGTAAATGAGAAAACTGCGTCATTCGTAATCAAATTAAGGTAAAGGCATCAGTTTGAAGGCGTAAGGCTTGCATCAATTCTTACATTACATTATTTGAAAGTGTTACTAAAAGATACAGTTTGAGCTACATGGCTTCGCAAATGAAACCCAGCTCTGCAGCACAAACTTTATACCCTATTCTATGCAAGTAACAAACAAAGATTTACTGCCATTTTAAAGGATTGGCACAATATTTCCACAAAGGCAGCGTAACTATAAGGATAACCTGATTTTTAACCCGTACCTTCCCTAACAATTATCTAATGCGTTGGATGTCAATCATTATAATAATTATCAGCTTCAGCGCATGCAAAGCGTTGAAACCGGTGGTGAACCACTCCCCCGCCAGCAACGCCGCGCATGCCGAGAACAGCCACACCGGTTTTATAGAAAATATAACGATCCGGCCCGGCAGCCCCACGGCTACGCCCGGTATCAATAACAATAATCCTGTTAATACGTTCACTGTACAAACCCATACACCGGAAGCTTTTATCCCCCTGCAGTTCAAGTATGCCATACTGATGGATATTCCGGTAGAAGCACTGGCGAACCTTAAATTATTTGCGTTTATAGATGAGTGGTATGGCACCCCCTACCATTTCGGCGGCGGCAGTAAAGACGGCATTGATTGCTCGGCCTTTACCGGCAACCTAATGACAACCGTATTTGGCATTGGCCTGCCCCGGATGGCCAAAGAGCAATACAATGTGTGCGAACACATCCAGAAAAGCAAGCTGGAAGAGGGCGACCTGGTTTTTTTTCATACTACGCGCCGGGGTATTTCGCATGTAGGCGTGTACCTGGGCAACAACAAATTTGTACATGCTTCGGTTAATTACGGTGTTACCATCAGCGATATGTCGGAAGGTTATTATGCCCATGCCTTCCGGGGTGGTGGCAGGGTAAAACAGGCTGATAATATGACTGCTGCCGGCAATTAGGTTAAGCAGTATCCTGTTCTTCGTGGTAGCTGTCTTCCGTATTGATCTCCCAGATATTGGTTTTGTCTTTTCTGCCCGCAATAATATTGTCTACAACTGCCATGGCCGTAAGCATGCTGTGATCGCTGTTATTGTAGCGGTGCATACCATTTCTGCCAATTAAAAAAAGATTTTCGATGGTATCTGAAAACTGCTGCACCTTAATAAATTCACCATAACTGCCATAATAAGAAGGATAGGCTTTCTTGATCCTGACCACAAGGGCATCTTTTACTTCAGCAGCTTCCAGCACGCCTATCGATTCCATTTCCTTTACCGCAGCTGACACAATATTACTATCGGGCAACTGCCAGAAATCATCCGTTTCATTGCAAAAGTATTCTACCCCTATCCAAACGGTTGCCGGATCCTGCACCATAAAAGGGCTCCAGTTATTGAACACCTGTATGCGGCCCGCTTTAACTTTTTTGTCCTGCACATAAATCCAGTTGTCTTTTATCAAGCCACCCGTGCTGCTTTCATTGATGGCAAGCCGGCTGGCCAGTATGCCCACCACCAGGAAATCCCTGTATTCAAGTCTTTCTGCAATCGACCGTACCGCCGCCGGTATGTTGACGGCCTGTAGTTGTTGAAACAATTCCTTTACCGGCATAGATGAAAAAACATAATCTGCCCTGAATGATAATTTTTCAGCAGTTACCCGGTCAACAGCATCTACCGCGTTTAACCGGAGATCGCCATCCCCATAAATATGGGTGACACCCGTATGCAGGTAAATCCTGCCACCCAATTGCGCTACGGCTGCTGCCACCGTTTCCCACATCTGGCCCGGGCCGAATTTTGGGTACAGGAACTGTTCAATCAGGCTGGTACTGGTTCCTTTTTGCGCCAGGCCTTTATTGGTCGAAAACAATGATACAAACGCATGCCACAGTACTTTACTGATGTTGAGATCCTTTACCCGCTGCCGACCCCATCTGGCCGGTATCTGATCGAAGTGTCCACACCATAAATTATCAGTATAATCCTTAAAAAAAGTTTCGTATAGCTCCTTGCCGAAGCGGTTGCTAAAGAACTGGGCCAGGTTCAATTCCGGGCGTACGGGAAATAATTTGGCGGCCAGGTAAGAGAATCCGATGCGCATCATTTTCAGCCATCCCAGATTAGCAATGGTGCGGCCATTTAGCCGCAATGGATAGTCGAAGAATTTACGCTGGTAAAAGATCCTTGATTTGCGGGGTCGCACCATCATCACCTGGTCGCCCTGGCCCAGTTCATCGCTGGCAATGGCAAAATCCGCCTGGTTGTGCTGGTAACGGATATTGATATGATCCTGTTGAACGGAGGCATCGAGGGGCAGAAAATGCAGCCACCATTTAATTACTCTTTCTGATTTTGAAAAAAAACGATGACCGCCGATATCGATGCGGTTGCCTTTGTAACGGATGGTCTTGGAAAGACCACCCACCTGCTCATCGGCTTCTATAACAATGGGAATGATATCTGTTCGGGTAAGCAATTCGTAAGCGGCTGTCAAACCTGCCGGTCCTGCACCAATAATTATCGCCGTTTTCTTCATTGCCTGGTTTGAAGGTTCAGCCGCAATGATAAAGCAATAAACCCTTTATTGCTCATTTTACGGGTTCATATTTTTTGTCATCACATAAAAATTCCTGTCGACGCTGAAATCGGTACTGCCGGCGGGCAGGGTCCATTCCTGCCATTGTTCGGTTGGCTTTAACCAATACGCGCCGCCGCAATTGATCTTAATGGCCAAATCAAAACCAGGTACGCAATTGGCCCAGTGATAAGAAAGTTTGCCATCGGCTATTTTATATTCCAGTACCGGTATTTTTATGGTACGCAGGTATTGATCGAAGACCTTTGAAAAATCGATGCCGGCCTCTTTACTGATATAGCTCTCTACCTGCTGGGTGGTAACGGTTTCATGGTAAAATACTTTATTCAACCCACGCAGGATGTTGCGGAATTTTTCATCGTCGTTGATCACCTGCCGGATGGTATGCAGCAGGTTACCGCCTTTATAATACATATCGCCGCTGCCTTCGCGGTTTACCCCATAGGGCCCGATGATGGTACTGGTATTGGTGATGTTTTTGCGGGTACCGATCACATAATCATTGCCGGCTTCTTTTCCGAACTGGCATTCGGTGAAAAGTGTTTCAGAATAATTGGCAAAGCCTTCGTGCAGCCACATATCCGCCAGGTCTTTGCTGGTGATATTGTTGGCAAACCATTCATGGCCGCTTTCATGTACAATAATAAAATCCCATTTCAGGCCCCAGCCGCTGCCGGAGAGATCGCGGCCCAGGTAACCATTGCCGAATTTATTGCCATAAGCCACCGCACTCTGGTGTTCCATGCCCAGGTGCGGCGATTCTACCAGCTTATAACTGTCTTCGTAAAAAGGGTAAGGCCCAAACCAATGTTCAAAACATTTCAGCATCTGTGCAGCCTGTTTAAATTGTTCTTTTGCTTTCTCCAGGTTATAGTCCAGCACCCAATAGCTGCAATCCAGCTTTCCTTTTTCGCCATCAAAGGTTTCAGTAAAATTTACATATTTGCCGATGTATGGAATGATATTGTAATTATTGATCGGGTCTACCACCTGCCAGGTGTACATAGTTGTACCGGGCAATTCTTTTGCTGTTGTTTTTTCTACCAGCCTGCCATTGCCCACGGCCACCAGGCTGTCCGGCACTACGATGCTGAGTGAAGCGCCTTTGTCGGGCTCATCGCTCTGTATGTCTTTACAGGGATACCATACGCTGGCGCCCAGCCCCTGGCAGGCCACGCTCATCCAGGGATTGCCCTGGGCGTCTTTTTTCCAGATCCAGCCACCATCCCATGGCGGGCGGGTTGATTCCCGCGGCT
>CAXTMV010000039.1:6790-19114 GCA_964245425.1 uncultured Flavihumibacter sp. | reverse complement strand
ATCCTGGGGGAAATCAATATAATATACATTTCCGTCGCGGCGGGTGGGCAGCGATTTTGATCCTATCACGGCGCTCGTGATCTGCATGGGCTGCTGCAAATCTATTTGCATGTGCTTGCCGGCTTGCAGTACTTTAAAGCTGATGATATTCCTGCCATGTATCTGCTTGTTGTTATAATCGGGGTATACGGTAATCTTATAATAGGTAACATCCCACCAGGTCCTGTCGGGGTTCAGGCTGCCGCGCAGGGTATCTGCATGCGTATAGGGTTCTTCCTTGTGCAATAGCTGGCCGGTGGCCGGCTGTGTTAAAAAGCCAATGATCACAAACAAAACAAATAACCTGCCTGATATATTCACGGTGATATAGTTTTAGATTGCTAAATTTAGCCGTAGTTTTTGAAATATGCAGTTAAAAATATTTGTACGGTACCTATTGCTGTTTTGTTGGATGGCAGGTTGCGCCTCCTGCAGCCATAATGGTCCGCAACAAAAAAAAATATTTCATTATAATGAGGTTACCGGTATTGCCAGCCTGGACCCTGCATTTGCCAAGAACCAGTCGGTGATGTGGGCCATCCACCAATTGTACAACACCCTGGTAGAAACAGACGATGAACTGCACATGGTGCCTTCGCTGGCAAAAAGCTGGGAGGTATCGGCCGATCGGAAGCTGTATATTTTTCATTTGCGTACCGATGTTTTTTTTCACGACAATGACGCCTTTGCCGGGGGCATCGGCCGGCGACTGACCGCCGCCGATGTGGTATACAGTTTTAACCGGATCACGGATAAACATACCGCCAGCAGCGGCGCCTGGATCTTTAATGACCGCGTAAGCCCGGGAAATGGTTTCAGTGCCGTGAACGATTCTACTTTTAAGCTTTCCCTGCTAAAACCGTTTAACCCCATACTGGGTTTATTGAGTATGCAATACTGTTCCGTTGTGCCAAAGGAAGTGGTGGAAAAATACGGAAAGGATTTTCGCAGCCATCCCTGTGGCACGGGGCCTTTCCGTTTTGTTGCCTGGGAAGAAGGGCAGGCCATGGTGCTGGCAAAAAACAAGCGCTATTTTGAAAAAGACAGTACAGGCATGCAGTTGCCGTATATCGATGGCATCAAGATATCTTTTTATGATAGCAGGGCTACCGAATTTTTATTGTTCCAGCAGGGCGCAGAAGATTTTATCAACGATATTGATCCATCCTTCAAAGATGAAGTGATCAGCAAAAAGGGAGAACTGAAAAAAGAATGGGCCCATAAGATTGTACTCAGCAAGCATCCTTACCTGAATACAGAATACCTGGGTATGGTGGTAGACAGTTCCAATGAACTGGTTAAACATTCGCCGCTGCGCCTGCTGAAGATCAGGCAGGCCATCAATTATGCATTCGACCGGCGCAAGATGATGCTGTACCTGCGCAATTCAATCGGCATACCGGCCGAGAGCGGTTTTATCCCCGCAGGGTTTCCCTGTTTCGACAGCAGCCTGGTAAAAGGCTATCATTATGATCCGCAAAAAGCGCGACAGCTGGTAAAAGAGGCGGGGTTGGGCGATTTCAACAGTTTTCCGGTCATCAAATTATTAACCATTCCTATCTATGCCGATTTTGCCAGTTTTATTGCGAAGGAGCTGGAAGCAGCAGGTATTAAGATCCAGGTAGAAGTAGTGCAGAAAAGCTTGTTGCTGGAGCAGACAGCCAAGTCAGAGGCCCTGTTTTTCAGGGGCAGTTGGATTGCGGATTATCCCGATGCGGAGAATTACCTAAGCGTATTTTATAGCAGGAATCCGGCGCCACCCAATTATACGCGCTACAATAACCCTCTTTTTGATCGCCTGTATGAACAATCGCTGACGGAAACCATTGATTCTGTTAAACAGCAATTATACCGGCAAATGGATCAGCTGGTGATCAATGATGCACCGGTGGTACCGTTATGGTACGATGAAGTGTTCCGGCTGGTGAATCCGCGGGTAAAGAATTTCCGGGCCAATGGATTGAATTTGCTGGAATTGAGACGGGTTCAGCTGGACTGATGAACGGCAGATTATTGGAACGCGGATTTTTATGATTGGTGGGATTTTTGCCTTTGCGGGTTAGGCACAAGCGGACGCTTGCGCAGTGGAATTTGCAATTCATTTTCTGATTCAAACAATATTAATTTTTTGTCGAATCCTTCGCAGGATTTATTGGGATCTTTCCGTCCCAGCAATCCTTTCAGTACTTCGAATTGTTCATTCATTGTGCCTGCAAAATGTATATTGAATTATCCACCATGTTTTTCTCCTTATTCCAAAACCTTGCCGCCGAATAATTGCCCATCATAACAGCGCACAAGAATCATACAACCTGCCTTCTATCCATTACAGGCGTTCAATCACGCTAATCACTTCCTTCACCATCTGTTCACTGATATCCAGATGCGTAACCATTCTTACCTGGGTAGGAGAAATGGCGATGCATTTAACATCATACGCTTTAAATTTTTCTGACAATGCTTTTGCGGTATAGCTGCCTTTTACTTCAAAGATCACGATATTGGTTTCTACCGGCAGCATATGGCCGGTGAATGATTTTTGCTGGAGGGCCAGTGCAATCTGCCGGGCATGCATATGATCCAGTTCCAGTCTTTTGATATTGTGCTGCAGGGCATACAAACCGGAAGCGGCCATAAACCCTGCCTGACGAAGGCCTCCCCCAAAAACTTTACGAATGCGCCGGGCCTGGCGGATGAATTTTTTATTACCGATCAGGATGCTGCCCATGGGGCAACCCAGGCCCTTGTTCAGGCAAATGGAAATACTATCAAACAGCTGGCCGTATTGTTCCGGCGTTTCATTGTTTGCCACCAGCGCATTGAACAGGCGGGCACCGTCCAGGTGCAGGGCCAGGCCGGCTTCGGCGCAGGCCGCTTTTATTTGCAGGATATCGGCCACTTTATAGCAACTGCCGCCGCCGCGGTTGGCCGTATTTTCGAGTGACACCAGTGAGGTTCTTGGCTTGTGCACATCGTCGGGGTTAACGGCGTCCTTTACCTGCGCCGCGCTGATGCGGCCGCGGTCGCCGTCGACCAGCCTGACCTGTGCGCCGGCATTAAATGAAATGCCGCCGCCTTCGTATAAATAAACATGGCTGGTCTTTTCGCAAATCACTTCGTCGCCGGGCTGGGTATGGCATTTAATGGCTATCTGGTTGCTCATGGTGCCGGAGGGACAGTAAATAGCGGCTTCCCTGCCGAACATCTCGGCGGCAAAAGCTTCCAGCCGGTTTACCGTGGGGTCTTCCTCAAACACATCATCGCCTGTTTTGGCCTGCATCATAGCAGTGAGCATCGGCGCACCCGGGCGGGTAACAGTATCGGAACGGAGATCTATTGACATGTTGCAAGATTTAAGTGACCAAAGATAGAACACAGATTATTATGATTTTTAAGATCGCCAGGATTTGATAACTTGCAATAAGAACCCATTGATATGTTTTATCATAGCCCTCTTAAAAATCCCAATCATCCGCGTTCAATCTACATTGATGAAAACAATCGGTCTTATCGGCGGCATCAGCTGGCTGTCTACAGCGGAATATTACCGGCTCATCAATGAAATGGTGAACCAGCAGCTGGGCGGCGTTCATTCGGCCAGGATGCTTATTTATTCTGTCGATTTTGAAGAAATCAAACATCTTACATTTGCCGGTGACTGGGCTGCCATCAGCAACATAATGACGCAGATTGCACAAAACCTGCAGGAGGCGGGGGCAGATTGCATATTACTGGGCGCCAATACCATGCATAAGATAGCGGCTGAAGTGCAGAACGGCCTGTCGGTACCGTTGATTCATGTGGCTGGCGCTACCGGCGCGGCCATCCAACAGCAGGGACTTACTACCGTGGCTTTACTGGGCACCCGCTATACCATGGAGCTGGGTTTTTACCAGCAAGCACTGGAAAAATATGGCATCCGGACATTGTTGCCGGAAGAGGCTGATCGGCAGTACATACACGATGCTATTTACAATGAAATGGGTAAAAATATCTTTCTGCCATCCACCAAAGAAAAAATGCTGGGCATCATCGATAAACTGGCCGCAGCCGGCGCCGCGGGTGTCATACTCGGTTGTACTGAAATTCCGTTGCTGATAAAACAAACAGATTGCAGCGTTCCTGTTTTCGACACTACGCAGCTGCATGCGGCGGCAGCGGTGGCGTTCGCACTGGAAGAAGTTCATCATTCGTAGTTCAGGCGTTCGCTGGCCACGCAACAGAACTAACGAACATTCTAACTATTAATAGTATTTCTTCGCCAGTACATAATAAGCGGCAAAGAGGTGATGCTGAAACACATCTTTTGATTCACGTGAGAATGACTGAAAATAGTCTTCGTCGGGTTGCAATACGATGGGCACGCCGGCCCGCTGGTAATTATTATCGTGCACGTAGACCGGTTCTTTTAGCTGTGGCAATACCTTCTTCACAAATTTATAGACCAGTCCGCCCAGGTTTTTTTCAAATTGCCCCTGCGCCTTGCGTAAGCTATTTTTCATTGAATGGTATTTGCGTTTGATGTACCAGCGCACCAGGAAGGGTTGCTTTTTTAGCAGCACCGTTACATCTGTAAAAGGATTTTGCGGGTTAAAATCAGTGAGGGTTTGTACCGAAAAAAGGGTCTCGGGCACCCAGTCTGCTGCATTTACTACAGTAAATGCCCAGCCGTTGCGGGTGATAAAATCAAAATCGTAAGCATAAAAAAGATTGCCTGTTTTAGGCGCTGCGCTGCAATAGGTCTTGTAGACAATGTCTTTTGGAAGAGCCCCCTTTTCTGTCAGGTAAAAAAGATAACTGCGGGTAAGCGTTGCCAGTGCACCGCCCTGGCTATGCCCTATGATGATAAATTCATGTATTCCTTTTGCATAAGCAACTTTGATTTGCTCGGTAATACCGGGCGCCATGCTCGCCAGCCCTATTACCCAGCCTGTATGTACATGGGCCTTGGGATCTTTCGCCAGCTGGTAATCGAAAACAGTGCTGTCGTTTAACTGCAGTGATCCGATAGCAGGTATCATGGCAGCGTAGTAATTCTCCAGCCAGCTGGGTAATTCAGCGACAGTGCCCCGCAGGCTGATAACTGCCACTTTATTGTCGTTGCGGTACCACATGTTCCAACGGTTTTTCAGACCCAGTTCGGCTGAGCGATGGGCTATACTATAATTAGACGGCAGGGGAATCTTCGGGTTAATGATATTGGAAGAATCGAAACGCTGGAAATTAAGCGCCAGTACGTCTGTATATTCATTGCCGTTGAAACCGGGTTGCAGTTCCTGCGCCATAACAGCACAGCAGCAAAAAAGATAAAGCAGTAATGAAAGGATTTTTCTCATAACAGGATAGATTGATAATACCGCAAAATAAAAAACAAACGCCATTAAATTCGTATGGGAGTATGTTACTAACTTGTTTTCAGGGGCACCTTATTGAAAACAGTACCGGGGAGGTCTGTAAAAAGAATGAGCCCTGTAGAAACAGGGCTCGTAACCAAAACTAACTGCTTATGAGAAAAAGTTTATGTTGAATGCGTTTAATTAATTTGATGATGTAAAGATCGTCCCGGAAAACTAAAAATAGTGTTAAGATATGTTAGCCTACCGTTAATACTGTTCGCCTTTCTTTTACAAAAATACGACGATCTTCCAGGAGAAAAATACCAATTTTAGGGTATAAATGGGGGTAAAAACACCTTTTACCGGCCCTCGCTGCCCGACTAAGCGTTAAACAGGGCTGTTCTATCCTATACCGCCGGGCCCATCAACAACCAGCGGGTGATTGGTTACCGGGTTCAATGACAACGGCTTTTCTGTAGCCTTAACAGGTACGCGGGGCAGGTGCTGGTATTTTACAATCATCAGCCAGGTGGCCACCAGCAATGCAAGAATGAGTACGATGGCGGCATATACCCAACGCTGCTGGAGCAATTTCCGCTTTTGTTTTTTTGTTTTTTTCTGTAAAAGTTTTTTGTGCAGCTGCCGGTTCAGCTGGTCTACAAATACATTGATGTCCTTTTTATCTTTTACAGCCTCCAATCCATCCAGGGCATCATTCATAAAGGCATTGTCTGCCAGCGCCTGTTCTACCCGTTGCTTTTCTTCTTCTGTAAGTTTGCCAGCCAGGTAGTCCATCAACTGCTGGTTATCGATGTCTTTACTGCTATTGGATAATATGTTCAGTAAGTCTTTGTTCATTTTTCTTTTGTGATACGCTCCACCCCTATTTTTAAATTTCTTTTGCCGTTTTGTATATAACTTTTTACCTGCATCATACTATAGCCGGTGGCAGCTGCGATCTGGGTGTATGATTTTTTATCGAGGTAAAACAAAGTTACGCATTGTTTCTGCTCCTCATTTAATTCTCCGATGGCCAGTGTCATGGCATCCAGCAGGCGGTCTTTATTGAGGTGCGATTGGAGGGACCAGGGTTCTTCTTCCACGGCCAGGGTTTGTTCGTTCAGTTCAGTGGGCATCTTGCCTTGCCGGTCGCGCAGTTTCATTAAACAATGGTTCTTGGCCACCATATAGATCCAGCTCTTGAAATAATCTACTTTGTATTTATGCAGTTCGGCAATGGCTTTCAGGAAAACCTGCTGCACGCTGTCCTTGGCATCTTCTTCATTCTTCAGGTATTTCATACAGACACCCAGCAACAGCATGGTATACCGCTGCAGCAATATCCCCAGCCACTGGTTGTCTTTATCGGTGTAAAACCGTTCCAGCAGCGCCTGGTCTGTAATATGATGATAGCGATCTTCCTTCACCGGGTTGTTTTCTTATTATTAGATGCAGGCGGGGAGAAATTGCACAAGAGAAAGTGGCAGGTGTTAAGTAATAAATTGTACGTTCGTTGCTTCAGCAAAGCCAAGCAAAAAGGGTTGGCCCCGGACTTATAACTTATATAGGGCTTACTACTTTTTAGCTTTTATCAAAGAACAGCATTTTGGCTGCCACTACGATCAGCAAAAGGGCAAATACCTTTTTAACGGTTTCCTGGGGCATCGACAGGGATAGTTTGCTGCCCAGCCAGCCGCCCAATACAAAAGTGACACACATAATGCCTATTACTTTTATGTCAATAAAGCCCTGCTTGTAATAATTCATAACGGCCAGGATGCCCACCGGCAGCAAGAGCAGCCCCAGCGAGGTGCCCTGTGCCTGCTGTTGAGAGAACCCCAGTACAAATACCAGCGCGGGCACAATAATGATACCGCCTCCAATACCGATCATGCCGCTTAAAATGCCGGCGGCCAGGCCAATAACGGCCAGCAGCAGGATGGTTTGTATGCTCATATCAGTTGGATTTGTGGTGCTGGTATTAACTTTTAAAACTTTTTTTATAAAATGCCATCGCATCTTCAATTACTTTCAGCGCCTGGGTTTTGTCGCCAAATTCTTCTACTATTACGGTTTTATTTTCCAGCTTTTTGTACTCTTCAAAAAAATGACGCAGCTCATCAAAGAAATGTTTGGGCAGTTCTTCAATATTGTTGTAATGGTTTACCGTAGGGTCGTTGGCGGCTACCGCAATGATCTTGTCATCGGCATCGCCCCCGTCTATCATTTGCATAACACCCACTACCCTGGCCTGCATCAGGCAAAGCGCCTGCACGGGCAATGAAGTTAATATTAAGATATCCAGCGGATCCTTGTCGTCTCCATAAGTCTGCGGAATAAACCCGTAATTACAGGGATAGTGAAAAGAGGAATAAATGATACGGTCGAGTTTCAGCATCCCGCTTTCTTTATCGATCTCATATTTGCAACGGGAACCTTGTGGTATTTCTACCACTGCGTTTACCAGCCTTGGTGCGTTTTCACCGGGCGAAATGCCATGCCATGGATGTGCTACGATATGCATATTTTTTGATTATTGGTACAAACGTACAACTCAATTCCCGCAAATGGAACTGAATTATTTCCGGCTATTGCTTGCTAGTATCATTTCCAAACCAGTACCAGCATTCCGCCGGCGATCAGGAATACGGCCAGCAGCAAGCGGGCGGTAAGCGGTTCTTTCAGGAAAATAAATGCCAGGAAGATGGTGAAGAAAATGCTGCCCTTGTCTACAATGCTAACTTCCGAGGCTTTACCCAATTGCAGGGCCCGGTAATAAAACAGCCAGGAAGCACCGGTTGCCAGCGCTGACAGCGTAAGAAAAAGCCAGTTGTTTTTGGAAAAAGCAGTTACCTGGCCGGCAATCCCCTTAGAGAACACAATTCCCCAGGTAATAAACAGTATGATGGCCGTGCGAACAGCCGTGGCCAGGTCGGGGTTCACGTCTTTTAAGCCGGCTTTGGCAAAGATGGCCGTAAGGGCTGCAAACAAAGCCGATAAGAGCGCAAAAATTAACCATGACTGCATAATGGTCAGTATTGTTTAAAATTCCTTATCGATCTTAAACCCGAAAAGCTGGCCTTTTTGCCAAAGCTGGTAATCCTTTTTATAATTCTTTTTATTTCGGTCGGTTAGTTCCGGCACATCCAGCAGGCTCAAATCGGGCTTGCCTGCATTTACCCAGGCCGTATACCAGAAATTGGCGGTAGCTGACACGGCTGCGCGCAATTGCCTTTCCACTATGCCGTTGAGCGCATCGTGGTAGGCTTTTGCATATTCATAACTGTGCACCGGCTGGTTGAATTTGTTTTTAGCCAGGTTGCCTGCAGAATCCTTCATATATATTTTGTCTGCGCTGAAATTGCTTTTCAGTTTCTTTTCTGTCAGCAAAAGGCTGTCGGCCAGGCGGTGATTGGCGAAAATGATACGCCAAACCTCTGCCGGCACGTCTTTTATATACACCGCATTGCCTGTATAAAAATTATAATGGGCGCCAAACTGTTCGGGCAACTGCGATTCAAAAAAAGCATGAATGCCTTTCTGATCGGTAAACTGTCCATCGTGGTTAACCGAAGTATGCAGGGGCATATTGGCATCGCCCAGGTAATGGCCCAGGTCTGCGGAGAGAAAAAGTATTTCCGCCTTTTTTTTATCCTGGAAGGCTTTTGTCAGCTTTTGCATCACCTCTTCCATATACCAGGGTAAAATACCATTCTGGTCAAGGAATTTAGCATCGTATTTAGCGGTTGCCTCCTTCATGGTGGCAGGCAGGCTATCGGTATTGCCAAAGGATTCAAGGTCTATAAAATGGCGGTTAAACTCTGCTTTATCATTGATGGTATATTTCCGGACATCAGGTATTACGGATTCTTCGGTAATGAAGTCAATATGATTATAAAAAAAAGAGCGCATTTCTTCCGGCAGTGCAAAAACTGCGGCATGGTTAATGTGCTGGTGCCCCCAGGTGCCCCAGGAGAGCAAGACCAGGGAGCTGATTATCAGGAAGGATATCGACAAAAAATTAACTATTCTTTTCATGTGTTATTATTTAGTTGGGGAGCTGATAGTTCGTAGCTCAAAAGTTGATAGTTCGTATTGCCCAGCAACCGGACTTTCGAACTTGTTGAATTTTTGAACTATTAGTGGATGTCTTTTAAATCTATCAGCCACTCTCCTTTTTCCTTTACAATTTTAATGGTAGTGGTATCTTTTTTATATGAATTGGAGAAGATATAGTTCAGTGCCGAATCACCGGCTGTCACTGTATTGATGACCAGGATATTGGCTTCTTTATGTCCTACCTTGTCTTCCTGGCTCCAATGGCTGTAGTCGGTCTTCCATTTGTTCAGTAACATCTCATTTACGCCGGCAGAATCTTTGTACAGGTAAAAACTGGCTTTGTCGTAATTGCCATCAAGTGATGCGCGGATAAATTCGCGAGCGGCTTCCTGTGCGTCTGTTGCTTTTGTATAAGTGTCTTCTGTCTTGCAGGACATGGCCGACAGTACCACGGCAACTACTATCATTGTCTTTTTCATGTTCATGTATTATTTTCCGGCAGGGTACGATTGTTTACAACCCGTTGCTATGCCTTCGGTGCAAAAATATCAAAACAGACCATGATTTGGATGGATTAAAAGGATTAAAAGATGCGGATACTGCTGATTTCACAGGTTTCCATCTCCTTTTATCCTGTTAATCCACCCAACGCCTCAGTCTTGCATCCATCGTCCCCAAAAGAGAAAGGCGCTTTAAAAGCGCCTTGTTTTTATAATTCCGGATATTTATTGGGGGTTTCCATCTTCTCTTGTTTTTTCTTTTTCGTAGGCCCGTATAATGGCTTTTACCAGGCGGTGGCGTACCACATCTTCTTCATCGAGTTTTATATGGGCGATGCCATCTACGTTCTGTAGGATCCGAACGGCTTTCTCGAGGCCGCTCCGCTGGTTACGCGGCAGATCCACCTGGGTCATATCGCCGGTTATAATGGCTTTTGCATTGGAACCGATGCGGGTTAAAAACATTTTCAACTGCAGGTCGGTTGCATTTTGCGCTTCATCCAGTATAATAAAAGCATGGTCGAGTGTACGGCCGCGCATATAGGCCAGGGGTGCTATTTCAATGGTGCGGGTACTCATATAATAACCCAGTTTGTCTGCCGGTATCATATCATCCAGCGCATCGTACAAAGGGCGCAGGTAAGGATCGATCTTCTCTTTCAGGTCACCCGGCAGAAATCCCAGGCTTTCACCGGCTTCCACGGCTGGCCGGGTAAGGATGATCTTTTTGACCAATTTGTTTTTCAAAGCGCGCACGGCCAATGCTACAGCGGTATAGGTCTTACCGGTACCTGCCGGCCCGATGGCAAATAAAATATCATTTTTTTCGATGGCGGCGACCATATGCTTCTGGTTGGCCGTACGGGCGCGAACCGTTTTGCCATGCGGACCAAATACCAGTATATCGTTGGGATTGCGGTCTATAAAATTATCTACCACTTCCGCATCATCGCCACCCAGTATCTGTTCAAAATAGTTTTCACTCATGTGCCCGTTCCTTTCCAGGTACTGCACAATCAGATCAATTTTTTCACGGGCTGTCTCTACCTGCTCGGGAGAACCACTTAATTTTACCTGGGTGCCGCGGCTCAATACTTTTAAGAGAGGGAATTTCTTTTTCAGGATGTCCAGCTTACCGTTGTTTACACCAAAAAACTCTATCGGATTTACTGATTCAAGGTTGATAATGGCTTCTGTCAATTCGGTTCAGTTTAAAATCTACCCCAAGCGTACAAAGGGCAAGATTGGTGTTAAAATTGGGTCAAAATTGTTTTCTGTCTGCCTATTCCAAATATAATTCAACATCGCTTATAAAACCTACTGTTAATTACTCACAAGTTGTGGATAATTGAATCTTTACAGCAATGACTTTCACATGAGCTCCATACTACTTTATCTACTTTTAATAACAGCAAAGACGGGCATATGTCGCATACAAACACCGGTATTTCATCTTTTTTTCTATGCAATTTTTGTACCGCGTCTGGTAAGCCTGTAGTAACTTTGCGTTTTTAACAGATTCATACTATATGAGTACGATACAACAGGTGGCCACCATTGCCCGCAACAGTGACAAATCCCTAGAGACAATAGCAGAGAAAGTGCTGGCCGGAGAAAGGATCTCTCCGGCGGATGGCATACTGCTTTTCGAAAAAGGTAGTCTTTCTTTTCTGGGTGCGCTGGCCAATTATGTTCGTGAAAAATTACATGGAAACAAAACTTATTTCAACCGCAATTTTCATATAGAGCCTACCAATGTCTGCGTTTTTTCCTGTGCGTTCTGCGCTTATTCAAAATTATATGCGCAGCGGGAAGAAGGGTGGGAACTGAGCACACAGCAAATGCTGGACATTGTAAAAAGTTACGATGGCAAAGCGGTTACCGAAGTACATATTGTGGGCGGCGTTCATCCCAAACTGAACCTGGCTTTTTTTGCCGACCTGATGAAACAGATAAAAGCGCACCGGCCTTCGCTGCACATAAAAGGGTATACGGCTGTTGAACTGGATTATATGTTCCGCAAAGCTAAACTGTCTGTAACAGAAGGTATGCAGTTGCTGCATGCCGCCGGCCTTGATTCATTGCCGGGTGGTGGCGCCGAGATCTTTCACCCTGCCATCCGCGAACAGATCTGTGCCGACAAAGTTGATGCAGACGGCTGGCTGAACATACACCGTACCGCGCACCAGTTGGGCATGCACAGCAATGCTACCATGCTGTACGGCCATATTGAGAAATTTGAACACCGAATTGATCATATGGAACGGCTGCGCCTGCTGCAGGACGAAACAAAAGGCTTTAATACTTTTATTCCATTAAAGTTCAGGAACAAAGACAATGATATGCGCCATGTGCCCGAAAGCACCGTGATAGAAGACATGCGCCTGTAC
>CAXTMV010000039.1:0-6780 GCA_964245425.1 uncultured Flavihumibacter sp. | reverse complement strand
TTCCGCACCTCAAAGCTTATTGGCCCATGCTGGGGCGCCAGAATGCACAACTGACCTTATCTTTCGGGGTAAACGACCTGGACGGCACCATCGACGACAGCACCAAGATCTATTCAATGGCGGGCAGCGAAGAACAGACGCCTGCCATGAGTACTGCACAACTGGTGACGCTTATCAAACAGGTAAAACGCCAGCCGGTAGAAAGGGATACGCTTTACAATGAAATACGTGATTACAGCACTATTGAGGTAAGGGATATAGAAATGGATCCGTCCCTGAATTAAGAATGGCTGATGCCTGCATCAGATATCGCCACACCAGGCATCAGCCATTTTCTTCTATCGCAACCGAAATGCTTTCATTTGCTCATTGTTGATAGCAGCCAGCAATACGCGTTGCCCGCCTACGGTAATGATTTTTAGATCTTTTACGTCTCCATCAATGATCAGCCCGCTGGAAACCGGGTCCATCGCTTTAAAATGACCCTTGCCATCGCCGGTCAATAACAATCCGTAAGACGCATCGTAACGGCCGGTCATGACCGATGCCTGGTATTCATTGCCGGCCAGTACAATGTCTGCATGGCCATCGCCCGTGATATCTGTGCAAACCAGGGCGTTTACCGGTGCCTGTTGTGCCATTACCGGAAAGGCATGAAAACTAAAATGGCCCCTGCCGTCGTTTTCAAAATAACCGCTGTTCACTTCTTTGCAATCCAGCACCAGCGCCCCTTCCATCATTTCTTTGCCAAAGATGGCGTTCATGCCTGCCTTTGCATACAATTCATTTCGATCGAACTGCTTTTTTATGGAAGGCATCTGCGTTGCCCAATCGTCTCTTGAAATGCCGGCAGACAGCTGGTAGCTGCCATTGTTGTCTTTGATATAGTAACAAAATATGGGCTCTGTGATGCCATTGCCGTCGAAGTCTTTTGACACTAATTCAGCCGGCCGGTCGGGGGTAATATGAAAGGGATTGTTTAGGCCCAGGTTGCCGGCCAGCAGGTCCATATCACCGTCTCCGTCAATGTCTGCCGCCAGCAGGCTTCTCCAGAAACCTGGCAGGCCGGCCGTACCGGCTGCTGCAGATATCTCTGTAAATCCTTTACCTGTATTTTTAAAGATCCGAATCGGCATCCAGTCGCCTGCAATAATCAAATCCGGTTTTTTGTCGTTATCGATGTCGAGCCACAGGGCCGCATTTAAAAGTCCCGGGTTCTCGAGCGCCGGGCACAGTTCCCTGGTTACATCGGTAAATTTGCCATGGTCGTTGCGCAACAGGTAACTCCTGGGTGGTTGGGGGTAGGTACCCAGCGACACGCGGCCGCCGATAAAAATATCGGCATCTCCGTCTGCGTCCATATCCGCCAGGGCGATGCATTTGCCTGCGGTACGTACCAGCGGCGAAAAGGCCGTACTGTCTTGCCGGAATTTTCCCCTGCCATCATTCAGGTACAGGCGCGGGCGATAAAAGGAGGAGTTCAAATCAAATTCTGTGCTGCCGCTCACCACCAGCAAATCGCTGTCGCCGTCGCCATCCGCATCAAACAAGATGCTTTGCATATCTTCTTCATTTTTCGTGCCTGTTGCCGGCAAAGCAGCACCTGTAAAGTGACCATCCGCCTGTTGTAAAAAAATTTCACCGGGTTGTTTAAAGGCGCCGCCGATAAAAAAATCTTCCCTGCCATCGCCATCCAGGTCGCCGGTACTGATAAAGGGTCCCTCCTGCGAATATTTCTGCGGCAATAATGTCTGGAAAGAATAATCGTAAAAAAAAGTTTCCCGGTGCGTAAAATCAATGGCGGAAGTGGCCGTAATATCTGTGAAAAAAACAGGCTGGGTTGGTGCCGGCGCCTGGTAACCGGGCAATGCCTGCCGGTATTGCAGGCGAAGGATCGTATCGGCAGGCGGTTGCCTGATAAGCTGCGTTTTACCATCGGGCCATACAATGCGCAGCGAATCCGGCCTGCTGGTACCAAATCCGAAATGCAGGCGACTGTCTACCGTTGACAGGTAACCGCGTACCGGTGATTCCTCCAGCATTTGGGCGCCTTCTTTATCGTAAGCATACACAACAGCGCCGATCCCATCTTTGTTTTCCGCGGCGCCTTCCAGTTGCAGCGCCAGGAAATGGGCTTTTACAGCATCTTTTGGCCCGTTCAGGTCATTGCGCATTACAAATGCCGGTCCGTTGATATTATTGGTAATGATATCCAGATCACCGTCGTTGTCTAAATCGGCATACACTGCCCCGTTTGATATGGAGGCCTGGTCAATGCCGGCTGCCGCCGAAACATCTTCAAATAAAACACCGCCCCTGTTACGGTACAGGTAATTGTTTAACTGAACGCTGCCCAGCGAAGACAGGTGATCAACAAGTGCCCTGCGTTGTGTAAGATCATTTTCTGGTATGCCTGATTGCATAACGGTATTGCGGCGGTATTCAAGGAAATCGATATTGGTGGGATCGCGGCCCAGGCCATTGGTAATATGAATATCCTTCCATCCGTCGTTGTCAAGATCCGCCAGCAGTACGCTCCAACTCCAGTCTGTTTCAGCGATACCGGCCATCTCTCCTATTTCGCTAAAAAAAGGCTCGTGGCGGTTATTTTTCCATCGCACGCCATTGTTCAGCTGCAGCATATTGTGTATATATTCAGGTGCATAGCCTTTGTCCATTTCAAGCTGGTGCCGCTGATCGCCCAGAAAGGAGTACATCATCTTTTTTCTTTCATTTGTTTCCGGTTGCATGTCAAGGCTCAGGATATCCGTCCGGCCATCGTTGTTGCAATCGGCTGCATCGGTGCCCATGGCAGAATAAGCCTGGTGCCGGGTGGCTGAAGCGATGCAGTTGCTAAAGCCTCCATTTCCATTGTTCAGCCACAGCAGATCGTTTTTTATATAGTCGTTGGCCACATAAATATCCGGGTATCCATCACCGTTAAAATCGCTCACCACTACGCCCAGCCCGTTACCGTCTTCTGTAATGCCTGCAACACGCGATACATCCCTGTATACCGGGTGAAGGCCCCCGGCGGGAATACCGTCGTTGTGGAAGAGCTTATCGGCTGCAATGGCCGTGCTGTCAACTTTGTTATCGCGGATATCATTGGGCCGGTTATCGGTAAGGGTGTGGTTCAGCAGGTACATATCCAGCCGGCCATCGCGATCATAATCAAAAAATACGGCCTGGGTTGCATACCCGCTGTCTGCCAGGCCATAGGCGGCAGCCTCTTCTGTAAACGTTAAATTATGCTGGTTGATAAAGAGCAGGTTTTTTCTTTTGGCACCTGTTGTGTTCCCGGACACGCACACGTAAATATCGGGCCATCCATCGTTGTTAATATCAACCACGCTTACGCCAGTGCACCAGGCCGCCGTAGCCACCCCGGCCTGCGTGGTCCGGTTCTCAAACTTCATCCCCCCTTTATTAATATACAGCCGTGATGAGACCTGGTTACCCGCAAAAAAAACATCGGGCAGTCCATCTTTGTTAAAATCACCCATGCCCACGCCCCCACCCATATAGGTATACTCGTTGGTGAACATGTTCAGCGAATCATTTTCTATGATGGTATTGCTGAAATCGACACCCGTTTCCGATGCCGGTAAAAAAGTAAAATGCAGGCCCCTGGGCGCTGCGGGGCCATGACAGGAAGAAAGTAGTAAGTAGTACGTGATAAGCAATAAGTAATAAGTTGTAAGGCATTCTACCGGCTTGCGGCGACGCAGCAATGCAATCTTCATACTTACAACTTATTACTTATCACGCAAAACGCAAAACTTAATACCCACTACTGACAACTTATCATTTCTTCTCTGCTACCAGGTAGACAACGCCATAAGGCGGAACAGCTACTTTGATGGTTCCCTGCAACGGTGCTGTATATGATTTAAGCGAGGCATAGCCCAGCGGGCCACCGGTGGCGCCGGAAGGGCCGGTACCGTTAACATATACCTGGCCGGAGAAATTGCCATTGTCTGTACCGCCGGTTAACACATACCAGTAATATTTACTGCCCGCCGGAAAATGCTGGATATCGATTGATACAATATGATTTAAATTACCCGAATTGATCAGTGCCGTACCCACCTGGCCCGAAGAAAAAGTAGAGGAATAACTGGTAATATCGCCATTAATGCCTTTCAGCGTATCAGCCACCATCCGGTCTCCGAAAAAACGCTGGAAATAATACAGGTAATAGAAAGCGGGCCTTGGATTCCACAAAGGGGCATTGGGCTCGTCGCCAATATTAAACATACCCTGATCATCACCGTTACTCCATCCATTCGACAAATCCCAGCGGGTGGCTTCGCCAAACTGGTTTTTGATGATGGAACCAATGGTCTTTGCTGCATGCACACCGGCAATATAAGAGACGTTTTGTTTAGATCCCGTAGCCTGTATATTCCATTCGGTAAACGCAATGGGTTTAGCCGTTGCGCCCGCGGCACTCAACTGGCCCTGCACATAGGCCATGGTAGCGGCGGGAACGGTGGCACCGGTAGACAATATGTCCGCTACCGACGAATTGGTATTATAAGCAGTAAAATAATCGTGTACAATATAATAGTCTGGTGTATTGGCTGTTTTGCTCAATACGCCCTGGTTCCAGGTTTTAATACTGGTATAATCAAAACTGGCGGCGGCTTTATCGTACAGGGTTGCACCAATATAAATGGTAGCGCCTGTTTCCTTGGCGGCAGCCCGCATAGAATCGGCAAATACGGTAAAATGCTGGCCGTACAGCGCCCCGGTCAGCAGGGCCGGCTGGCCATCCTTGTTTTTACTGACATCAATATTGTAGCCCGCTTCCCAGTTGCCATATGTTTCATTGCCTATCTCCCAGAATTTTGTGCGGCCTTTATCGTACCGCACCCAGTCAGCGGCCAGGTGGGCGGCTGTGGCCACGGGGTTGGCGCTGGTGCCATACCGCGCATAACCATAGTTGATAGTAATAATACCGGTACTATTGGTTTGTGCCAGCAGCTGGTAATAATTGTCCAGCGAAAAGGTCCATGACTGGGTATTGCCGCCGTACCAGTAATTGGAAGCACTGGCATTTCCGCTGGCGTCCAGTAAAGTGGTGGGCGCATCCGCCGGTGCCGGATGGGCATCAGTGCCGTTCCAGAAATAAACATCGCTTACACTACCGGCCGGGGCGCGGATGATATTGGGCGAAAGATCTTTGAGATACTGCATCAGCGCCGGTTGTGTAACCAGCTGGCCCGACCATAAATTAGAATTGTTACCAAATACATAGGGTGGCACTTTTACCAACACCTTGTTGATATTGATGGTCAGCGAATCACTCACCGCACCAACAGGCGATGTACCTGTAACAGTTGCCGGCGCGGAGAAATTCCGGGCAACCCAGCCGTTCTGGAAAAAGCCAACCGACACCGGAACGGTTGGATCTACCGGGTTATAAATGGAATCTGTTTTGCTGCCTGTGTTGCCGCCATTACCTGTTCCGTTTGCATTGGTTTCTTTTTTACAGGCAATCGTTACCAACAAAAGCACTGCGATGGCGATACAACCTGTTTCCGTTTTCATCTTCATATTGTACATATTAAATTTATTTTCCTTTGACGATGCGGATATTATCCACCGCCAGGTTAAGTGTATTGGCTGCTATACTGGGCGATGCCTGGTCATTAACAATGGTAAAGCATACGGCGGTAGAAGGAAAGTCAGAGAACAGCGTAGGCGGGCTACCCGCCGGGAACGCTTTCAGATCCCAGGCATTACCCGATACCGATACAAACTGGCTTAGGGGTATAGTAGCCGTTACCCATCCACCCCCTTGAAATTTTCCTGACGGGTCGCTGCTCCAGGGTGCATACCTGGCCAGGTAATTATGCCAGGCATACCAGTCGCCGATCATTACCCAGATGGCGCCCGCCGACCAGGTATTGGTGCTGTACACTTCAAACTTTAATGAATAGCCGCTAACAGCGGTAGCCGTATTGGCCACCCAGGGCACATCGTTCAACTGAACAAAGCCGGCATTGCCCTGCGAACCCGGGTTGGTATTGCCCGGCATGGGGCTGCCCTGTGCCAGGAAACTGGTGGCGCCATTTCCTTTCGGGTACTTGGCTGCTGTAGTGGGAGAATCTGCATAGCCGCCCGTCCAGCCAACAAAACCGGTATTGTCTGCAGCATACTGCACTTCAAAAGTAGACAGGTAGCCGGGAGAAGGATGCGTGATGTAAGTATCAAATAGCTGGGGCGCCGACACTTTACCCAGTATACCGGTTACCCGCAGTGAATCCGGCGCGGTAATGCCCGGCGGTACGGTAACACTCAGCTGGTTAACACTAACGGTTTGCAGGTTGGTTCCGGCAATATTACCCGGAAAGATGATTTTGCTGACACCGATAAAATTACTGCCATTAATATACAGCGTAGTACCGGCCACTGCATTCTCGTTAGATACAGAAGAAATGGTCATAGGTGGTGGAAAAGAAAAAGCAGCTGTTCCAAACGTACAGTATACCCGCAACGAATCTGCAAACGGCGTACCCGTTGGCACCACTGCCACCACCTGGGTAAATGTTTTGTTCACGGTATAAGACTGTGCAGTATCCGGTCCACCGGTTACCGGGAAGCTGATTTTTTTGATGCCCTGGAAATTGCCGCCATTAATAGTAACCACTGTTCCGGTATTGTCAAGCGTAATAGAACTGATATAAGGGGGCGGCAGGTACAGCTGGAACGCGAAGGTGGTGGTTCCATGACTGGTAACCAGTTTAATGATATCCGGCGCGGTAGACAGGG
>CAXTMV010000038.1:12655-29123 GCA_964245425.1 uncultured Flavihumibacter sp. | reverse complement strand
ATTATTGCTCAATTATTTTATATTTAATTTATATTTATTTGATAAAACAAACACCATGACAACCCAAATTTAAAAAACGCTGCTCCCTTTGTTATCCTGCTGGTCGTTTCGGTAATGGCGCTCTTTATGCCTACCCTGCCCAATTTTGACGAGGGGAAGTATAATGTAGCAGATATTTCGTGGATATTGGTAGCCACCGCCCTTGTATTTATTATGACACCCGGCCTGGCTTTCTTTTATGGCGGCATGGTAAACCGCAAGAATGTACTTTCTACCATGATGAAAAGTATTGTTGCTGCCGGTGTAGTGGGTGTTTTATGGATAATTGTAGGGTACAGCCTTTGTTTTGGCGACAGCGTTCATGGCATCATCGGCAATCCTTTTACCCATCTTTTTTATAAGGGGGTAGCATCCGGTGCACCCTGGGGCTCGGCGCCCACTATTCCCAAATCATTGTTCTCCATGTTCCAGCTCATGTTTGCCATTATTACGCCGGGTTTGGTAGTAGGTGCCATTGCAGAACGTATGCGGTTTATCTCTTATGTATTGTTTACCGTCTTGTTTAGCTTGCTTGTGTATGCGCCCCTGGCACACTGGAGCTGGCATCCCGACGGCTTCCTGGCAAAAATGGGTGCATTGGATTTTGCCGGCGGCACCGTGGTGCATATTTCAGCCGGCTGCGCGGCACTGGCCGGTGCACTGGTATTAAAAAGAAGGAAGGCACATATAGAAAAAATAGAAAGTAAGCCGGCCAATATTCCCTATATACTCATAGGAACCGGCCTGTTGTGGTTTGGCTGGTTTGGTTTTAATGCCGGTTCTGCGCTGGCGGCCAATGCGCTGGCCGTATCTGCTTTTTCTACCACCAATACCGCCGCTGCGGCCGCTGGCTTGTCCTGGATGTTTTTTGATGTGATGCGCGGAAAGAAACCATCCGTTGTTGGCTTTTGTGTAGGCGCCGTGGTTGGTCTGGTAGCTATTACGCCCGCAGCGGGTTTTGTGGCCATACCGCAAAGTATTTTTATAGGTGTGGTGGGGGCCATGATTTCCAACCTGGTGGTGCATTTAAAATCGAAGACAGTGGTAGATGATACCCTGGATGTATTTCCCTGCCACGGCGTAGGAGGAATGGTGGGGATGCTGATGACCGGCATTTTTGCCACCAAAGCGGTAAATGCCGCCGGCAATGATGGATGGGCTTATGGTAATTTCAGTTTTTTTCTTACCCAGTTAAAAGCCCTGGGTATTGTAGTGGCGTTCAGCTTTACCGTATCCTTCCTCATATTCAAATTCATCAATTTTATTGTGCCGCTGCGTGTGAGCGACAAAGAAGAGGAAGAAGGTCTGGATGCCAGCCAGCACGATGAAAACTACGTACAGGGCACCCTGTTAATGGCAACAAAACAGGGTTTAAGAGAAGTGGAAATCACCAATCATTGACTGATTTTTTAAAACGGCGTTTGCATGCGATAGATAAATTCTGTTGAGGTTTTAGGTTAAATTTAAAAAGGGGAGCTTTCCAGCTTCCTTTTTTTATTGCTCCTTGCGACCGCCTTTCAACATTGACCGGATTGGGATAGATTTACGGTCGTTTCAAAAAGCAAAACTATGTTTCGTAACACTTTCAGCCGGCCGATGCAATACCTGGTTAGTGCAGGATTTATCTGCGTTGTTTCTGCTGTCTGTTCGCTGTTCCATAAATATATCGGCCCGGAAGCCGTAGCATTTATTTTATTGCTGGCCCTTTCTGTGATTGCCATGTTTTTTGATATACTGCCCGTATTACTGGCCGCCACCATCAGTGCACTGATCTGGGATTATTTTTTTCTGTTGCCCCGGTTTAATTTTCGCGTAGGTAATACCGAACAAAAGATCATGTTGTCGATGTACTTCCTGATTGCCCTGGTGAATGGTGTATTGACCAACCGGATCCGCAAAGCAGAAGAACTGGCCAGGCAAAAAGAAGAAAGGCTTGAAAACATCCGCCTGTATAATACCCTGCTCAATTCTTTATCGCACGAGTTACGCACGCCCATCGCTTCTATTATTGCAGCCACAGACATGTTGATGACCGTGCCGCCATTTTTGACGGAAGAAACCCGGAGCAGCCTGGTGGCGGAAATATCCATCGCGTCTTTGCGGCTGAACAGGCAGGTGGAAAACCTGCTCAACATGTCCAGGCTTGAATCGGGATTCCTGCAGCTCAAAAAAGACTGGTGTAATATTAAAGAGCTGGTAGAGGCGGTGCTGCAACGCCTGGAAGAATCTTTGAGAACTTTCACGGTGCAGATCGAAATACCTGATAATTTCACGATATTTAAACTGGATTATGGGTTAATGGAACAGGTGCTGTATAATTTAGTTTACAATGCATCCCAATACACACCCGACCATTCCTGCATAACGATTGCTGCTTCCTGTAAAGGATCTGCCCTGCAAATTACGGTGGAAGACAACGGACCCGGATTTCCTGAAACCGAAATGTCCAAAGTATTTGATAAGTTCTACCGGCTGAAAAATACAGCCACCGGCGGAACCGGCCTTGGCCTGTCTATTGTAAAAGGATTTGTGGAAGCGCATGCCGGGCACATTCAACTATCGAACCGGCAGCAGGGAGGTGCAAGATTTGTAATCGAAATCCATACAGAACAATTGGCTAATTTACCGGATGACGCAGCTTAAACCTGATATATTAGTAATTGACGACGAATTACAGATTCGTAAACTATTGCAGATCACTTTGCAGTCGAATGGTTTTTCTGTTCAATTGACCGGTACCGCCGCAGACGGACTGGCAGCAGCGGCCGGAAAGCCGCCCGGGCTGGTACTGCTTGACCTGGGATTGCCCGATGAGAATGGACATAAGACCCTGTTGAAATTGCGTGAATGGTCGGCCGTGCCCGTTATCATATTAACCGTTCAGAGCAGGGAAGAGGATATTATCCGCGCCTTAGACAACGGTGCCAATGATTACCTGGTAAAACCTTTCCGGACCGGTGAATTACTGGCCCGGATTCGCTCGGCACTTCGCGGATCAGACGGAGACGATAACCAACCGGTGTTCCGGTTCCCGGGTCTTGAACTGGATGTTTCTAACCGTACCGTGAAAGTAGGGAATGATTTGATCCAGCTCACCGCTATCCAATATTCTTTACTGGTATTATTTGCCCGGAATGAGGGGAAAGTATTAACGCACCAGTACATACTGCGGGCCATCTGGGGAGAAGAATTCATCGGACAACTCCAATACCTGCGGGTATTTGTAGCACAACTCCGCAAACACCTGGAAAAAAATAAGACTGAACATATCTATATCAGAACCATCTCCGGCATCGGTTACCGCTTTGAATGCCAGCAGGCAGACGGTTAGAAAGGCATTGTCATCATTCATTAAATAAATAAGGCGGTAAAAAATAAACGGGCATTCCTTGTGTTACAGGAATGCCCGCTAAATGCCTTTAAAAAGATAACTGGCCTAACTTATTTTGCAGAATCCTTCTTCATCATAGTAGTATCTGTTTTGATCTTTGTGGTATCAGTCATCATGCCCTTGCTGGTGTCAGTGGTAACAACGGTAGTTGAATCTGATTTTGTGGTAGAAGTCGTAGATGAATTGCTGCAGGAAACAATTGTTGCGCTGATAACCAGGATAGCCAGTAATTTTTTCATATGTTTTTTTTTAAATGAATGAATGAATGATACATCCTGCCTTTATACCCATACTAAAAAAAGGTAACCCAATTATTGTGGGGAATGATTTCTACACTAAGTATTTGTTTGACAGCCATCGGCATGTGTTATTTTGCAGGTTACAACTGAAAACCTGGACGGATCCGGTATGAAAAAAGCCATCGCACGCATTGCAACCATTTTATTGCTCCTGCTGTTGACCGGCATTGGATTCTTTCTATATAAAATTTTGCCCTTGCTGAATGGATATGCCGCTAAAATAACCTGTTCATCGGTTTTTGTCTGCGGAAGAACACTGGCCGACCTGCAGCAAAGGGAATTGGCCGACTTCCCTTACAATATCAGCACTGTGCGGGTGAACTGGCAGGATTCTTCGGCCGAATCAGCAGTACTGGGTTTTTTCAGGCGAAAAGCTGTCTACCGCAAAGGTTTGGGGGCAACACTGCTCAGTACTGTAAGCGAAGGAGAATTGAAAAGCCAGCTTTTTCGCCTTGCCCTGCCCCCGGCGTTGAACCAGGACAGCATCAACTGGCCGCAGGGCAACCGCCTGGCCGGCAGCCCGCTGGCAAGCCTCGATACCCTGCAGCCGGACAAGGCGACAAGAGCCCTGGTAGTTGTATACAAGGGCCGGATTGTGGCGGAACGATACGCACAGGGTTTTTCGGTCCAGACAAAACAGCTGGGCTGGTCAATGACCAAGGGTATTGAAAACGCATTGCTGGGCATACTGCTGAAAGAAAAAAACCGGTCCGTCGATATGCCTGCCCCGGTAGATCAATGGAAAATGGATGAAAGAAAAAAGATCAGCCTCGCCGATCTGATGCATATGAGCAGCGGCCTGCACTACGCCTCTTCTGCAGCCGGACCAAGCGATCTCACGGATATGCTTTTTATGCAGCCGGATATGCCGCGCTTTGCTTTAAAGGCTAAAATGGATCATGCGCCTGGCCAGGTATTTCATTATTCAGATGCCACTGCCAATATTCTTTCGTATGTAGAAAGAAAATGGATCGGCGACAGCGCCTATTACCGGTTTCCTTATGAAAAATTATTTTATAAAATTGGCATGAACAGCGCTGTACTGGAAGTGGATGCAGGCGGTAATTTTGTTGGCTCTTCTTACTGTTATGCCTCCGCGCGCGATTGGGCCCGGTTCGGGCTGCTATACCTTAACAACGGTACCTGGAATGGCGAACGGATATTACCGGAAGGCTGGGTAAGGTTTACCTGCGCACCCGGTACGGCCCTCAATGAAGAAAAGAAAGGCGAATACGGTGCTCTATGGTGGCTGAACGCCCCCGGTAAAAACGGACTGCGCAAATACCCGCATGTGCCTGCCGACGGTTTTTCCTGCCAGGGTTATGAAGGCCAGTTTATCTGGGTAATACCTTCCCGGCAACTGGTAGTAGTGCGGCTGGCACTTGACAGGAAAAAAATAATGGATCCTGACGTCTTTTTATCGGGTATTATCAGGGCCTTGCCGGAATAGGCGACGGGCATAATCAGTTAAGCTAGTTGCGCAGTTTTATATTTTAGCTCCCTGGAAGTTGGGCAATGCTACAATTTCCAGGTTACCGGCATACAGATCGGTTTGTTCTGCTTTGGCTATTTCTAAGGCATGGTAATATTCCTGTGCAACCGAATTTTTCTTAAAAAGCCCCAGGTTGGAAAAGCCTTCCTCGTTTGCACTGTGAAAACCATTTGCATACCATGCCATGGTTTGCGAACTTGTTACCAGCAGAATTAAAAACAGGCTGGAGGCAGTATGTTCAACGATGTCTTCCGGAACGATTGAAGCGACCTGGCTCATGATCAAAATATTTAGTTATTTCCCAAGGTACAGGAAATTCAAAATTAATAAGTCAAAAATCAACATTCAAAAAGCCGTTGCTTTCCTGTCCCGGTGAAGGCACTTGACCAGGGGTCATTTTTGACTTTGATGCTGACTTTCACTCCTTTCTCGCATTGGCGATAAATGTATGTTTAACTTCACCCGGCCGATTGATCATTTTATAAAATTCCTGCAGGTATTTGATCATGTATTTTTTGGTAGCCGGCCATAACAAATCGCAGTTGTTAATAGTAGTATATATATCCTCTTTTGCCTTATTGAAAACGGCAATGGCTTCATTAAGCTCTTCTTCCGAACGGGAAAACCCCCTGTACAGCCGTTGCTTTACATCGGTTATGGCCAGCCGCTCATCGGGTGCTGAATAGTTGGTATTTACCAGGCCGGAAAAATCAAAATCATAGGGCACCACAAAAGGCATAGAGGAGGAATCGGTTAAAGATTGAATGATCTTAATGTTGTGGTTAACGGGTACAGACCAATCTGTATTACCAATCATGTATTCAAAAATGGCCACTTTTGTCATTTGGGCGCGATCGGTGCTTTCCGTATTGAATTTTTTATCGGTCCAGTCTGCGCAGGCGTTTCTTTTGGCGAGCTCCTTAATATCTTCTATCAGGAATGCATGCTGGGTAATAGGTTTCTTTGTTTTACCGCTGTCCAGGTAGGTGAGGTTGAGCAGCCGCACGCGGAAGCTTTTATCACAAATAAGGTTATAGATTTTATACGTCAGGTATTCTTTCAGTAAATTTTGATCGTCAAGCTCGCTTATCCGGCAGCTGCTGACCAGTTTCAACGCCTTTAAGCTATAAAATGCTGCCTGGCGGTTGTTTTTATAAATCAGCTTCAGCGGTGGCAGGTAACATTCGCCGCGCCTGAAATGCCCGCGCACTTCCACCGCTATATTATCTGTAACCGTGAGCTCCTCATTGAGTTTACAGGAAAAAGTTGCGGGAAAGATCAATCCTTCTTCGTCAACTTTTGACAATAATTTTTTGAAGTTCAGCGAAAGGGTTGCTTTTACCACGGACGTATCTTCAAAAAATTTTACTTTATCCACTGAAACCTGCTGTGCGGCAAGAAAATGACAGCATGCGGTTATAAAAAAAAACATACAGCCTACAGCTCTCATGGCAGTTTGGTTTATTATGATATTTAGCGATAATGCGTTATTTGTGTTGCCCGGCAAGGAAATCAGCCATCCCCACACCAGCCATTGTATTCAGTCTATTTTACCAGCTCTTCAATTACATGCCCTATTGATCCGCTGGGCATCTGTATGTGCAACATAATGGCCACAGTGGGCGCTATATCTGTCATATACAATTCCCTCCCCGTATGCCCCTGCTTTACATGCCATCCATACCAGATCAGGGGGATATGTGCGTCATACGGATTCCAGTCGCCGTGCGTGGTACCGCCTCTTTCAAAATCTTCAATCCATTGTGGTTTAAAAATGATTTGGATGTCGCCGCTGCGTGGCGGATAATAGCCGTTGGCGGCATTGGTTTTAATGGTTGCGTTTAAAGTGGTCTCGTTTAATTTCTCCAGTGCAAAAGCCCGATAAATACCCGGTTGCTGCAGCAGGAAATGGATGACCTGGTTATTTACTGAATCTTTGTTGAGCCCGCGTTCTTCTATCAGTGCCCGGTTCAGCCTTACCTGGTAGTTGGATACATCCAATACCAGTTTATCCGTACCATATTTCTGTTGCAGGGCATTGTTCAGGATGGCCTGGTAACCGGTGTCAACCACATTGCCGGCCGGTACCTTGTGTTGTTGCAGAAATGCGGGCACATGGGCGGCGCCATGATCGGCTGTCAGGAACAACAGGTAATCGTCTTTGCCAATTTTTGCATCCAGAAAATCAAAGAAATTACCCAGCGCTGCATCCAGCCGTAAAAAATCATCTTCTGCTTCTACTGAATTGGGCCCGAAGGTATGACCAATATAATCCGGGGTGGATAAACTAATGGTAAGCATATCAGTAAAGCTGCCGGCACCCAGTTGCTCGCCGGTAACGGCGGCTGTTGCCATATCAAATGTATAGCTGTTGCCCCCGGGGATAACATGTAAAATAGTATAGTTTTTTCCGATGAATGGTTTAAGGTCGTACGGAAATGTTTTTGCATCCCTTCCAAAGGGCCTGTATTCGTAAGGTTCTGCATCGGGTGTGCTTTGCAGGTAGCTGGCGGGCGGATACAGCGTAGCCCAGCCATCTGCATAGTATTTGTCGGCCAGTTTTTTGGCATTCAGATCCTGCACCCATTTGGGTAAGGCAGGCAGGTAATAGGAAGAAGATATCCAGCTGCCGGTTTGTTCATCGTACCAGTAAGCGGCCGTGGCGCTGTGCCCGGCCGGCAAAATAGCTGCCCGATCTTTCAGTGCAATGCCAATGACTTTACTGCGATAATTGGTGGCCAGCCGCAATTCATCCCCGATGGTGGTTACCTGTAAATTGCGCGGACTCATCTGGCCGGCACTACCGGTACCGCCCACTGTTTTTTCATTGGCATCTTCCGTACAATAAACGGGCTCCATCAGGTCATAATCCCACCATTCATTGCCTGTAATACCATTGATGGCGGGCACCGACCCGGTGTAGATGCTGGCATGGCCGCAGGCGGTAATGGTAGGGATATACGGCACCATTGTATTATCGCAGGAAAAACCATTCTGCAAAAGCCGCCTGAAGCCGCCATTGGTCTGGTAGCGGCTATAAAAACGGTACAGGTAATCCCAGCGCATCTGGTCAATTACGATGCCCACAACAAGTTTGGGCCTGGGTATATCTGCAGGCGGCGTGGCGGCGGTTTGTGCAAACACCGGCAAGCTGGCAAAAAACAGCAGGCAATGGAGCAGGGGCTTTAGCATCGGGTAAAATATTGTATGGTATAAAAAGCAACTAGTCCTTTTTATGTTTTTTATGTTTTTTTTCTTTTTTGTCCAGGTCCAGTACCAGTTTTTCCGAACCGCCGTTTCCGCGGAATTCCAAATCTTCATACAGGCCTTCGTCTGTCAGGTCCAGCGGGTGAGAATGTTTCCAATCGTGGTGGGCAATTTTTTGCAGCCGTTCTATTACTGCTTCATCATGTAATTCAATGGCCAGCTCACGGCGGTGATCAAAGCTGCCGGGGGCCAGGTTAATGGATCCTACGATGGCCCGGCAGCCGTCAGCCAGCAGCATTTTGCCATGTAGTTTCAGGTGTTTCAGCTTATGAATTTTTATACCTACATCGTCCATGATCCGGAGGCCGCCTACGCCTTCCACAATTTTTTCCAGTTTAAGGCTATGGGGCGATGGCACCATCACATGTACCTTTACACCACGGCTGGCGGCTCTTACTATCCGTTCAATGATCACCAGGTCCTGGAATCGTTCATTCTGCATAAACAGGGTGTGCTTGGCATGGTCTATGAAACGGGCAATCCGCTCGCGGCCATTCAGGCTGCACCAGATAAGAGAGGCGCCGTCTGCCGGTGCAAAACTGTTGCGGTGCCAGTCTGCATCAAAACAAAGTTTTATCTCATCTACCTCGTAGGGGTGCGAAGTGATAATGGCATAGTCCCTGGTTTCTGTCAGGTTCCTGGTTTCCCAGTTCAATGACTTAACAAAAGCGAGCTTCCCGTCTACCACCATTGATTTTTCATGGGTGATAATAAATTCAGGATTGGTATCCCGCACTTCTATGCCAGCGGCTTCCAGTAAGGTATGCGTTTCCTTATTTTCTTCCTCGCCGTTTCGCCGGGCGGGGTTCAGCATCACTTTTACTTTTACGCCGCGTTTTTTGGCTTCAATCACCGCATTAATCAGGTCGGGATCCGAAAAAAGGAACATTTTGATCAACAACGATTTCTCCGCGCGCTGAATGGCGTCGATGATTTCTTTTACCGTATCGTCCGGAAATACAATAATGGAACGTTGGTGCATCCGCAGTTATTTAAATTATTTTTACAATCGTCTGTTATCAAACAATGATGGGCTCCTGGTACCTGATGGCAGCCTGTATATTGAACAGCGCTGCATAAATACCCTCTTTTTTCATCAGTTGTTCGTGGTTACCTTCTTCTGCTACCCTGCCTTCCTGCAAAACAATTATTTTATCAGCATTTGAAATAGTGCTTAAACGATGTGCGATGGTGATAACAGTGCGTCCTTTCATCAGGTTTTGCAGGGCATCCATTACCGTTCTTTCTGCTTCCGCATCCAGTGAAGCCGTGGGTTCGTCCAGTACCAGGATCGGTGCATTGCGCACCACGGCTCTTGCAATACCCAGCCGCTGCCGCTGGCCACCGGAAAGGGTAACACCGCGTTCGCCCACGAGGGTATCATAACCCATCGGCATCTTACTGATGAATTCATGTGCATTGGAGAGTTTGGCGGCGGCTATGATTTCGGCTTCGGTGGCTTCCGGCCTGCCATAGGCAATGTTTTCACGTACCGATCCGTAAAACAATACCGTATCCTGTAGCACAAACCCGATTTGCGATCGGAGGCCGTCCAGCGTAAAATCCATAATATTAGTTCCATCAATGCATACCTGCCCGGCGTTGGGGTCATAAAACCGGGCAATCAGGCTGGCAACGGTCGATTTGCCGCAACCGGTTGGTCCGCAAATACCTATCCGTTGGCCACTGCTGATTTCAAGGTTGAGGTCTTTGAGTACGGGCGCTGCCGGGTTGTAAGAAAAGTAAACATGCCTGAAACTGATATTGCCGATCAGTCGCTCGGGTGCCCGGGCGCCTGGTTTCTCGGCCACCATAATATGGGTGCCCAGGATGGCCTGCACACGTTCCAGCGCCACGGTGGCCTGGGCGATGGTATTTATCATCTTTGCCAGATCCTGCACCGGTGAAAAAAACTTATTCATATACCACAGAAAAACAGTGAGCGAACCAACGGTCATGGCGCGGTTGAGCACCAGGTCGGAACCCCGCCACAAAACCACGGCCGTGCAAAAGGCGATGGTTAAAGCGATCATCGGGTTCAGTACAGATTTTATGCGCCGGGCTTTCAGCGCAGCACCCACGGTTTGAAGGCTTATTTTTTTAAGCCGCTCTTCTTCCAAATCCTGCCTGCCAAAAGCATTTACCGATCGGATGGATTCCAGCCCCTGTTGCAAAATGGCCAGCATGGTACTTTGATCCTGCCTTACTGCGCGGGTGGCTTTCTTGATGATCTTCCTGAAACGCGATACAAAGAACAAAAGGAAGGGTGTTACCCCAATGGCCACCAGGGTAAACCCGGCATTCAGGTAAAACATAATGCCCAGCATGCCAAAAATAGTCAGCAGGTCAACAATGATGTTCATCAAGGAAGAAGATGCAAAATCCTGGATGGTTGACACATCTGTTGTAAGGGTGCTGAGTAATTTGCCGATCTGGTGGGTATCATAATATTCCAGCGATAAGCGCTGCAGGTGATGGTAGATCCGGCCCCGCAGGTTATTGGATACATACTGGGCGATGCTTTCTGTAAAATAATCGTTGATATAGGTGGCCAGTGCGCCTACAGTGGCGATGATAATAACGCTGATGGCCACAATAACGGTCAGCTGCTTTTCAGTGCCCCCCGGTAACAGGCTGTTCAACCAGGCAAAGACACCTTTTAAAGGGTGATGGTTAACAACATTATCAATAATTATTTTCAAAGGCCAGGGGGCTGCCAGGCTCATGGCTGTTTCTACCAGCATGGCACAGAAAATATACAGCAGCCATTTTTTATACGGGCTGACCATATTCCATATCAGGGGCAGCAGGCTTTTGGATGGAAGATCGTTTTCACCGTTTACAGCCGAATCTTTTTTTGCCCCGCCGGTACTGTTCATCGTATTTACTTGCATGTTAATTGCGGCGTAATTTTGTCTGGTTGATGCTGGTGGGGAATGCGATAAAAATAAGGCATATTAGGGTATTGGCAAAGGGCCACCGGCTTTATTTACTTCGCCTTATTTGCGTGTGAATGACAGGAATCTATTGTATTCAAATACGATGAGGGTGAGTAAAAAACGCGAACTTTACAGCGGATCTTTTGTGTGTCATGACTAAAAAAACATTTTGCATATTCTTGTTACTGGCGGCTGGTTGCAGTGGACATGGCAAACGGGCCCCCGCCATTGCATCAGCAACCGCCCTGGAGAATGATAAAATAGCAAGCGCCATCAGCTGCACAAAAAACGGCCTGGTTGTTTCCGATAGTATGTTATATATGCAGGGTGGCGGCCGCGACTTTGCTGCTACCATCGAGAATACCGGGAAAGCCCCTGCGCCGCCTGCAGGCATGGTTTACATACCTGGTGGAACATTTAGCATGGGTAGTATTAACCCGTTGGGCATGACGGAAGGCGGGCATGAAGCCATGGGCGATGCACAACCGGTGCACCGCGTGTACCTGGATCCTTATTATATGGATGCGGCGGAAGTAACCAATGCACAGTTTGCCAGTTTTGTGCAGGCAGCCGGTTATATGACCGTTGCAGAAAAAACGCCGTCTAAAGAAGAATTCCCGGATGCAGACCCTGCCAGCCTGGTAGCAGGATCGATTGTTTTTACACCGCCCGCCGGCAAAGTGCCGCTGGATGATTATACCCGCTGGTGGACCTATAAAAGCGGTGCCTCCTGGCGCCATCCCGAAGGGCCAGGCAGTTCCCTGCAGGGAAAAGAAAATTACCCCGTGGTACAGGTTACCTGGGAAGATGCCGCCGCCTTTGCTAAATGGGCAGGCAAACGCCTCCCAACAGAAGCGGAATGGGAATTTGCCGCCAGGGGCGGTGCTGCCGGCGAACTATACCCCTGGGGCAACCAGTTAAGGCCCGGTAATAAATGGATGGCCAATATTTTCCAGGGCAGCTTTCCTGACCAGGATGCCGGCAGTGATGGCTACAAGGGACTTGCCCCGGTAAAACAGTTTGCGCCTAACCGTTATGGACTGTACGATCTGGCAGGCAATGCCTGGGAATGGTGCAGCGACTGGTATGGATACGATTACTACCAAACCTTAAAAGCAGCTGGCACAGCCAGGAACCCGCAGGGACCTGCCGCCTCTGCAGATCCCTCCGAGCCGGGAACTTTAAAAAAAGTAAACCGCGGCGGATCCTTTTTATGCACCGACCAGTACTGCACCCGGTATATGACGGGTACGCGTGGCAAGGGTGAATGGCGATCGGCCGCCAATCATATCGGGTTCCGTTGTGTAAGATCAGCCGCCAACATTTCTAATGACCAGGCATCAGTTAAATGATTGCCGGAATGCCAGTGGAGACAGGTCGGTTTTACGTTTAAATAATTTATTGAACGATTGCGGGTGTTCAAAACCCAACTGGTAAGCCACTTCTGCAACGGTCAGCTGGCTGGTCGACAACATCTCTTTGGCTTTTTCAATCAGTTTACGATGGATATGCGCCTGTGCATTCTGACCAGTTAAAGCGCGTAGCATATCACTCAGGTAGCCGGGCGATACATGCAATTCTGTTGCCAGCAGTTGCACGGTCGGCAGGCCTTTTAATAAGGCGGTTTCTGTATTGAAATAATCGTTCAGCAGGGCTTCCAGTTTTTCCAGCATGTCATTGCTGGCGGCTTTCCGGGTAATAAACTGTCTTTTGTAAAAGCGGTTGCTGTAGTTCAGCAATAGTTCTACCAGGCTCAGTATCACATCCTGGCTAAAATCGTCGATGCCCGATTGCAATTCTTCTTCTATGTTCCTGAAAATGGATTGTATGGTTTGTTTTTCTTTGTCTGACAGGTGAAGCGCTTCATGCACCGCATAAGAAAAGAACCCGTAGTTTTTAATGTTCCTGCCCAGTTCGTGGTGGCGGATAAAATCGGGATGAATCAGCAGTGTATGGCCCAGGTACTCTGTATCATCTGTGGTGGCCAGCAATTGATTGGGAGCGGTGAACACCATACCGCCTTCATCAAAATCATAATAATTCTGTCCATACTTTATTTTTCCCCGAAGCCCTTTTTTGTAAGAGATCTTATAGAAATTCAACAGGAAGGAGGCTGGTAAGTCTTCTTTGTTGATCGCTATTCTGGTATTATCTACCAGGCTTATTAAAGGGTGCAGGGGCTTTGGTAAACCCAGCACCCGGTGCAGGTCGGAAATAGAATTAAACAGGTGCGGTGCAGGTTCGTTATTTTTCACTGAAAAATGTTTGTTCCATCAAGGTAATAAATTTTTCATCGCCCAGGGCGAGTCGTTGTGCGTACAGGGCTTTTGCATCTTCACCCGCCACGTAGCGTAATTGATCTTTGCCATCAGTGGCGGCTTCATAGACCACCGCTGCTATCTGTTCCGGCGTTGAAAAATGATCCTCATTGATGCCGGCGTATAATTTCTCCAGCCATTTGGTATAGGCCGGGTGTGTAGTGGCATCCAGCGAGCGGCCGATAAAATCTGTTTTAATACCGCCCGGCGAAACGGTTTTAATTCCGACCCCTATTTTTCTCAGCTCAAACCCCAGGCTTTCACTCCAGCCTTCCAGTGCCCATTTGGTAGCATGGTATACCGAGCTAAAGGGAAAAGTAACCAAGCCGCCCATGGAAGTGGTATTGATAAACAATCCTTTTTGTTTTTCCCTGAAGTAAGGAATAAAAGCCTGTGTAACGCGGATGGTGCCCAGCAGGTTGGTGTTCAGCTGGCGTACCAGTTGTGCGTCGGTAGTGCCTTCCAGCGGGCCAATCAATCCATAGCCGGCATTGTTAAAAACAACATCTATGTCTGCCATGGCAATGGCCTGTTGGCTGGTTTCTTTTATTTGCTGAAGATTGGTAACGTCCAGTGGCAATACGGTAATATGGGGAGACTGGTTTAATACAGTTTCTTTTTCCGGCTGGCGCATGGTGGCAATTACTTTCCAGCCTTTTTGGGCAAATAATAAAGCGGTTGTTTTACCCAATCCGGCAGATGCACCGGTAATAAAAATAGTCTTTGACATGTTTCCTGTTTTAATTTGAAACACAAAGCTCCGCTGTAATGGCATGGCAGGCTAAGCCGTATTGTAGCATATTGTATCCAAAACGCGGAATCAGTAGTGCCAGGAAATAGCAAAGGGCCAAAGGCTGCTGTTATCAGCACTGACCAAAGGCCGGTGCCGGATCAGGTGCTGTTTTTATATTGAAGGGCGCATGCGTTTACGCCACGCAGCTTCTAAACTTTTCTTTTAACAAAGGGAAATCAACAGGCTTGGTAATAAAGTCATCGGCACCCAGTTGCATGGCGTGGTTATAATTGTCAGTATCGCCGTAAGCCGTAATCATGATCACCATCGGCGAGGGTTGTTTGTATTGCTGCTTGATATTCTTTAATAAGTCAAGCCCGTTCATGCCGGGCATATTGATGTCTGAGCAAACCAGCACTTTTTCGTGCGCATGCCCTTCCAGCACAATCAATGCTTCTTCTCCGGAACAGGCGAACATGAGTTCCAGTTCACCAGATCGTATTTCCTTCCTGAACCGCTGTTCAAAAAGCGACTGGGCATCTTTTTCGTCATCCACTACCAATACTTTCATGTGCCGGAAGGTAATGATAAATGTTGGACTGAAATAAAGCTGAAGGGATTTTTGGAATGGGCCGGTGGCTGACCGGGGGTTGATTAACGCATACTGCCAAAGGGATGATGGGAGCGGTTAAAAAGTTAACCTCCTGCAGAATAGATTACCCGGCAGGAGGATACGGAAATGTGTTGTCTTTGTTAGGATATTGGGTTAAAACGGCATTGAAAAAATAAAAAAAAGTTGACTGATACTGGATTTTTTAAATGGTCTTGTTAAGGATCTTGGATTGGTTTTTTTGGATTTGGATTTGTTCTGTTTTCAAAGGATAAAGGATACGACCAATCAACTTCTGCATCAAAAGTAATAGTTGCGGGGTCTTCCTGCAAGCGTGCTTCTATTCGTTCTTCCGGCTTCGGTATTTACGGGTTAGATCGTAGAAATACCAGCTGATTGCAGAAGAGCGTATTTTTTATATACGATTTTATGCATTGTACAGCGCGGCCTGCTGTTTAATAGCCGATGGCGCAACCATAAAGCGCTTTTTAAAAGAACGGCTGAAATGGGCATTGCTTTCAAAACCACTTTCAAAGGCCGCTTCTGTAATGGTTTTGTTGCGGTTGCGCAGCAGGTTTCGGGCCTGCAACAGCCTTTTTTCCAGCAACCATTTGCCGGGCGTTGTCTGGTAAATCTTTTGGAAATCCCTTTTGAAAGCAGACAGGCTGCGGTTGCTTAATTGCGCAAATTGATCCATGGTCAGGTTAAAGCAATAATTGGCTTCCATGATGCGCTGCAGGGAAATAGCGGGGGGATCCTGCAGCAGCGAACAGAAATACGACAGCAGGTGTGCATTCAGTGGATTGTCTGCAATGGTCAGGATCAGTTCTTTAAATTTTAACTCCAGCAGGGAAGGATCCGGTTCGGTTGTTTCTGCAAAATAGGATGACATGGAATGGAAAAAACCGGCCAGCGTATCGCTCTTATTCAGCAGCATCACAGGCTCACTGTGCAAGGCGGCAGGCAGGAGCGGCCTGGATTTTGTTTGTAATGTCTGACAGATAAATTCATCGGGAATAAAAAAAAGGACCACACAAAAACCGGTATCCAGAAACTGTTCCAGGATAAATCCGCCCTTCCGCACAAAAACGCAACTCTCTTTTTGTATATCGTAACTGCCGGTAGCGGTATGCCAGATCTTTCGCCCGTCAATTACATAGAACAGGTAATTGTATTCGGTCCACAGATCGGCAAACCGGTTTTTCATCAGCCTTGCTTCCATAGGACAATTAAAAGCGGTAATAAGCGACTGACCACAGGTAAACTGGCGATAATATTGGGGGTGCTGCAATACCCGCTCATAGAAATTAACCATAGAAGCAAATTGATCGGTATAAAAATACACAATATCCGGAAAACGGGCACCGGGGCCTTCAGGTC
>CAXTMV010000038.1:0-12645 GCA_964245425.1 uncultured Flavihumibacter sp. | reverse complement strand
CCTCTACAGTCATGCTGCTTTTTTGCAGATAGGATAATATTGCCCTCATAAATCAATTATATGAATCCGAATAAAGTATTATGGGAAAAGGGTGATTTCACCAAAATTGCAGACAGTATGCGTGAGAGCGGCCAGGCGCTTGTAAATAAACTGGGTATCAGCAAAGGCCTTGTTGTATTGGATCTTGGATGTGGCGACGGAACCACGGCCATACCCGAGGCCCAACTGGGCGCCGATGTAACGGGGGTTGATATTGCCAGCAACCTGGTAGAAGCAGGTAGGCGGCGGGCAGCTGCGGAAGGGCTTACCAACTGTGTCTTCAAAGAAGGGGATGCCACCAACCTGTCGGAATTAAAAGATCAAAGCTTCGACAGGGTTATCAGCATTTTTGGCGCCATGTTCGCACCCAAACCTTTTGACGTAGCCAAAGAGATGGTAAGAGTAACCCGCCCCGGCGGAAAAATTATTATGGGCAACTGGATACCGGGCGATCCGACTCTGGTAGCAGAGATTCTAAAAATAAGCGCCGCCTACACGCCTCCGCCGCCGGAAGGATTTATCAGCCCTGTATTATGGGGTGTAGAGGCCCGGGTGCTGGAACGCTTTGGCGCGGCGGGCATAGACAAAGAAAAAATAGATTTTTCAAAGGAGACTTTTACTTTCAACACTGCCCAGGCACCGGCAGAGCTGCTGCAAAGATTTAAGAATTATTATGGTCCTACGATGAATGCCTTTGAAGCGGCCGAAAAAACAGGCCATGCAGGCAAATTGCAGGAAGAACTAGAAGCCTTGTTCAATAGCCAGAACCAATCGGGCAATACAGCCACTACTGCTATACCTGCTACTTTTTTGCTGGTAACGGTGAATATATAAGGTTTGTATCATTCATTTATCCGGAACTGTTTTCGGGTAATAAAAGCATTCCCTACAGCTGCCTGCGAAGAGGGTATGTTCCCACGCACCCGCGTTCCGTTTGGAGAGACAAGAAAACAGGTTAAGGGGGCAATCAGTAACAGAAAGACGGCCGCAATGCTGTTCCCACCATCACCCTATTTTATGCCCTGGCACAGATGCCCGGGCTTAGCCAGGTTTTTTAGGCGGCCAGTGTTTAAGCACCAGCACCATACACAGGAACGCAAGAAAAAGAATTAAATAAATCATATTGGCAGCTTCATTAAATATTGTAAAGAGAAGGCATCATTCCGTATAAAGTCTGTTGAATTATGTTGCAGGGTTGTTAAATGACTGTATACGGGTCGCCCATTTTTTGCAAATATCATTCATAGAATGCGTTAACTTCATTTTTCATTCTAAAATTTTTAACGATGGCTACCAGGAGAAAATTCTTACAAACTTCGGGCACACTTGCTTTAACAGGTTTATTGTTACCACATCTCGGCCGCGCCGCATCTTTTTTCGGTGGCCAGGCGGCTATGCCAATAGGACTTCAGTTGTATACCCTGGGCGATATGATGACGACCGATGCAAAAGGTACGCTGCAGAAACTGGCCGCCATCGGTTACAAAGAAGTAGAAAGTGCCGGTTCCCAGAAAGGTAACTTTTATGGCTATACGCCAAAAGAATTTGCCGCCCTGGTAAAAGACGCGGGTTTGCACTGGCGTTCTGCCCATGTGGGTGGCGCACCTTACCGGCTTGACCAGGTCTTGAAAATGGCCAAAAATGCCGCCGATTCTGCCCGGATACAAAAAATGATGGAACGGATGAAAGATGCAGCCAAGCCACTAAACCTGACCGATAATGGCCAGCAGCTGGCAGACAATGCAGCAGAGGGCGGTCTGAGCTACCTGGTTTGTTCAAGCATCCCTGTAAGCAATATGGACGAAATAAAAGCAGCGGTTGAAGTGTTCAACAAAGCCGGCGAAGCCTGCAAAAAGAACGGTGTTCAGTTTGCTTACCACAACCATGTTACAGAGTTCGACGAAATAGAGGGTCACCGGCCCTTTGATTATATCCTGAATAATACAGACAAGGACGCCGTAAAGATGGAACTGGATCTTGCCTGGGCCACTAAGGCAAAACAGAACCCGGTAGAACTCTTCAAGCTGCACCCCGGCCGGTACCCGCTATGGCATGTAAAGGATCTTGATAAAACCACCATGAACCCGGCAGAAGTAGGGACAGGACTGGTTGATTTTAAGCCCATCTTCGAGAATGCGAAACTATCCGGCATGAAATACTTTTTTGTAGAGCAGGATGGCGCCCCCCAGCCTTTACAAAATGTTACCAATAGTTATAATTACCTGAAGAAAATGCAGGGATAGCTAAAAGATTTTTCCCAATGAGGTTCGGCCCGGTGTATTTCTCCGCCCATACGTAAAACAGCTGATACGGGCGGTTCACAAAAGCGCGCAGGCGCAAGAACCGGCTGTCTGCCAGCACTAACAGGGAGGAAAATATCGTCCATATATCGTATTGCAGGGGTTTGAAGCATGATTCATATTTGTTGAACTAAAATTAACAAGTATGAAAAAGATAGCAATCATGTGCAGGCTTTCCTGCTTTTTTATGGTAACCACCCTTGCCTTCAGCTCCTGTAAAAAAAGCAATGTTACGCCTGATCCCGGTCCGGCATCTGGCCCAACCATTACCGTTAGTACGCTGGCCGGTTCCGGCGCGGCCGGATATGCCAATGGAACAGGTATGGCTGCCAGCTTTAATGGTGTATGGAGTGTTGGAATGGATGCTGCGGGCAATGCCTATGTGGTGGATGCCGCCAACCAGGTGCTAAGAAAAGTTACCACCGCAGGTGTTGTAAGCACCTGGGCTGGTAGCGGAACAGCGGGCTTTGCGAACGGAACCGGTACCGCAGCCGCTTTTAACAGTCCGCATGAACTGACACTCGACAATGCCGGGAATGTTATCCTGGTTGATCAGAATAACCATCGCATCAGGTCAATAACACCAGCCGGCGTTGTTACCAGTATTGCCGGAAGCGGTACGGCCGGATACCAGGACGGCCCGGTGGCAACGGCAAAATTCAGCTTTCCTTCCGGCGTGGCCATTGATGCCAATGGAACGGTATATGTAGCCGATTACCAGAACAGCGCCATCCGTAAAATTGCTGGCGGTACGGTTAGCACTTTGGCCGGTGGCACAAAAGGATCCGCCGATGGAACCGGCACCGCAGCCAGTTTTAATGAGCCCGACGATATTGCCATTGACAATGCCGGAAATCTATTTGTGACTGATTGGGCCAATCATAAAATAAGAAAAGTAACGCCTGCAGGCGTGGTAACCACTTTTGCCGGCAGCGGCAATGCCGGCTTTGCAAATGGTACCGGTACGGCAGCCAGCTTTAATCATCCCTGGGGCATTGCCATCGACGGTAGTAACAATCTCTATATCGGGGATGAATACAATAATTCAATCCGGAAAATTACGCCGGGGGCGGTTGTAACAACACTGGCCGGCACCGGTGCCCAGGGAATGGCAAATGGCCAGGGTACGCTGGCTACTTTTAATGCCCCTCTTGGCGTATCAGTGAATGCAGCAGGTAATATTCTTTATGTAGCTGACTGGCAAAACAACGTGGTAAGAAAAATTACCATTCAATAGAACAGCTTGTTGAGCAGTAAAAATGACGGGGTTTCAGCAAATGGCCGAAACCCCGTCATTTTTATCATATAAGTGCGAAAAAATATGAATCGTTCTTTATTCTGCCCGCAACGATTTTACGGGGTTGGCCAGCGCCGCTTTAACGGCCTGCAGGCTAACAGTCAGGAGCGCGATGATGACCGCCACTGCGGCGGCCACTGCAAACATCCACCAGGCAATGGTGATCCGGTAAACAAATCCTTCCAGCCATTTGCTCATTACATAATAACCCAGCGGCACGGCAAGCAAAGTACCCACCAGCACCGGTTTCAATAAGTCTTTCGACAGCAGCATCACAATATTTTGCACGGAAGAACCGAGCACTTTTCTAACGCCTATTTCTTTTGTTCTTTTTACGGCGGTATAGGAAGCAAGGCCAAATAAACCGAGACAGGCAATGGCAATGGCTATGATAGAGAAAATACGTAAGACGGATTCCTGCCGGGCTTCCGTTTTATATAACTGGTTAAACTTCTCATCCAGGAAATTATATTCGAACGGATAGGCAGAAGCCATACCGGCATATACTTTTTTGCACGCGGCAATGGATGCCTGCAGATCTGTTGTTTTTAATTTTACCAGGGCCAGCCTTTTATCGCTGCCGCTTGAAATGACCAGCGGGGCAATGGCCTGTTTCAAAGAAGCAAAATGAAAGTCTTCTACCACACCAACGATGGCATGCCGCAGGCTGTCTTTGGTATTCTTCACCCATTTGCCAACGGCTTCTTCCGGTTGGTAGCCCATTTGGAAAGCTGCCGCACGGTTAATGAGTACCGACTGCGTAGAATCTGTTGGAAACTGCGCTGAAAAATCACGACCGGCAATTATTTTGAGGCCTAGTGTCTTTGCATATTCAAAATCGGTAAACTCTGTATTGAACATCATTTTCTCATCGGGTTTAGCTTCTGTATCAAAGCCATAAGTGTCATGAAAGCCCCCGGGTTCGCCAGACATCAGCGATACGCTTTCCACTGCGGGAAGTTGCTGCAGTTCGCTTTTCAGTTGAAATTTTTTGTTCCAGATATCGCCATTGTCCAGTTGAATAATCATGGTCTGATCTTTATTGAAACCCAGGTCTGTATTTCTTACATAATGCATCTGGCCGGTAATAATAGTAACACTGATGATCAGGAGCACAGAAATACCAAATTGAAAAATAACCAGTACTTTTCTGAAAATGGCACCGTTCTTTCCAATCCGCAACTTTCCTTTCAGTGATTCTATAGGAGAAAAAGATGAAAGCAGCAGGGCCGGGTAGCTGCCTGCCAGCAACCCTACTATGATAATTACCCCCAGCAGAAAAACATATAGGAAGGGATTGCCCCAAAAGGGAGGTAGTTCATATCCCAGCAAACTTGCATAGGCAGGCATTAATCCCTTTAACAAAAGCAGGGCGAGCAGGGCCGCGATGCTGGCAAATGAAAGGGACTCAAGAATGAACTGGCCAATCAACTGTTTGCGCAAGGCACCCATTACTTTCCGGAGACCTACTTCTTTGGCACGTTCTGTAGCCCTTGCGGTGGCAAGGTTCATGAAATTGATACAGGCAATTACAAGAATTAAAATGGCAATCGACATGAATATATACACCATTTTTTTACTGCCGTGTTTAATGCCGCCATCCACCGGCGATTCACCTTCAAAATAAATGCCGCTCAGTGGTTTAATAACAAGATCCATATGAAACCCACCCGCCGTAAAAAATTTACCCATGTATTTATCCATGAATGCCGGAAATCTTTTTTCCAAGGTAGCGGCATTTGCCGCCGGTTTCAGCTGCACATAAGCCATCAGGCTGTTATTGGGCCACTGGTTGAACCATTGTGCATTTCGCCAGTTCGACAAGGGCACTATCATATCAAAATTAAGGTGAGAGTTGGAAGGCAGATCTTTAGCAATGCCTGTTACTTTCAACTGCATCTTCTTGTTCATCTCCAGCACTTTGCCAATGGGGTCTTCATTGCCAAAATATTTTTTTGCGGCGGTTTCTGTCAATACAATGCTGGTAGGATCTTTTAAAACGATGGCGGGATCGCCTTTTACCAGCGGGAAACTAAAGAACTGGAAGAAATTGCTATCGGTTAGATAAATATTTTTTTCATTAAAGGAAATATTTTTATAGCTTATAAGGTCATTATCGCGACTAACCCTTACGGTACTTTGAATGGCATCGGCGTAATCATTTTGCAGGGCAGTAGAATAAGGGGGAGACAGGTAAGGTATTTCTCTTCTTACCCCGTTGAAGTTACCAGCGCGCATAACGCGATAGATGTCTTTGCCATTTTTATGAAAATTATCATAGCTGATCTCGTGCAGGATAAACAGGAAGATCATCAGGCAGCAGGTAATGCCCACTGTTAAGCCCAGGATATTGATCAGCGAAAACATCTTTTGTTTTCGGAAATTATTGACAGCTAGCAGGAGATAATTTTTTATCATAACAGCATTTTTAAAGCCTGGTCCGGCAGGCATGACATTAAGATCGGCAGCCCCGAGCGGGTTGCCTGTAAATAGTGCCCAACAGTTATGCCAATGCTGAAAGCTTTATTGGGAGCGGGTTTGGCGTCTTATCTGTACAGCAAACTGTCCGGAAATGAACACCCGTATGTACGAATGCGGACTGGGATCAGGATAATGTAATGCCGTCTTTTCACGCCTTTTGAAATACATAAACAGGTTCGGCCAATGATGGTTCCAGGTTATTGGTCGCTGGCTGGTATTGAATAATGCCGGGATGGATAAAATCGAGCAATCCGGACATAAGCGTGGTATTTCCACTCGTAAGCACCAGGAGCCCGCTTTCATTGATGAGCAGGTTGGCGGGAATGCTGAACTGCCAGCTGCCGTTGTGGGTTATCTGTGCTTTGGTAATATTATCCGTTGCTACCTGGGTAAAGGTATTATCGGGTTTAAAATTGATCAGCAGGGTAATGGTGCCGGTTGCGCCCGGAATACCGGGAACGGACTCGCCTGAACCCAGGAATACCTGCCATCCGGCAGTGAGTTGTTTGGTATAGATATCCAGGTTGCTGCTGGGTGCAGGGGTAGAACCACCCCCGCTGCCATTGCCGCCGCGGGCGGCTGCACTATCGGCGGCCGTTGGCCTTACCTGGTTACCGGTTGCACTGGCTGTATTGGCAGCGGCAAGCGGTGTTATGGTTGATTTTGTACAGGAGACAAGTACGATGGCTGCAAGGGCAACCGGAAGAAATGGCTTTCTCATTTGTGGTGATTTTTGGTTACTGTGACAGACTGGATAATAAGGATACTATAAAATGCAGGGAAAGGTTGCCGGCGGTATAAATTATTTATGGTTGAAACAAAGCGATGGTGCGGGTCAGCGATGGGTGGGGCGATAAGCTGCGCCGAAGGCTTGTTCCTGTTTGCGCATACTTTGCCTGAGCCGACAAGGGGTATGCCCGCTGTAGCATTATTATTTTGACAGTTGCATGAAAAGGAAATTAGGTAAACCGATAAAAAGAAACCATCTATATCGTACTGAAAAAAATGGCTATTTTTTGAGTAATTAAAAATGGCAGCGCTGACTGTTTTCCGAATAGCCGGTTATTAGACAGTGCTACATCATCTTTAACCGTTCTTCTTCCAGATCAATCTGGTATAAATGCTGTCGGATGATGCCTTCATCGATGTCGGGGTCTTTATTGAGGTCTGCAAAATACTGCCGCTGTAGTTCCAGCATTTCAAAAACAATTGCCCTGGTTTTTTCATTCATCCAGTCGGCATTATTTGCTTTGGATTTATCTTCCCAGTGTTTTAGGATACGTTCTATCCCGGCATGCCCGGCCAGTTCGTTCTGGTGTTTTTCTTTTAGAAAATTGTATACATGTTCTTTCAATCCCTGGTTTATTTTTAATTTGGTTTCCTCTTCCGATGTCTCGTTTGCAATACCGGCAAATACGCGGCCGTGCTTAATAAAATAAGGGAGGGTAAGACCCTGTATCAGCAGGGTAAGCAGTATCACTACAAAGGTGATAAACAATATCAGGTTCCTGTACGGAAAGTCCTTGCCATTTTCTAGGGTAACCGGAATGGCCAGTGCTGCTGCCAGGGATACCACCCCCCGCATACCCGTCCAGCCAAGCAGTAAGGGTAGTAGCCACAGCCGCCTTCCGGACCTTGCCCTCGGCGCCACACTGGGTCGAAATATAATAGTGGCCAGCATGGCGGTATAGGAACTGATTATCCTGGCAATAATTAAAACGACTGTTACCAATACGCCATACCCAATGGCGGTATGCAAGGGAATCCCTTTTGAACGCAGCCCTTCAACAATGCCCGGCAGGCCAAGGCCAATTATTAAAAACACGATGCCGTTCAGGATGAATACAAAACTCTCCCATACACTATAGCCTTTTATGCGGCTTTCGCTATTCAGGAACAGCAATCTTTTGTTTGACATATACAACCCTCCGCATACTACGGCCAATACACCGGAACTGTGCAGCTGTTCGGCTATCCAGTACATAAAATAAGGTTCAATCAGCGTTAATGCAATATCCGAGGACGCGTCTGTAGGCAGCCGTTTATGGGCCTGCACAAAAAGCCAGGCCAGCAGCAGGCCGATGGCTGCGCCGCCGAGGATCATCCATAAAAAACTAAGGGTAGCCTGCTGCCAGACAAACTGCCCGGTGCCTACGGCTATCAATGCAAACCGGAAGATGATAAGAGAGGAAGCATCGTTCAATAAACTTTCTCCCTCTAAAATAGCAGCCGTAGACTTGGGAATTTTTACAAATTTCATGATGGCGCCGGTACTGACGGCATCGGGCGGAGAGACAATACCGCCCAATAGAAATCCCAGGGCCAGGGTAAACCCGGGAATGAAATAATTAGCAGATACCGCCACCGATAAAGCGGTAAAAAATACCACCAGGAAAGCGAAGCTGCCGATGATGCGCCACCATTTTTTCATTTCCTTAAAGGAAATGGACCAGGCGGCTTCAAACAACAGGGGCGGCAGGAATATAAAAAATATAAGATCGGGGTTGATGTTTACGGCTGGCAAGCCCGGAACAAAACTAACCAGCAGGCCTGCTACCACCAGCAAGATGGGATAGGCAATTTTTAGTTTGGTCGCCCACATTTCCAGCAGCACAATGGCGGCGATCATGGCCAATAAAAAAGGTAAGATGGTGTGCATGGAATTGATTTATGCGGTGAGAAAGCCGTTTGATTGCCGGAATATAAAGCAAAGTAGCGGATTTTTTACAGGCGGTGCCTGAAGGCGAAAAAGACAGTGCTCGTTTAAGACAATTGAATAATATCCTAATAGCGGATTGTTAAACCGGTGGTGAGCAGGTGAGAAAGATGGCGCCCTGTCGGAAAAATGTAATGAAAGGATTTAAAAGAACAGGTAAAGCCGGTCTGATGGATGTTAAATATGCAATGCTGCTGTTATTTGGCATCACGTACTTTTTTTGGATGGAAAATTGTACCTGTTACCTGCAGGAATGCCGTAAGTAAGCAAAACTATTTATTTAATACCGGAGAATGTATGGAAAACAATAATGAGCGGCTATTGGTAGTGGGTGGTGGCGGAGCCAGGGGAGCCTGGGGAGCAGGGTTTGCAAAATACCTGGCGGTACAGCAGCAACAGCCTTACCGCTATGTATTTGGTACCAGCACCGGGAGCCTGATGGCCCCCATGATTGTGCTGAATGATTTTGACACGCTGAAAAAAATATATACCAGCGTTACGCAGGATGCGATATTTGACGTGAACCCTTTTAACAAAGACGGCAGTTTGAAAACCCTTAACGCGTTGTGGCGGCTGGCGCGCGGTAAACAAACATTTGGGGAAAGCCATAACCTTCGGGATTTAATTGCCCGTTTTTTGACGCCCGACCGTTACGCCAGCATTATCAATGGCACGCGCACTGGCTTTACGGTCTGTACGCTCAATTACAGAACGGGTGAATTACTGTATAAAGCTGCCGCTGCTTCCATCCCGTATGAAGAAATGGTGAGCTGGATATGGGCTTCTGCAAATGAACCTTTGTTCATGAGTTTTGCCGACACGCCCTATTTGCAGGGAGGTCCCTATGTGGATGGCGGCATCCGCCGGAATGTGCCGGTGCTGGAAGCATTGTCTTATGCAAAACAGGAGGGGATCAGCCATATTGATATTATTGTGAACAAGCCCATCGATCCATTGATCAATAAAACCTTTCAACCGGCAGGTATCCTGCAGAACCTTTTGCGGGTAATAGAATTCTGGGAGACGGAAGTACGCAACAGTAATATCTTGCTGGCAAAATTGCTGGACAAGTTAAATGAAACCTCCCTGCCGCCTGTTGGCCTGGCCGCTGCCGGAAAGGAGGAGGACGCTTTATTCAACCTGAATTTTCATTTTATACCGGCTGATTTGTACGCTGCAAATGTAAATGAACTGGTGTTTGACCAGCAGCGGATGACGGATATGTGGAATGCCGGTGAACAGGGCCAGGAAGACAAATCCTCGATGCGCAGTTACCGGGTTATGGAAGAGCATTTGCAGGATATCCAGCTTTAATGTTTGCTGAAAATAATACAGGCTGGTTTGGCATCAAAGGCAAGCTGGACAGCTCACCGGATGAATATTTTTTAAATAGGCGATGGTAGATGAAATATGTGTTTTACGCTGTTGGTTTCCTAACAGCTAAGAAGCTATTCTCACCATTATTTTGTTTACATTCATATATCAAACCATCTAATTATGCTGCCTGCAGAATATATTGCCGAACAGGAACCTGCCCGGAAACAGCTGTTAACAGATATTCATGCCCTCCTTTTACAGCACGACAAGACCATTGTACCGGTAGTAGCGCCTATGATGGGGAAAGACATGATCATCTACAAATCAAACGGCATGATGAAATATGCCCTGGCGGCAGTAAAAAAATATATGTCACTGCATGTATTGCCCATGTACATGGCGCCCGTCATATACGACAAGTACAAAACACTGCTACCGAAAGCCAATTTCCAGAAAGGATGCATAAATTTTTCCGGCGCCGCGGAAGTTCCGCTGCCTGTGATCCGGCAGCTGATTGAAGCCTGTGCCGGCATCGATTTAATTAAAATAAGGAACGAACAGCTGGCGGCAAGAAAGTCTGCCAAGAAAAAGTGATATGCCCGACCACCCAACCCGGTCTGCGAACATATACGCCATGGCTGTCGGGAATAACCGGATTGTCTAACGGAAATATGTTATGGCTTATTCAACACTTCCAGTTTTTCGTATATGCCTACCCCACCGGTTATATAATACCAGTAAGGCATTTGCCTTTTTATATCAATATCAAGCACCTCCGGAAACCCCAGGGTACCTCCAAAGGGTTGGGAATTGATCGTCTGGACATTCATGCCAATTTTCGAGCGCAGCAGAAAGCCCGGTGTCTCTGCATTTTCATGAATCATATTGAACCGAATCAGTGCATCTGTTGTCATCGATGCGTCCGTTTCAATTTTTTTGACATTGATTTCACCCACCGGATCAGGAACCCAGTCAAATATCTGCAGCGGCGTTTCTGCGTGGGGGGGTACTACATTCGGCGGCGTGTTATGGGGTGCGCCGACGGTTACCGCACCGCCGTTGACGGATACATCGAATATTAAAGTATCAGAATACACCGGCGGCGATTTTATGATGCCGTACAATTGTGAAAAATTACTGTCCAGTACAGTATATCTTACCGTAAAGTTTAACTTCTCGTCCGGCAATAATGTTAATATAACACCTTTTGTTACATGTGGGTTGTCTTCAAATACTTTTCCTTTTTTATAGGTGATAAGATGTATTTTGGTAACGCATTTCACAAAAACAGTTTGGGCAACCGGTATTGCGGCAGGTGCCTGGTAAACGGCCCTTTCTGCAAAACCGGCTGCTTTTGTTATTGTGCCAAGGGTGGGGTTGCCATTTACTACATCATTCACTTGCCAGGAGCTGACCTGGCTGCCGGAGATCTCCATGGTTTCTTTTACAACGGCCACTTTATCCATATCTACAAAACTCTGCATCATCAGAAGATTCGATTTCTCGGAAGCATGTAATTCCAGTTTGTCGGCGGTTACAAAAAGGAAATAGCCCAGTTCAAAATTGGTGAAATGGCTTACATCCAGGCTAACGGTTTTTGCCGTGGTATCGAAATCGCGGTTGGTGGCATCGGCCTTCCAGGCGCCGGTGCTGTCCTGGTAGGCGATAAAAGAAAATTCAGGATTGTTATCAGGCAACATGCCGGCTGTATAATGGAAAGCGATGGTAACCGGCACGGCGAACTTGGTGCCATTGGGTTCAAGGTCGTAGGCCAGTCCTGCGCTCCCGGGCATCTGTGACGTGATCGGTTGTACGGAGATCTTGGTGTTCGATGCCAGCGCACCGGCCGGAATGGTTAGTACGAGGTTACCGTCGGGAGAGGAGAGCGTGCCACCACCCGGGCCAATGGTTTTGGAGGTGGCAATCCCCACCGGTGTTCCTACAGGGGTAATGGCTACAGTACCGTTGCTATCGAGCCCCGTTGTTGTACTGCCTGCGGCGTCATTGTTTTTTTTGCAGCTGTTCATGACTGCTACGGCTGCTGCGCAGAGTAGTATGAAGGCAAAGGGTTTTAAAAAGTGCATAAATAAGGTGTTGACGGTTGTTATTGATAAAATGAATAAGGCTAAGGCCCGCCATCTTTTTTAAGCGATGGCGGATTTGCTTTACCTGTTGAATGCTTCGGGTATGGAATATGGATAATTGAAAGTAAGCATACTGTTCCAGAGACCGTATCCCCTTTTTCGGGGATTTTTATGGGGTTGGGGGGAAGGTAGTCCGTGATTCTTTGCGGGTATTAATAAGCTGTTGGTGCGCGGCTGCAGGCCTGGGCCGTATAAGGATATGACTTTCCTGCAGTTATAATATGCATTGCATTCCTTGCATTTGAATGGACTGGTATGGAGAAACGTAGTATTAGTGGTGCTGATGTAAGAAAATGAACGTTGAAAGACTGGAATGAACGGTTATTGCCAGAAACGGACAACCCACGAAAG
>CAXTMV010000037.1:24973-29147 GCA_964245425.1 uncultured Flavihumibacter sp. | reverse complement strand
GGGTGGTACCATCATACCTACGTCTGTTTACCAGACACTGGTAAACATGCTTGAGTTTGATTTGAGTACGGCCGATGCTGTATACAAACCCAAATTTCACCACCAGTGGAAGCCTGATGAGATCTATGTTGAAAAAGGATTTCCCGATGCGGTAATAGCGGAACTGAAAGCCATGGGTTATACGGTAACGGTGCGCGATCATATTGGCCGCACAGAAGTAATAAAAGTATTGCCCAATAAAAAATTTGAAGCGGTTGCCGATAACCGTGGCGATGATGGTGCCGAAGGATACTAATTAAGTTGGAAGAAAGTTCGTGGTCCGGTCATTCATTGTTCTTTCGCTGCGCCTACTGCAATAACCAGGAACCATCGAACCACGAACGCGCATGTACGCCCCAAACCTACACCTAAACCCTACATATGAAATTAATTGTTCTTTTTTTACTGCTTTGCGCAGGTTTTTTTGCAGGGGCGCAGGTACAATGGGCAATAAAAGCCGGGGCGCAGCTGAGCAGCGCGCGTTATAAAAGAGACGGTGCAAAAATCAGCACTTCTTCCATCGCCGGTTTTACGGCTGGCGTGCTGGCAAAAGTTTATTTTGATGACAAGGTTGCCTTTGTGAGCGGCCTTCACTTCACCGGAAAAGGTTTCAGGGTTAAAACGCTGCCGGGCGATACGCTGAAAACCTATCGCCTGAATTATGCGGATATACCGGTGATGGTACAAATTGATTTGTCTAAAAAAAGAGGGGAGGGCTTTTACTGCAAATTGGGCCCTTCTGTAAGCGTGGGTTTGTATGGCCGGGAAATGTATACCGGTAGCAATGGTAGCACGGTCCGTAACCAGGCGATCATGAGCGTAACAGGTAATCATTTCGGCCTCTTCGATGCAGCTATGAACGCGGCACTGGGCTATTCTTTTGAAAAACACTTTTTTGCAGAAGCCGCTTATGCATACGGCATCGGCACCATTAATAATGATCCGGACGGGCCCAATATCAAGACAAGGGTGGTTTCTTTAAGTGTTGGATATTTTTTCAGGTAGGCGCAGGTTGTCTTTACAGTTGAATGGACCAGTCAATTTTTTTTCCTTTATCCCCCTCATACAAAAGCAGGGCCGTGCTTTGTTAATTATTGTGATGGCTATGATTTTTATGTAGGCGAAGGATGCCAAGCATGCTATCCCGACCATCTTAACAATCAAGCAATTTTGTTCTGTCAGTCTTTCAATGCCTCTTTTATCTGCTGGCACATTTCCTTGATATGCTCGTAAGACGCCGGGGTGTTTTCTTTTCTGTTCAGGGTTATTTCAATAATGCCCGGCGAGGCTTTTACGGCAAAATGGGTTTGGTCGGGTAGAGAAGTCGTAACATCCATATAATCGTGCACGGAGGCAAAAAGCCCGGAGGGCGCCATGTACTTGTTTACGGCCCGGTGCACGGCGCCGGTCTTGTCTTCCGGGAAGTATGCATGAAAAGAATAATAATGGTCAGATTCCTGTACGGAGATCTTTAATTCGTTATTGTTGTGGGAAGAGCAGGCGCTCCCGCACACAAAAAGGAGCAATACAAGCGCAGCGGAGGAAAAAAAACGACTCATGGAAATAATTTAGCCCCAAAGATGGTATTATGTAAGGTACTATGCAATGCAAAGTACATGGGCGGTAAAACAAGCTGATAAAGATCATGTTAGGGGATGGATTCTGGTTAACGGCATCATCGCGTGTGTCAGGCGATAATTTTTTCCTGTAACATTTCATTACCGGCGAGATCATAATAGGTACAGGTAAGTGCGACTATGTCCAGCACCCATTTTTCCACCCCTGTTTCCGCACAGTGCCTGCAAAAGGCCGGAAAACCGGTTTCGCCCTGCTGGTGTATTTTCAGGTAATGCCTGAAGGATGGGATATCGGGGTTTGCCGCTATTTCCATGGCGGCATACGCCGTCTCTTTCTGAACAGACAGGCCATCGGAACCAATATAAAGGGTACGCCCGTCGCTTACATGGGTTTCATAACGGATAACACCCAGCGCCGCAATGTTTTTTGCAAAGGTTGGAAAATCGGCCCCGGTTTTAACCAATGCATGTGCCGCCTTAATTTGCTCCAATGTAAACATAGTACGCTGTTTTATACGGACAAGATAGCAACGGGAACCGGTATTCATTGAATTTCATAGCCATGGAATAAGAACGATGGCTGATATGCCTGGCTGCCGGCCACCAACCAACCGGCCGGCCGCTAAGCTAACCTATTCGCCTCTTTTTACTACCCGTACTAATACGTTTAAATTTCCCGTGTTTTGACTTTGGATATGCCGCAAGTTTATTGTACTTTTATTTTCTATCCAAATTCCCTGAAAATCAACTGCATTTCTAGTACAAGCTGCTCAAGACAACAACTTTTGAACCTTGTATATAGCTCCCGATTATCCTAGCAGCAGTCTAATACCAGTAATTACCGTTTTAGCTTTTTATTTATGCAATTAGAATACTATTCATTGCCCCTGGCACTGGAGCGGGTAATGCGTCAGCAGGAACATCCAAAAAGCAGCCTGCAGCAATCGGTTATGCATCACCTGCATTTATTGCTGACCACGGCTTTTGGCGAGTTTCCGGGTGATGAGCATTTTGGCTGTGGCATCTGGGATCATGATTTTGACAATGTAACCAGTGCCCATAAGCTTAAGGAACTCATCCGGCAATCTTTGCTGAAAGGCATACAGGAGCAGGAAAAAAGGCTGGGTAATGTTCGGGTAGAACTTACTATTGTGCAGGAAGAACTGGCCGAAGGCGTTAGTGCCCGGAGGGTCAAGAAGCGCATCAGCATTACCATATCAGGCGTTTTACAATTGACGAATGAACAACTGGTTTTCAGGGATAGTTTTTTTGTAGGCCCGCTGTCATATTAAAAACACAACGATCAGCATGCAGGAATCAAGAGAGCATATAAAAACGCGCATGTTAAAAAATGCGGCCCGGGCATGGGGGTATTCGGAAACCGAATCAGAAAGTAATTTCGACCCGCTGGTATCTATGCTGCTGAGTGCCTGCAGCATAGAGCTGGAGAAAATATCAGGAGAAATACAGGGTTCCCGGGCGCGGGTGCTGGAAAGGCTGGTGCAGTTATTATCGCCCGATGCATTTACCGGCGCTTTGCCGGCACATGCCGTCGCATGTGCCACACCGATAGAAAAGACACTGGAAGTAACGGAAGATGCGCAGTATTATATATCCCGTAAGATACCGGCCCCTTCCGACCACGAAGATCCTGTTACCAAGGATATATTTTTTTCTCCAACCGCTTCTTTTCGGTTAAACAGGTCTTCCCTGCGCTTTATGGCCACGGGCAGGTCATTGTATAAAATTAGTAATGGCATCAACAAAGAGCTGATCATGCAGTGTGAACCCGGTAAAGATTTGCCAGCCAGTACACTTTGGCTGGGCATAGACGAACCCGGTACCAGCCTGAAAGGCACGCTGTTTCATTTTGATCTCAGGAATGAGGCAGAAAAGCAATTGTTCTATCACCAGCTGCCCAAAGCCACCTGGTACTGGAATGAGCAGGTAATGGCGCACAGCCCCGGCTATGGTACCCGGAATATCAGCGGTGAACAGCTGGACCTGGAAACAGTACTCTACCGGGAAGATGATATAAACGGAAAGATAAAGAAGCAGGTGAATGCTTATTATAAGCCCTATTTTATTACCCTGCTGGATCCCGAAAATATTGCCGCTGGTAAAGACAATTCAGTTTTGTCTGCCATGATTGCCGAAACCTTTACCGGCAAACATGCCGCCCCGCTGCAGCAGCAACCCCTGCGCTGGATCTGTATCGATTTTCCGCAAACCATCAGCAGCCGGTTACTGCAGGATGTGGTGTGCCTGATGAACTGTTTTCCGATGATCAACCGCCGCCTCCACGATATCACTTACCGCCTGCAGGAGATGGTGAATATAATTCCGTTACAAACAGAAGATCTGTTCCTGGACCTGGAAGATGTGAGCAATGATGAAGGAAAGACCCTGAATACACGTTCATTCCTCCAGAAAGAGGAAGAAGCTTTTGGCATTTTATTACGCAACGGCGGGGTAGGCCGCTTCGACGAAAGGGATGCAGCTTCCATTGTAGATTACCTGGTACAACTGCTGCGCGATGAAAGCGCGGCCTTTTCCAC
>CAXTMV010000037.1:8490-24963 GCA_964245425.1 uncultured Flavihumibacter sp. | reverse complement strand
GGGCAATGATTTCATGAATGCCGAAATGAAACAGATCCAGCAGATTATCAATAAACTTGAGCAAAGGCTTTTCTCCCGCCAGCAATCGAGGGAACAGATTCCTTACCTGATGGTGCGCAATCATTCAAAAACACCCTGGCAGAATATTTTTCTTCAATACTGGAGCACCTGCGGCACAGAAGGCAACCATATAAAAGCCGGCAGCATATTACGCCTTTACAAAGGCAGCAGTATAGAGAATAACCAGGCAATGCTGGTAACCACTACACTGGGCGGCCGAAATAAGCTGGGTACCACAGACAGCGTACTGGCTTATAAAAGCGCGCTGTTATCAAAAGACCGGTTGATTACGACAGAAGATATAAAGGCATTTTGCCACTACCAGTTGGGCGATAGGGTAAGACGGATCGATATCCAGAAGGGAATTATGATACACCCCGACCAGCAACAGGGCTTTCTGAAAACCATCGACGTTAAAATAGGGCTGGCCCGAAAAGATTTTGAGGACATGCAGGAAAAGGGCGAGGTCAGTTTTTGGATCGATAACCTGCGGCTGCTGCTGGAGGAAAAATCTGTTGCCCTGTTCCCGTACAGGGTGTATATTGAGCAGGCAGCATAAAAGTGTAAAGGTTTAATTCTTTTGCGCGGGAACAGTCAAAAATAAAAGGTACAAATCAGAAACAGTTCGACGCCTATTTTGATTTTTGACCTTTATGAACAACCGTTGTTGAATTTTAAATGTTGAATTTTTATACGTGTACAGCAACAAACAAATGATAGAGCAACTGCAGCTGGAAATACAACAGGCTGGCTGGGATGTGAAAGCAGAGCCGCAATTATTGCTGGCCCTGGAAAAGGGTCTGCTGCAGGATGATTTTATGATAAGCTGCGACGGCTTATTCAGGCGGGAATACAGCCGGGATATTGCGCTGGCAGCGATAAAAGATGATGCCCGTAAACAAGCCGTGCTGGAACTGCACCTGAGCCGGAGCGGCCTGTACGACCAGTTGCCGGAAGGACTTTTTTTCCAGTTGCCGCAACGAAGCTCGAAGGGCATGGTGGCTACAGACATGGCCGCAGACTATAAGCACAATAAGAAAAAGGAGGAGGAAATCCGCCGCTTTTTTCTCCCCTTCGAGAACGATTTCTTTCTGCAACGGATGCAGGTAGAAAATGAAGAGGCTATGTTGCTGCAAGGATTGCAGTCGGGCATTTTAAATGATTATTTTATTAAGTTTTGGGATCTGCCGTTGTCCATTCCCAAAAATTTTATGATACCGCTGATCCTGTTGTTGCCTTATGCTTATAAAATTGCCGGCGATATTGCACTTACTGCTGAATGTTTGCAACAGCTGCTGGGAGAAAAAGTGCACATACAACAAAAACAGGGCAGCCTGCTGGATGCGCCCCCCGCCGGGGTGCCGGCCATGGGCGATGGGTTATTAGGAGTAGACCTGGTTTGCGGCGACCAGTTTTGGGATGGAACACCTTATTTTAGCATCGAAATCGGACCGCTGAACAAATCAATGATTGCCGATTACCTGGAAGGGGGGGAGCGGTTCACTTTGCTGGAAACCTTCAACCGGTTTTTTATCCCCGCTGGTATAGATACTGTTTTGTCGGTAAATGTGCACACGGAAAGGTTTCATATGGTTTTGGATGATGCGTAAGCACCCGTATTGGGGTATTCGAGTATGTTAGGCTAAGTTGTACATTGCAGGGAAATGCAGCGCCGGTGCAACATAACAATCGCCTGGCTGAAATAATAACCATCAGACAGATTTTTAATGATATATAATAACTGAACGGCTTTGATTACCCGCCCTTCTTTAGCCAGCCGGGGCGGCAAAAGGCCTTTTACCTGAAACAGCCAAAATGGAAAAAGTGATTTCAAATGAGATAACAAAATACCTGATTGTTCTTGGCGCCGGGGCGATTGGTTTGTCTGTATTGTTTGCCAACCTGATTACAAAAGTAAGAGGTGCCTTTAAGCCTTACCAGAAAGCGACGCTTTGGTATGTGCTGCTTGCCCTGCTGCTGTTCCTTTTTATTGCGCTGCTGTCTTACCCGGGTATCATTGAAAGCCCCGTTACCGCACTTGTCTGGTTCCAGGTAATTTTCCTGCTGATGGGTTGCGCACATGCCTGGCTGATGCCGCAAAAACTGCGGTGGAGCGGAGACGATAAAGCTTTTGCTTCAGAATTGGTATTTACATTATTGACGGGTATTTTAGGCGCCATCGGTTTTATGCTGGTACACCACTTTCTGAATAAAAACGGCATGGAATACCTGACGGCGGGCAGCATCTTCTTTTTTATACTGCCCTTTCTTTTTTACCAGACTTTTCAGCGCGCTACCAGCATCCCCCCTAAAATTTTAAAGGAATGGTTTTACCCAGCCGGCCAGGAGATAGAAGAACCGGAAGACAGTAAAATGAAAAACCTGCTGGTGATCAGTTTTGAATTCCAGAAACAAATAACCGACCAGCGCATCACCAATTTCAGGGCCAAAGCGCCGGTAGACATGGAAATGGGGCAGCTTTTCTATTATTTTATCAACGATTACAATGAGCGGCACCCAAACAGTAAAGTGCAGTTTATGGATGTGAAAGGTGCGCCCCATGGCTGGATCTTTTATAAGAAACCCAAATGGTATTCGATCATAACCAGTTATATAGACGCGGAAAAAACAATTTTTAATAATAATATCAGGGAGAACGATGTGATCATCTGTTCACGTTTTCTTTCGTAAACCAGGCGCTATGCAGGATAATCATTATTTACATGTGAATTGGATAGATGGGATGAAGATCAATAAATCTCATTTCATTGCGCAAGACAATGCCCAGACATACCAGCTGGCACAGAACAGCAGCTGCCTGCTAAATGAGCTTACCTATGGGCTGCTGCCGGTGGGCACCGGCGGCGTAGGGTTGAAATTGTTTCTAAGTACCGATAACCAGAAGAAACTGCAGGTTCGTGTGCAGCAATGCCGCGCCATCTCGGCCGGGGGCTACTATATTGAATTCAGCGAAGACACCGCCCTGCATGGCAGTAACCTGCTTACACCTGCGGTAAGTGTTCCGGTAAGCCTGCGCGAGTTAAAAAATAAATCGAACCAGTTCTTTATCGTACTAACGGTCAACCCATATAAACGCGTGCCTTATGGAGCGGCCGAAGGCAATGAATTGCCACCAAGAATACCCTATACCTTGCCGTTACTTTCGGTAGACCTGGTGCCCGCAGAGCAGGTTACTAAAAATGTCTTGGGCCCCATGCAGATACCATTGGGCAAAATTGTGGTGGAAGATCAGCGGGTCATGCTGGAAGAGGATTATATTCCGCCCTGCACCTCGGTGAGCAGCCATCCCGAATTGCTGGAAATACAGGCCGGCCTGGAACAGTTTTACAGTAAAATGGAATTGTATTCGCTGCAGATAGTTCAAAAGATATTTCAGAAGAAGCAGTCCAACGATATGGCAGTGATTGTACAGAAAATCTGCGAAAACATTTCCTATTTTACCGCTTCCCAACTGGCAGAACTAAAGGCGGTGGGTATTATTCAGCCACCGGTATATATGATCAGCAAAGTATCATCGCTGGCGCGGATCATTAAAAACACGCTCGACTTTTACCTGGGCAGTGGTAAGGAAGAACTGGTTAATTATATCACCGAATGGGGCAATATGAGCCAGGGTGAGCTGGAGGGCGCTATTGTAAACCTGTCGAGCCAGCAATACGATCACCTGGACATCAATAATTCAATCGAAAATGTGTCGCGGTTTACCAAGATCATTTCGCGGTTGTTCTACCAGTTGTCCAGGCTGGAATATATTGGCAAGAGAAAAGAAGCGGGCATTTTTGTAAAGGAAGAAGTAGTAAAGCAATCGCAGGACAGCTCCGGCCAGAAAAGAAGAAGCTTTCTTGCGGACTAATGCCCAGTTCAACGTTCGCTGGCCCGGCGGGGGGTATTAATAAGCTGTTCGGGCAAAGAAGGCTGGGAAGCAGACTACGAACGCTGACCAGTAACGATAAAAGTCGAATTGAAAACAGAAAAAAATTCTACATCAGGTTAATCAAATAAAAAGATTATGCAACAGGTACTTAACAGTCAGGAAAGAAACCAGGCCTTTTTAAAATTTCTTCTTTTTTTTCTGGTTACAGTTGCGCTGGTAATCATTGCCGTTTTTTTTAATTTCCATTTGCCGGCCAGGGAAATGAAAATGCTGCAGTCGGAAGTGGATGTGCAGCGCACCCAGGATGTTAACCAGCAGAAATTCGTAAGCCGCATGCAGGAAGCCGTTGTGCTGATCGATTCGATGGACAAAAAAGGCGTCAATTTCGGACAAATAGACCTGCTGGTAAACAGCAAATTGCAGGAGCTATCTGTATTGCAGCAAAAAGACAATACGATCTACGGCCAGATGGACAAAATGATCATTGATAAGCTGACTGATCTGCAGCAGGCCAAAAGAACCCTCCAGGATGCCGGCGATAATGTAAACAAGCTGGCAACCGCACAGTCTGACCTGAAAGCCTGTCAGCAGGAAAATACCACCTTGCATGGGCAATTGGACCAGTTAAGAAAACCACTGGGGCAGTAGCCGTTAACCGGCGCATCCTTATGCGATATATCCAACTTTTGTACAGGCCGCCGGCAAAACACCTGGTATTGTATATACTTTGTTTTGCCTGTCTTCCTACGGCTTTTGCACAAACCAGCAGCAGGGTTCCCGCAAATGTGCATGGCATCTTTGATGATCTGCCCATCGATGACCCTGCTGCCAGCTCGCGGCTGCGGCCCGGCGAGGATACGGCACAAAAAATAAAAGATAATATATTCATTGGCAGCACCTGCAGCCATGCCCATTGTTACCTGGGAGAAGCCGTTTTACTTACCTACACACTTTATTCGGCACTGCAAAGTACCAGCACCGTCAGCCGGGCGCCTTCTTTTGAAGGATTCAGTGTGGCGGCCATGGATGCCAGTAATGAGCAGGTGATCCGAAAAAAACAGAACGGGAAGAATTACCGCGTTTTTACCCTGCAGCAGCTGCAACTGACCCCGCTTCGCGAAGGCACAATTGTTGTTGATCCCATGCAGGTAGATAACCTGGTGCGTTATAAGGAAGGAGACAGGCAGGTTCAATATGGCGGCAGCATTGCAGGCCAGGCCATCAGCATCAGCGTTGAGCCATTACCGGTAGTCGGTCAGCCCACGGGTTTTTCAGGGGCCATCGGAGATTTTACCGTAAAGGCTTTGGCAGATACAGCTGTTAATGCCGGCGAAAACAATACCCTTCATATTGAAATTACCGGCCGCGGCAATTTTGCGGCCCTGCCAGTGCCGGACATGAGCTGGCCACCCGGGGTAGAACATTTCTCCGTGAACAGCCACCAACAAATGGATAAAAAGGCTTTCCCGCCAGCCGGAAAAAAAATATTCGATATTCCTTTTGTTGCTGCAAAAGAAGGAAATCTTGTGCTGCCGCCGGTGCAGGTAAGTTTTTTTGATCCACAAAAAAAAATATACCGTGTTGCCCGTTCCGGCGCGCTTACCATCCATGTGCTGCCGGCCCTGCCAAAAAAAGGACCGGCGGAAGCGCCTGCAACAATACCAGCAGAAAAGCCGGCTGGCTTTAATTACCGGTGGCTGCTGTTGCCGGTACTGATACTGGCACTGGCCGGCTTTTTTTACCGGCGGTCTGGAAAGGCAGCTACTACCGGTAATCAACAGCCGATTATTGAGCCCGTGCCGGTGGCGCCTGAAAAAACAACCGTACTGCCGGCGATGGACACATTGCGGCAGCACGATGATTCCACCGCCGGTTATGTCACTACCTTTAAAGCGCTGCTAAACGCCTTGCTCCGCGATAAAACAGGTCTTGCCCTGGGTACGGAAGAAGACTTGCTGCAGGCAATAAAAATAAAAGACGCGGATCTGGCCGCTGACACGGCCGATCTTTATGCCCGTTGTAACGCGCTGTTGTACGCGCCCGGCAGCCTGGATACATCGCTCAAAGCGGCTATGGAAGAACAATTGGCGGCAACGGAAGAAAATCTAAACCGGCTTTTTTTGTAAAAAATAAATACCATGACCAGGGAAGAAGCACTAACATTCTTAGAACTACCGGCCACCGCCGATGCCGCAGAAATAAAAACCCGGATCGGTGAAAAGCTGGCGCATTACGAGCTGGAGAGTGAGAAGGCGCCGACCGATTTTTTACGCAGGCTCAGCCTTCGAAACCTGGGCAAGGTAAAAGCCATTTTAAAAGACTCCGATCCCTGGATTTCCTTTATAAAAGCCCCCGAGCCGGTGGTACCTGAAAAAGTGGAAGAGGTGGAAGAAGAACAGGCACAAACTGTTTACATTGTTGCCTCCATGAAAGAAGCCATCGTTAAAAAGGCGGAAGAACAGGAGAAAGTAAAGAAAAGGAAGCCGGGCGAACCCGCAGGCTGGCTAATCGCTCATACGGAGAACCAGCCTGCCACCGTTTACCCTGTGCAAATAGGTAATAATTTTGTGGGCAGAAAAAAGCAGGCATCCATGGAGCCGTTTATTGTGGTAACGGGAGATGATTTTATCAGCAGGTTGCAATGTGTTATTTATGCAGAAGAAGGGAATCCGCCCGGGTTGTACATCAGTGATCCATCTGCTTTCAACAAAGGAAAGACAAGTAAAAACGGCACCTATATAAACGGCAAAAATACCGTAGTAACCGAAAAAATAGCATTAGCCGACGCAGACAGTATCCAGCTGGGCATAACGAAATTCATGATCCGCTTTAATACCGGGGCCAGCCTGGATACCATGATACAGGAAGTTGAACAGGCTCCCTATACCCAGACCGTTTTGCTGGAAGAGGAATAAATGTGATAAAGATGGTAGAGAAATGTGCACTGGCACATTCTTCCTTAGTCTATTGCCCTGTAAGCCATTCCCGCTTTATTTTGAAACCCGTTTTCTGGCCCAGGTTCTCCGGCTTCACATCTATAGTTATAGTGTAAGGAGTGGCCGCGCTGTTGGTACTGCTTGTAAACTGCAATATATATTTGCCAACCGTCAGGTAGATCCATAGTTTTTTGCCTTCTGGTATTTCCCCGTAGCCGATGCCGTTTACCTTAACTGTACAGCTGCTCTCCGCAACCAGGCGTATGGTGTATTTTGAATTATTGGTACTTGTCTCCTCTGCGCGTGGTGGTTCGCTCTGGCGCGTTTCTTCCGCCGCCTTTTCCTTCTTTTTTTCCTTTGGATGAACGGGTTTGTCAACCGGCGCGGTTGCTTGTACGGTATCTTTCTTTTTTTCAACTACGGGCGGCTTGGTTTGCTGCGTATCGGCAGGTGCGGCAATTGCCGGTGGCAATTTGGTGTGTGCGGTATCTGCGGGTCGTACTGGCAGACCGGTCCCGGGTTTGTTGTTGCAGGTTTTCAGGAAAATAATAAAGAGAATAAAAATAACCACCGCCGCAATGATGAAATAAAGCAGCGACCTGTTATTATTATTATTTTCCTCTTTTTTAATTACAACTGGTTTCTCCTCCGGGTCGGCCAGCGAAAACCGGGACTTGGTTATTTTCTCTTTTTCTACCGGTGGCGATGGGGGTGGTGGCGCCTGAATAACGGCTTTCTGAATCACAGGTTCTTCCGTTTTTGCGCGAACAGGTTCTATTTCTACAGGCGAAACCGTATTGGCTGCCTGCGATGCCAGTACTTCTGTTGTGCTGGCGGGCGCTGAAGCCGTATTCAGCAAGACCATTAATTCTTCTGCCCTGGAAGCCCGCTCACGGGCGTTTTTTATAACGCAATGCGATACAATTGTTTTAAAAGGCTCAGGCAAATCACTGAGCTTTTCGGGCAGATCAGGCGCCATGATATTGGCCATTATCTGCTCAGAATTATCCTGGTCGCTGTTCTTAAACAGCACTTTGCCGGTGACCACTTCGTAGATGGTAACACCCAGTGACCAGAGATCGAGATTGAAACTCACTTTTTCATTGATGCCATATTTCCTGGCATTGAGCTGTTCCGGGGCCATGTACGGAATAGAAACAACCAGTGCAGATGAGCTGTTGTTCTCTGCTTCAGAATTTTTACTGATCCCGAAATCCGTTATCTTGGCCACCGGCCCTTCGATGGTTTGTTTGATAAGGATATTCGCAGGCTTGATGTCACGGTGGATGATGCCGTTTTTATGCAGGTAAGACAACCCGTTCAATATATCCTGTACTAATTTTTTTAAGGTTTCGGGATTCTTATTGCTCTTATAGTACTCGGCAAAATTACCGCTGTCTAACAATTCCATTACGCAAACCTGGATCTTCTCATTCTCACCAAAAGGATTTTCATTTTCAATCTCCTCAATATCCAGGTAGCGGCAGATATTGGAATGGTCGAGGTTAACCACCCGTTTGATTTCTGCAATAGGACTGTACCGGTCAGAAAACTCGCCGGTTTTATATACTTTTAAGGCTACCCACCTGCTCAGCTTTTTGTCGTAGGCTTTATAAACCCTGGAAAAACCGCCCTTTCCAATCAGGTCCGTAGCCGGTAAATATTCATACCGGTTAAACAGCAATACCGGTTTTTCCCTTCTCCGCACAATAATATCGGGTTGTTTTTCTATTTCACCTGTCAATTCATTGTCGCCGCTGGCGGGCTGTTTTTTGGGCGCCGGTTTCTCTGCCGGCGGGTTCTCTTTATTGATTTTTGATAAGATAATCGTTTGATCAGCGGGTTCTTCTTCTTCTGCCGCTGCTTGATCGGCGCCCGTATTTTTCTCCTGTACAGGTTCTTGTTTTGCCGGAACAGGTTCCGGCAGCGGTTGTGCGGCAGGTTTCTTTAAAAACTGGGTGGCATCCTCTTCTTCAGGCGCTGTTTCTTCTTTCGGCAAAGCGGTTACCGGTGCCTGTTGTGTTGCAGGTCTTTTTATGAACCGCGTAGCGTCATCATCGCCTGTTCCGGCGACCTCCTTGGGGCTATTCTTTTTTGGCAGGGCGATGATCCGCGTATGCTCGGTATCGTCGTTGTCTTCTGCCGTTAGCAATGTTGACTGGTTGGCTGTTGCCGCAGATGATACTGCTTTTTCAGCCAGCAAAACGATGTTTTTTGAATCCAGGTAGCCTGGCGCCAGCAAAGGCAAAAGCGCTTCGGCGGTCTGTACGCGCTGGCTGGCATCTTTTACCAGGCAGCGACTGATGAATTCATTAAAGGGTTCGGGCAGTTCCTGTATGCCGGTAGGCAGCTCAAAAGAAGTAATCCTGTTTAAAATGGTTTCGGTAAAATCTGCGCCCGTTACTTTAAACAAGGGTTCACCGGCCAGTGCTTCATAGATTACAAGTGCCAGCGACCACAGATCCGTGTTAAAGGAAACCTTTCCGCCGATGCCGTATTTTTCGGAATTCAGTTGTTCGGGCGAGAGGTAAGAAGCGGCTGAAAAAACGGAAAGTGACCGGCTTATCGGCGATTTTTCAGGGGCATGAATGCCCATGGCATAATCAGTAATGCAGGCGGTAGCTGCGTTGTCAGCAACGGTTACCAGCAGGTTGGCCGGCTTAATATAACCATGTATCATTCCTTTCTTATGCAAATAGGAAAGGCCGCTGAGTATATCGGGCAATATTTTTTTCAGGCGTTCAGGATCGCGGTGCTGCTGGTACCAGTCAACCAGGTTGCCATCCATAAAAGTGGTAATACAAACTTCCAGTTTTTCTTTTTCCCCGAATGAATCTTCTTTTTCTATTTCCTGTATGGCCAGGTACCGGCAAAGACCCGGGTGTGCAAGGGCCAGGATGGACGGTACGTCTTTTACTGCATGGTAATGATCAGACAGGTCATTGATCTTGTATATTTTCAATGCCACCGGTTCATTGCTACTGGTATCAATAGCTTTGTACACTCTTGAAAAGTCTCCCTTTCCAGCCAGGTCTGTTTGTGGATTGTATTCGTACCGGTTAAAAAGTAACATAAGAAGTTAGTTTAATGGCTGCTGTCCTGTTTTAACGAAGAATCATTTTTTAATACAGGTTGGCGTTGGCTGTCAGCAACCTGTTTTTTAGGATGTATGGACACGGAATCTTTTCGGGCCATTTTTGGATGCGCCATGGTATCGGCCCGTGGTTTTGTTTCCGGTAAAGGGGTGGGCATTATTTTTTTCTCGTTGGCTTCTTCCCTGATTAATTCACTGTCTGACAGCGCGCTTTTCCCGGGCTCCAGTACGGTATCTTTTTTTACCTGTGCACTGCTGTCTGCAGAACTGGCAACTGAGTCTTTCACAACAACCGGTACTGCATTTGTAGCGGTGGCATTTTTCATAAAGAAAAATACCAGGCCTCCAATGACCAGCAGGGCCAGCAGCACTACCAGCATAACAGGTTTTTTGGCACCTGCTTTTTTTACAGGTGTATCGGCAAGGGTTTCAGGGCTTGCCTGCAGCAAGTACATCGAGTAATTGTCGCGGGTTTTGCCAAAGCATTTTGCCTGCATGGCGGCAACAATATCGGTATTGCTGGCGGCATGGTCGTTCAGCAATAGTTTCAAATCTTTATCGGATATATTTTCGAGCAGGCCGTCGGTGCAGAGCATAAAATAATCGCCGGCGGCAATATCGTTTATCCATTCAGTGTCGGCTTCCGAGCTGGCGTCATCACCGGTAATGGCTTTCAGGATGATGTGTTTCTGCGGATGGGTCATTGCCTCTGCTTCCGTTATTTCTCCTTTTTTAACCAGGCTGTTTACCAGCGAATGGTCGGCGGTTTTGTACAATACTTCGCCGTTCCTGATATGGTACACCCGGCTGTCGCCACACCAGGCAATAAAGGCTTTGTTGCGAAACAATACCAGTAAGGTAAAGGTGGTGGCCATTTCTTTATTGAGCCCATTGGCGGCGGCATAAGTAAGCAGGTTCTCTTTGGCAGCTGCCAGCAGCTGGTTCACATAATCGGCAGATATCGCTGCCGGTAATGCCTGGGATAATTTGTTGCCTGTATATTCCGCAATCATCCGGCTGGCAACCTCTCCATTGTCGGAGCCGCCTACGCCATCGCATATAATAAAAACCTTGCTATCGGGCAATGCGCTGCCCGCTGGTGGCCAGATATAATCTTCCTGGTTTTTTTTTCCACCAATTTCGTGCAGGTAGTATATGCTGGTAAGCTTCATAAATGGATGATGTCTGATGTGATCATGCCTGATTTTTTGTATGCAGTAACGTATTTAAAATGCGGGGCTGTTCCGGCCAATGGTACAGTCATTAGCATATTTGCCACCTGCTTCTTAATAATATTTTTTAATTAAAGCTTTAAACCTTTTATCATCTCTCAGGGCGGCTATCAGTTTATCTTTTTTAATATCACTGATATTTACTTTTTTTGTTTGGAACGATTTTTCGAACCAGACCAGTGCGTCGTCCGGTTTTCCTCTTAGATAAAAGACACTGCCGATGCCATACATGGCCGCACCATTGCCGGCAGAATCTTTCAGGTAGCTTCGGTTATAGTAATCAAAAGCCGAATCATATTTATTCATGTTCAGGTAAATATTGCCCATCTCGGTGTTAATGGGGATGGCCGGGTTATTCTGAACAGTGGGGTACACTTTTGCGTAATCCGTTAAAGCGGCCGGGTAATTTTGTAATTCATAATTGCTGTAGCCCCGCAGGTAAAAAGCTTCCGGCATTTTGCCTGTGGTATCCAGCTTGATGCAATTGTTATAACAAATGGCCGCATTCTGAAAATCTTTTTTATCCTGGTAGGCCTTGCCCAGGTTGAAATGCCATTGATAATGCGTGTTTTCCATAGATACGGCTTTTGACATATCTGAAATAGCATCGCTCAATTCGTTGGTTTTGTAAAGCGTATAACCCCGGTAGTACAAGGCTTCGGGAAGGGCCGCATTCTTTTTCACCGCATTTTTGAAGGCAGCCAGTGCTTTTTCATAATTGCCGGCGGCAAAATAGGCCTTGCCCATGCCATTATAAGCCTCTGCCACCACGCTTGGGTTGGGTGGTAGTTTCACCTTGTCGATGGTTTGGATAAAACCTTCGTAGTTGCTGCTGGCATTGGGGTAATCTGCCAGGGCCAGGTAAGCATCGCCCAGGCCTTTTTGGCCCAGGTACAATTGCGGGTTTAATTTTACGGCGCTGGTATAATTGTCGATGGCGGCCTTATAATTACCCAGGTTATAAAAGGCAAGCCCCCGGCGGTAAAATGCATCAATATAATTTTTGTCGATGGCCAGGGCCTGGTCATAATTGTTAATGGCTTCCTTGTAATTGTTTACAGCGAAATAGTATTCGCCCCGGGTAAACCGGTATACACTGCTGAGCGAGTTAACGGCGATGGCATAATCGGCCAGCTTGATGGCTGAATCTTTTTGCAAATTGGCAAATTTGGTAGTCGACCGCTGAAAATAAGCGGCGGCATAACTTTCAATGTTTTTCAGGTTCACTGCATCAAGTCCTTTCTCGCGGGCAGCGTCAAAATCCACGCCCGCAGTAACGGGGTTATTGAGTAATAGCTGGCTTTTGCCGCGGTTGTAATAAGCCAGGGCATTGTTACTGTCTAACTGTATCGTGGAAGAGAAATTATTATCGGCACCCCGGTAATCGTTCTTTTCCAGCAATAGCAGGCCTTTTTTCAGGTAAAGTAAAGACGCTTTGGGATCCACTGCCAGCCCATCGTTCAGATCCTTGATAGCATCTTCGGTATTTTTATTGATCAGCATTCTAAGATCCGACATTTCTGCATAGATATCTATGTTCTCTTTATTAATGGTCAGGTAGGTTTTATAATCGGTCAGCGATTTAAAATAATCGCCGGTGCTCCGGTACAGTGCTGCCCTTTTCTGAATGGTCTCCAGGTTACTGCGATCCAGTTCGTAAGACTGGGTATAATCCTTCATGGCTTTGGCTGGTTCAGTTATCTTCTCATAGCATTTGGCCCTGCCCAGGTAAAGATCGGAATTGGTCTTATTTTTTTTGATGGCCGCATCGTATTCTTTGATGGCTTCTTTATAAAGGCCAGCTTTGTATTTCTCATCCAGCTCCGAAGTAATCCTGAACTTGTCTGTGAGTTCTCTTTTTTTGGCATCATACTTTGCTGCCTGGTCCGGCTTTTGCGTAATCGCATCATTGTAAAAGCCGATGGCTGCCTGGTATTCTCTTTTATTTTCTGCCAGTACGGCTTTGTGTAAATATTGATCATACAGCTGGTCGGCGGTAATGGTGGCCCTTTCGCGCGCTTTATTGGTGCCGTTGATCTTGCTTTTCGCCAGCGGATCATAGGGGCGCATGTCCTGGGCTTCCTTGTAAAATTTAAGGGCGCCGGTAAAATCGTTTCCGTCAAGCGCTTTGTCGCCTTTGCTTATCAGGTCGTTAAAAGACTGTCCTTCTTTCTGGTCGGCGTCAATGGCTTCTTTCCTTGCATTTTCTTTCAGCTGGGCTTCAAAGTTCAATTGGGCATGTACTACCGAGGCACTGTCTGTTGTTGTTAAAGCCGGGCCCGTAGCACCTTTTTCGCGCATCAGTTGAACATCGTCTGATACATCATTTGCTGTATCGGCCGGGTTAAAAAAGCCTATGCGCGCAATAAAAGGGGTCCATTTATTTTTGTCTCGCTCAATCCGGATTTCGGCCACCCGGTTATTGAGTACATAAGCCGTATCGTTTGTTTTATTGGCATTTCTGAAAAAGGAGGTAAAATACACTTTCAGGAAAAGAAATTTCCCTTTTTTTATATTGGTCGATTTAACCTCGTTAAAGGAAACAGAAGAGGCATCGCTTTTTTTATACAAGAGGTCAAAATCGTTCAGGTATTTTTCCACTTCAATGTCGCGGGTATTGGCAGAAGTGTGAAACCCCGGATTGATATCGTCCTCGAGCAATACTTTTGGCGAAAGAAAAATTCGGTTGCGGGTACCGGAATGGGAGTTAAAAATGACTTTTTTGGTTTCGGCCAGGTCAATATCCGTATTGGCAATATTGTTCAGCAGATCCCTGAACTCTCTTTTAATCAACGCCTCTGACCGGTATTTCAATTCTTCCGCGTCTTTAATGGTAATGGAATCCTGCGCCATTGCCACGTGTAATGAAAAAACTGCCGCCAGCGCCGAAAAGAAAAAATGTTTCATACAATCAGAGTTGTTATTGGTGATGGTTCTTTTATTATTGTTCTTCCAGCAGGGTCCGCAGGTATTGACCTTTGTCTATTACCGACGCTTTCCGGATGCTGTTGATCAGCCAGCCGGCGTTCAGCGATTCCCTGGGGAAATAATCTACCGTAAATATCCATTTACCCGCCTGCAAAAAATGGTAGGTAATGTCTTTCACGTATAAAAAAGTGGCCCGGTTATTCAGGATGGCATTGTAAAAGGATAATGAATTGTTGCGCTTAAAAAAATCGGGTTCAAAATAATCAGCCAGGTGTTCCTTGTCATCAAAAGCCTTTGCCAGTTCTATAAAATTAGTGGTATGGCTCACGGGGTTGATGAATTTCTGCATCCCTTCCGCTTCCCTGGCAGCCACTCCCGTGGTATCTGTTTTAAGGCCGCCTGGTTTCACTGCCGCAATCACCCATTTGCATCTTAGCCTGTTGTCTGTACTGATGCGGAGGATGATTGGAATGTCGATGGTGCCACCGTTGTACTGGAACCTGCTGCGGGCCTCGGCATACCAGCCTTCTGCCATAAAATTAAGTTTGCCGCTCCTGGGCGCGGTAACATCTTTTACAAAATTATCGATTACCGCCTGGTCCCAGGTCTTGGTTTCATAGTTAAAAAGACTTTTTATCAGTTTGGGCCGGTCTATATTATACTTGATATGGTATGTTTTGTAAGCTTTCCTGATAAAAGAGCTGGTATCATTGTTAAAGCGTTCAAAGAATTCATCGATGTGCTTTACCTCGTAGATAAAATGTTTTTCACGGGTGCCGGCATCATTGGTAAAAACCTGCGCTTTTAACGGACAAAAATAACACACACACAACAGCAAAAAAATGGTTTTACAGTAGGGGATTTGGGTGGATTGCATAGGAATGGTTAAAGGGATTGGGTAGAGATAACGCCTATATCAGACAACAGAACATCCCACACATTCCGGATATTGCCATTGATGTTTTTTTCATAGGTCTTCAATACCACCGTGGTGTTTTTACGCGTAATGTCTTTATAAATCAGGTTGCCGTCCCGGTATCCCCGGAAAACCTGTTCAAAACTAACCACCCCGTAATAATTGCCATCAGGACCCTGTTTTACATCGCTCACATACTGCACATTGGTCCATTCTATTTCTATTTTATCGTAGTTCACCAGTTTGATATGCGAAAGATAGCTGCGTATTTTGTATCTTTTTATATCATTCCTGTTTACAGAAGAAGTTTCAATCATGGCATTTTCATCTACAAACAGGCCTACCGACTGGTCGATGGCTTTATTGATCTCCTCATAATTGGCGTTCTTGTCGCATATAACCTTCAGGTAGATATTCAGCTGGTTGGTTTTCTGCAGCGCTTTCTTTTCAAACTCTGCTTTCGACACATTGCCGGCCACCTCCTCAAAGCTAAGGGGATGCTCTGCTGTTGCAGTGGAGGGCGGGTCCTGTGTTACGGGTCTGGTTACCGGCGCCTGGCTAACGGTAATGGGTGTATCTTTTTTGGGCGCTGCCGGTGGCGGGGTTTTTTGGGCTGGTGCGGAGGTTACCGGCGGATCTTTTTTAGGCGTTGTTTTGGTATCGCTGCCGCCCGCAAAGGAGGGTGCTGCCGCCGTAGGTTTGTTTTCCCACAAAACAATGGCCGCCTTGGGCGCCGGGGCGTACAAGGTATGGTGGCCATCCTTGTAAATAACAGCTGCCACGGTTTTTTTATTTATTTTTTCTGCATTGGTCTGCAGGTAGATAAAATCTTTGTCTTCGGTAATAATCTTGTCATCTATTCTGGCGCCCGTAAGTACATATACCTGGTCTTTTTCGCGTGTTACCGTTCCGGTCAAAAACCGGGTAATGGCTTCCTGTGTCTGAACATTGCTGAAATCGAGCCGTTCAAAAGCAAGGAAATCGCCGCTTTTATTAAACAGCAGCGAAAGTTTTTTGGTGGTAACGGTTACGGGCGAAGGCTTCTTACCCGGCGGGGTATAAATCAGCGTGGACTGGTTAATGGATTCCGTTTTCCCATCCTTGTCGCCCGAGGTAAAATAGACTTTGTCCTGGGCAAATACCTGTACATGCAGAAAAAGAATGAGCAGACAGGTCTGTAAAGCAGTAAAAATTCGCATACCTATGCATGTTGGTTTAAGTAGCATCTGAATACACTAAAATAAAGTTTTATCAGGTATCCGGGTATAATTACCGATAATTATTTTCTGATGGGATGTTCCACCGCCGCAAGTGCAGCAGGTTGATTATCAGGATAAAATAACTACCCATTTCGGGGAATGCCTGTTGCCGGAATGATCATTCATTCCGGTACACAAAAATAAGCTTGCAAA
>CAXTMV010000037.1:5633-8480 GCA_964245425.1 uncultured Flavihumibacter sp. | reverse complement strand
ACGGGGGGGGCTGGGAAATCAGAAGGAAAAGGCCGCAGCACACAGGGGAAGCTTCTTCAGCCCCGGAAATTATTCTCCAGCGCATCGGCAATCGCTTTTAATAATTGCGCGTCGGGTAAATGGGTTGCGCTGGCGGTATTAGGGAGGCAGGCGCGGAAATTTCTTTCTTCGTCTGGCTCAAAGACCAGGGTTTGACCATTTACCATTATTTCTATGCGGTAACTGTAGCCAAAAGTGATCATAGCGGCCTCGAAATTTATTTCCTGGTCTTTATAAGTAACGGGCAGAATAAATGGTTCGGTCATAAATAATACTGTAATGATAGGGAGAAAATAATAAATGGGGCAAATGGGATACAGGTGGTGAATGTGACAAAGGCACCCCCTGTTAAACGCGCCGACCATTGAATGGACAGGCGGCATAAATGAGCCGGAGCCTGAAATGCATTCCTTCACAAAGGGAAAAAATTATCGCAGACCTGCCAATGGGTGATCCGGTATTTGCATTAACATCAATTTGCTGGTCGGCCCTACCCATGACCTCTTCCAAATATTCCCCTACATTTGGCAAATAATCCAGTCAATATACATGAATCGAATAATGCTTCAGATACAACCGTTAAAAGCATTGCTGCCACCCCTTTTGATTTCTTACTTTTTAGGGTTGCATTCGCCCTCTTTCGCACAAGGCAATATCCACCACCAGTCAGCCGAATACGAATGGCCCACCGACCCGCTGGTAAAAGAGAAACTGGAACAATGGCGCGATCAGAAATTCGGATTGATCATCCATTTTGGCCTCTATGCCGTGCCGGGCATGATCGAATCCTGGGCGCTTTGCTCGGAAGACTGGATTACGCGCGACAGCAGCAGCGATTACGGTGATTATAAAAAATGGTACTGGGGGCTGAAAAAAGATTTTAACCCGGTAAATTTTAATCCCGGGCAATGGTCGGCTGCCGCCAAGGCCGCTGGTATGAAATACCTGGTGTTTACCACCAAGCACCACGACGGGTTTTGCCTGTTCGATACCAAACAAACTGATTTCAACATAGCCACCGGTCCCTTCGCATCTAACCCAAAGGCCAACCTGGCTAAATATGTATTCGATGCTTTCCGGAAAGACGGCTTTATGATCGGCGCCTATTTTTCGAAGCCCGACTGGCACAGTGAAAATTTCTGGTGGCCGATGTACGCCACGCCGGACCGTAATACCAATTATGATATCCGGAAATTTCCCTGGCGATGGGATAAATTCAGGCAGTACACGTATAACCAGATTGAAGAACTGATGACTGGCTATGGCAAAATGGACATTCTCTGGCTGGACGGCGGCTGGGTACGACCGCTAGAAACCGTTACGGATGAAGTAAGATCATGGGGTGCGGCCATACCCGCCTGGAGCCAGGATATTAATATGCCTAAAATAGCCAGCATGGCCCGCAAAGCGCAACCAGGTTTGCTGATTGTAGACAGAACCGTGCATGGCCCTTATGAAAATTACCAGACCCCCGAACAAACCATACCCAAAGAAAAACTGGATCATCCCTGGGAAAGTTGTATTACCCTGGGCAATGCCTGGGGATATGTACCCAATGAACAACTAAAATCAACCACCACCATCATTCATAAATTAATTGAAGTAGTGGCCAAGGGAGGTAGCCTGTTACTGGGCATCGGCCCCAAGCCCGATGGCACCCTGCAGGAAGCGGAAGTGCTGCGGATGAAGGAGATCGGCGACTGGCTGGCCCTGAACGGCGCCGCCATTTATAAAACCCGTACAACGGAAAAATATGTTGACGGCAATGTTTTTTTTACGCAATCAAAAGATTCAGTTACGATGTATGCGCTGGCCTGCCTGCCGGAGAATACGGCGCTGCCGCCTACCATTTCCTGGACGGGTAACACACCGAAGAAAGGAAGCAAGATAAAATTATTACAGACAGGCACAAACGTAAAATGGGTAATGAATGGAGATACACTGGTGATAACGCTCCCGGCATCCATACAAAAAATGAATAGTAGCCTACCGGCCCTGGCATTTGCCTACAGCAGGTAATGCAGGAGCGTTACTATTTTTAGCGGTAAGGCTATTTTAACATACGTTGCCACTCCCTCCCCCGGAGAGGGCTGGGGTGAGTTTAAACGATCAATAATGAAATCAACATTCCACCTGCTTTCTCTTGCCATTTCCCTGTCATGCCTAACCGCTTTTTCACAAAACAAAGCCGTAGCGCCTCCCCGGCCGATTGGGCCCCTGCCATCTGCCGCGCAACTGGCCTGGCACAAAATGGAGACCAACGCCTTTGTACATTTTACCACCAATACTTTTACCGGCCGGGAATGGGGCAATGGCGATGAGAGCGAAACCGTATTCAATCCCACCGCGCTGGATGCAGGTCAGTGGGCAAAAACCCTGAAAGAAACAGGTTTTAAAACGATGATCCTGACCTGTAAGCACCACGACGGATTTTGTTTGTGGCCCAGCAAATACACCGAACATTCGGTAAAGAACAGTCCCTATAAAAATGGCAAAGGCGATATTGTGCGCGAGGCCAGCGATGCCTGCAAAAAATACGGCCTCAAATTCGGCGTTTACCTGTCGCCGTGGGACAGGAACCAGGCTACGTATGGCAAACCGGAATACATTACTTATTACCGCAACCAGCTGAAAGAATTATTTACCCAATATGGCCCTGTTGTAGAAATGTGGTTCGATGGCGCCAACGGCGGCAGTGGTTATTATGGGGGCGCCAAAGAAACCCGGAAAATCAACGGTGCTACCTATTACGACTGGCCGAAAACGCTGGACCTGGTAAGAAGCCTGCAGCCCAATGTTGTTTTTTTA
>CAXTMV010000037.1:0-5623 GCA_964245425.1 uncultured Flavihumibacter sp. | reverse complement strand
TGGACCTGGTGTGCGCTGGGTGGGCAATGAAAGCGGGCTGGCCGGTGAGACCAATTGGAACACCCTCTCCACCGACACCCTTTTTGCGGGAAAGGCGGGCGTGGAAAAATTACTGAATACGGGTTCACCCGATGGCAATAAATGGATACCGGCAGAAGTGGATGTGTCTATCCGGCCGGGCTGGTTTTACCATGCGGCAGAAGATGCACAGGTGAAAACGCCTGAACGCTTATTTGACATTTACCTGACCTCGGTAGGGCGTGGGTCTACCCTTTTATTGAATATACCTCCCGACCAGCGCGGCCTTTTCAATGAGATAGATGTGCAGGCATTAAAGGACTTTCGTGCTTTGCTGAATAAAACATTCTTCCACAACCTGGCTAAAAATGCCCGGGTTACAGCCAGCAGCTATCGTGGTAAAGCGGCTGCCTATGCGCCGGCCAACCTGACCGATGGCAGGGAGAATACCTACTGGGCCACCGATGATGGCATTACCAGGGGCAGCGTTGAAATAAGCCTGCCCAAACCCGGCCTGGTACAATATATTACCCTGCAGGAATACATAAAACTGGGCCAACGTGTAAAATCGTTTTCGGTGGAGGTTTGGAAAGACAAGGCCTGGCAAACGGTAGCCAGCGCTACCACCATTGGCTACAAGCGCATCTTAAAAATTGCACCCGTTGAGACCAATAAGATCAGGGTTACCATTCAGGATGCAAAAGCCTGTCCCGTTATTTCCAATATTGAAATCTATTAACAGATGACGCGTTCTTTTATCTTTCTTTCTTTTTTGTTGGCAGGCATTAACCTGACAGCCCAAACCGGGATGCCCGCTTTTCGCAATCCGCAATTGCCCCTGCAGCAGAGAGTAAACGATCTTTTACAGCAGCTCACCCTGGCTGAGAAAATATCGCTGCTGGGATACAATAGTAAATCGGTTGACCGGCTCGGCATACCCGCCTACAATTGGTGGAACGAAGCCCTGCACGGCGTAGCCCGGGCAGGCAGGGCCACGGTATTTCCACAGGCCATTGGTATGGCGGCCACTTTCAACGACGCTTTGCTGAAAGAAGAAGCCAGCGTCATTTCAACTGAAGCAAGGGCCAAGTACAATCTTTCACTGGCCGAAGACCGGCACCTTCAATACATGGGGCTTACCTTCTGGTCGCCCAATATCAATATCTTCCGCGACCCCCGCTGGGGACGCGGGCAGGAGACCTATGGCGAGGATCCTTTTCTCACTTCCGTAATGGGTGTGGCTTTTATAAAAGGATTACAGGGTAACGATGCCCGTTATTTAAAAGCATCGGCCTGCGCCAAACATTTTGCCGTGCACAGCGGGCCCGAAGCCGGTCGCCATACTTTTAATGCCATTGTAGACGAAAAAGATTTACGGGAGACTTATTTGTATGCTTTTAAAAAACTGGTGGACGCCGGCGTGGAATCGGTGATGTGCGCGTATAACCGCGTAAACGGCGAACCCTGCTGCACAGGGCAAACATTGCTGCAGTCCATCCTCCGGCAGGAATGGAAATTCAAAGGACATGTGGTAACGGATTGCGGTGCGCTGGACGATGTTTTTATGCGGCACAAAGCCATTACTACCGCCGTAGAAACGGCAGCGGCGGCTATTAAGGCGGGTGTAAACCTCGACTGCAGCAGCCTTCTGCAGAACGATGTGATGAAAGCCATCGAACAAAAATTATTGACCCCGCAGGAGATCGACAGTACGCTGGCAGGTATTCTGCGAACGCAGTTCAAACTGGGCTTTTATGATCCTGCGGCCCTGAATCCCTTCAGCAGTTATGGTGCGGACAGTGTGGCGTCTGCTTACCACATCAGCCTGGCCAGAACAACGGCGCAGCAAAGCATGGTGCTGCTGAAGAACGATAAGAATATTTTACCCTTGCATAAAACACAATACAGCGCCATTATGGTAGTAGGCTCCAATGCCGCTTCGCTGGATGCATTGATGGGTAATTACCATGGGGTAAGCAACAAGGCCGTTAACTTTGTAGAAGGCATCACCAATGCAGTAAATGCAGCTACCCGGGTAGAATATGATCTTGGTTGCGACTATACCGACACCATTCATTTCGGCGGCATCTGGGCGGCAGGCAATGCAGATGTTACGGTGGCCGTATTGGGGTTGAACCCGGTATATGAAGGTGAAGAAGGGGATGCCTTCCTGGCCGCCGGCGGTGGCGACAGAAAAAGCTTAAGCCTGCCCGCCAGTCATATTGCCTACCTGAAAGCCCTGCGCAGGGGAAATAAAAAACCCATTATTGCTGTTATTACCGCCGGCAGCGCAATCGATATAGCAGCTATTGAACCCTATGCGGATGCCATTATACTGGCCTGGTACCCTGGTGAGCAAGGTGGCAATGCACTGGCCGATATTATCTTTGGTGAAGTATCGCCTGCGGGCCGGCTGCCGGTTACTTTTTATCGTTCATTAACAGACTTGCCCGCTTATGACAATTATGCCGCCAAAGGCCGTGGCTACCGGTATTTTAACGGCGATGTGCAATATCCTTTTGGGTATGGATTAAGTTATACTTCTTTTAACTATGCCTGGAACAGGCAGCCTGCTGTAACAGCCGCACTGAAAGACAGTCTTTCCTTTTCTGTGAAAATCAGCAATACCGGCCAGTACGACGGAGATGAAGTAGCACAGGTGTATATTAAATATCCGCCCACAGAAAGAATGCCTGTTAAAGAATTGAAAGCGTTTAAAAGGGTGTATACGGTAAAGGGTGGTTCGGTAGTGGCAGATTTCCGCATTGCGCTGAGCGATCTGCAAAAATGGGATCTGCAGAAAGGCCAGTGGAAATTGTACCCGGGTGAATATACCGTGCTGGTAGGCGGGGATTCAAAAGAAGAAAAATTGAGTGCTGTCTTTAAAGTTAACAATCAACAATAAAAGCCAAAAATCTGTTGCGGGCCAGGAAATCAAATATGTTACTGTTGCATTTTAATTATGTTCCATAAACAACTTTTTCTTTTATTGTTGCCCGTTCTTATTCACCTGCGCATGCAGGCCCAGGCGCCACCCGTGGCTGATTGTACGCAATGGGTAGACCCCTTCATTGGCACCGGTTTTCACGGGCATGTATTTATGGGCGCCAGTGTTCCCTTTGGCGCGGTGCAACTGGGGCCGGTTAATTTATCGGAAGGCTGGGATTGGTGTTCGGGCTATCATTATTCAGATTCTACGATCATCGGCTTTGCGCATACACATCTCAGTGGTACGGGTATTGGTGATTTGGGTGATATACTGCTGATGCCCGCCACCGGTGAGGTATTAACCGGTAAAGGCACGGTGAAGAACCTTGCGGCAGGTAACACGTCGCTTTTCTCGCACCAGGCGGAAACCGCGCGGCCCGGCTATTACAGCGTGCTGCTGCAGCGCTACGGTATAAAAGCAGAACTAACGGCTACCACCAGGGTAGGATTTCACCGCTATACTTTTCCGGCATCAGCATCGGCCCATATAGAAATAGACCTGGCACAGGGCATACAGGATAAGCCCACAGATACCTACATAAAAATAATAAATGACTCAACCGTTGCCGGTTACCGGTTTTCAAAAGGCTGGGCGGCTGAACAGCGCATTTATTTCAGCGCCATCTTTTCAAAACCCTTTACCAGGCTCGTGCTGTATAAAAATAAATCGCCTCAGGCGGGTACCGTGCTGATGGCCGACAGTGTAAAAGCCATTGCATATTTCAGTACCCGGCAAAATGAATCCGTACAGGTAAAAGTAGGTATCTCGCCCGTGAGCATGGAAAATGCACGGCAAAACATCCTAACAGAAATACCTGGTTGGGATTTTGACGGCATCCGCGCGGCCGCACAGGCAGCCTGGAATGCTGAACTCAGCAAGATGGTCATACAGACAAATGAACCGGCAAGAAAACGTATTTTCTATACGGCACTGTACCATACCATGATAGCGCCCTCTGTTTTTAACGATGCCAATGGTGATTATTACGGCACAGATAAACAGGTGCACCCGAAAGCAGGATTTACCAACCTGACCACTTTTTCACTGTGGGATGTGTACCGTGCTGCGGCACCTTTGTATACGGTGCTGCATCCTGAAAAAGTAGGCGATGAAATCAATTCACTGCTGGCCATTTACCAGCAGCAGGGGCGGTTGCCGGTCTGGCACCTGATGGGTAATGAAACCAATACAATGCCCGGTAACAGCGCCATTGAAGTAGTGGCTGATGCGTACCTGAAAGGGATAACAGGTTTTGATACCGCGCTGGCCTATGAAGCGGTAAAGCAAACGGCCATGGGCGATACGCGGGGTTTGCATTTTGTAAAACAACTGGGTTATATCCCGGCAGACAGCATGGTTGAATCGGTGGCCATGGGGCTTGAATATGCCATCGCCGACGCCTGCATTGCACAAATGGCAAAAAAATCCGGACGGCAGGATGATTACAGGTATTTCAGTCAGCGGAGCCGATATTATAAAAACTATTTTGACAGCAGCAGCCGTTTCGTACGGGGACGGATAAACGAAACTGACTGGCGTACCCCTTTCAGCCCCTTTGTTTCCAGGCATATGAAAGACGACTTCAGCGAGGGCAATGCCTGGCAGTATACCTGGCTGGTACCACAGGATGTAGAAGGGCTGGTACAGTTACTGGGCGGCGAGAAAAAATTCATCGCCAAATTAGACTCCCTGTTCACACAGAAAGGAGAGATGGGCAAGGAGGCTTCCGCAGATATTACCGGCCTGATAGGGCAATACGCACATGGCAATGAACCGGGGCATCATATTACTTATCTCTATTCATTTGTAGGACAGCCCTGGAAAACAGCCGATAAGATCCGGTATATACTGGACAGTCTTTATTCGGATAAACCTGCGGGCATCTGCGGCAATGAGGATGTTGGGCAGATGTCGGCCTGGTATATCTGGAGCGCATTGGGCATGTATCCCGTGCACCCTGCCAATGGATTGTATGTTTTTGGCAGCCCTGTGATGGACGATGCTGTAATAAAGTTACCGGAAGGAAAAAAATTTCATATATTGGTACAACACAATAGTTCTGTAAACAAGTATATACAAAGTATACAATTGAATGGCCAGCCTTACTCGAAATCATTTTTGCTGCATGCGGACATCCTGCGGGGCGGTGAACTGGTAATAGAAATGGGGAAAAAGCCTTCTGCAACATGGGGCATCGGTATTGCTGACCGTCCATTTTAGCAAAAATGAGTGTAGAACATCCTCCTGTCCAGGCTTATTAAACGAACTGCTTCCTGCGTGCTGAAAGCCATACCGACGGTTGCCCATCCCCATGACCAATCAATTTTATCGTATAAATACGTGGTTGCCTTCGTTTACCAGAACCAACATAGCAAAAAAAGAGGGTAGAAGGGTCTACTAATTAAATAACAAGGCCTGGGAAAATGATCCTGTGGTTAAATTTATTTTATTAATATGTTAAAGTTTATTAAGTTCGTCAAACTTTATAAATACCCTGTTTAACAAAAAGAACCGCTTATGACTGTTGGGAGTCATTTAAAACAACTAATTCTTACCAAGCTTTATTTTGGAAAGTGCTTTTCCAGCGTAGAGCTGAGTAATATATCGGGGAAGAGC
>CAXTMV010000036.1:10162-29171 GCA_964245425.1 uncultured Flavihumibacter sp. | reverse complement strand
CCGGCGAGATCTATAAGAAGAAATTCGATATTCCCCAGCCACCCAAATACCAGGCCGTATTTGGTCTTACCATTATTGAACTGGCGGAAAAAAATGAAAAGATCTTTGGCATTACCCCCGCCATGCCCAGCGGTTCTTCATTAAAATATATGATGGAAAAAATGCCCGACCGTGCCTTCGATGTGGGCATTACCGAACAACATGCAGTAACCCTTAGCGCAGGCATGGCTACACAGGGCCTGCGGGTGTTTTGTAATATTTATTCCTCTTTTATGCAAAGGGCCTACGACCAGGTAGTGCATGATGTGGCCATTCAAAAATTACCGGTTATTTTCTGTCTCGACAGGGCCGGCCTGGTAGGCGAAGACGGACCCACCCATCATGGGGCCTATGATATAGCCTATATGCGCTGCATACCAGGCATGGTCATCAGCGCACCCATGAATGAAAGTGAACTGCGCAACCTGATGTATACGGCCCAGCTGGACGAGACCATAGATCCTTTTGTTATCCGTTATCCGCGCGGAGAAGGCGTGATGCCTGAATGGAGAACAGAAATGAAAGCGATAAAAATCGGTACGGGTAGAAAATTGAAAGACGGAAAAGACATTGCCATTCTTACATTGGGCCACCCCGGCAATTTTGCAGCGGCTGCCATACGCGATCTGAAGAACGAGGATATTAATCCCGCCCACTACGACATGCGTTTTGCCAAGCCGTTGGATGAGGCATTATTGCACGAGGTATTTAGCCGGTACGATAAAGTAATCACGGTAGAAGATGGCACCACTACCGGTGGGTTTGGCACTGCGGTGCTTGAATTTATGGTGGCACATCACTATACAGCCGCTGTTAAAATGTTGGGTATTCCTGATCATTATATCGAACATGGCACCCTGAAAGAATTGCACAGGGAATGCGGTTTTGATACCAATGGCATTGCAGATGCCGTAAGGGAAATGATGAAAGAAAACATAACGGCGACGGAAAAAGTTGGTTAATCATTGTCGCATACCAGGTTGTAACTTGGTAACACAGGGCTTATTCTGTGCTGTTATACAGCAGTACTCCGGGCTTGCCTGCTGCCGGTATTTTATCCAAACCTGTACCCCCCCTCCTTGTTAAAAATATTATAACAGTTCAGGCTTTGCTTTTTATCGGTATGGAAGTATTGTGAGGATGCATCCTGGGTTATTATACCCCTTCTCATGAAACGCATCTTTTTCATTTCCGTTATCAGCTTATTGTTGTTTTCCGCTGTGAGTGCCGCCTGGTACATCACTAAACTGCATACTGCCGGAAGGGCGGTGCCGGCCATACCAACCCCTGCAAACAATGCAGTCAAGGAAAAATTAACTGGCATGGCATACAGGGCAAGGCAATACGCAATGGCGAAGCAAATGAATAGCCGGGTGTGTTTTTTAATTGATATGCAGGTAGCCTCCGGTAAAAAAAGATTTTTCGTTTATGATCTTAAACAGAACAAAGTTTTACTGAGCGGGCTGGTTACGCATGGCAATTGTAACCAGGCCTGGCTGGCCGGCAGAAAATTTGGTAATGAAGAAGGCTGCGGCTGCAGCTCATTGGGTAAATACAGCATAGGCAGACCTTACCAGGGAAAGTTCGGATTGGCGTATAAATTATACGGGCTCGATACAACAAACAGCAACGCCTATAACCGGTTTGTTGTTTTGCACGCCATGCAATGTGTACCGGAAAAGGAAGTAGATCCTTATCCTGTTTGCCAGAGCAACGGCTGCCCGGCTGTATCGCCGGATTTCTTACAGGCGTTGGCACCTTTAATCGATAATAGCAAACAACCTGTGCTGCTGTGGATTTTTTGATGGTTAATTTTTTATTTCTGTATGGTATTGCGTATTCCCTGTTCACCTGGTATATTTTCAGGTTATTTTAAACGGGTTTGCGGTACAATACATCCCAAAATCGAAAAATCTCAAAATCCCAAATCTCGCAATCTTTTTTAATCCCTTTTTAAACCTTCAGAACCGTTCCGGGTCTGTATTAGGTAACTATTTTAAAAAACAATAAAAATCAACTTTATGAAAAAGAATTTCATCAGCGCCGGTTTGTTGCTTGCTTTTGTAACGATAGCTTCCGTTGGTTTTGGTCAGACACAAACACCGGTTGTTAAGGAAAGACAGGAAAACCAGCAGAAAAGAATAGCCGAAGGCGTAAAAGACGGCGAATTAACACCTAAAGAAACAGAACACCTGGAAGCCCGTGAAGTAAAAATCCAGAACGATAAAAAAGAAGCAAAAGCAGATGGTACAGTAACGCCTAAAGAAAGGGCCAAATTACACCGCGAACAGAACCGCGCCAGCCGTGCTATCTATCGTCAGAAACACGATGCACAGGTAAGACATTAATATACAATACAAACACCCTTTAGAAAAACGATAAAACCCGGCATTCCACCGGGTTTTGTTGTTTCTACGACGGCAAAGCCCGCCCACTTGGTATAACTACGATTGCGGTATTTACGGTTTTTAGCCAGTTTTGTACTGCAATACGATTTATTCTTACCTATTGCTAAGTAGTAAAGACTATTGCAGGTTACTCACATTTTTTTTATATCCATCATCCGGTCAGTCCAATGATTTTTGCCTGGCCTTAATTCCTGGATCATGTACCCTACAAGTCTCAGAACCTTAACCGGTGTATGCTTATCGTTTTTAACCGCCTGTAATACCTTTCATGCAGCAAGTGCCGGAAATGATCTTGCTGCGCCTGTTTTTCACGCCGCTGCGGCCAATAAAAAAGTGCCGTTAATGGGGCCGCCGGAATACATACCTGAAACCAGGCCTTTGCCAGCAGCACCTGTTGCTCACCAGGTTATTGAAAAAGGTGGCCGCTATGTTTTTATTCCTCCTTCTTTTACAATGGCCAGGCCTGAAAAAGGAACCACCACCTATTCTGTTGAAACACTGAAGAGAAAGATTGATAAGATAAAGAAATTTGCGGCGGAAAATAATTATGATACTGCCGTGGCTTTTTTTGTAGATATGCGGGTGAAATCCGGAAAGGATCGGTTCCTGGTGGTAAACCTTGCCCATAATACCATTCTTAAGAAAGGATTGGTGGCGCATGGCAAGGGTAATGAAAAATTTACCTTCGATCGGAAATTTTCGAATGGAGAAGGCAGCAATTGTACTTCGCTTGGCATTTATAAAATTGGTAAACCCTATGCCGGCAGTTTTGGCTTGTCGTATAAATTATACGGACTGAATAACAGCAACAGCCATGCAGCCAAACGCTATGTAGTACTGCACGCTATGGGCAGCATACCCGCTGCTGAGAGCAAATGGCCGATTGCACAAACCGAAGGCTGCCCGGCCGTTGCCCCTTCTTTTTTAGCTGAGCTGGCACCCATCATCGATAATTCTCACAAGAGCATTTTACTATATATTTATTGCAGCAATGCAGGTTAAGTATCCTGCAGCCTGGTTCCAGGTCCGATACGTCGGTAATATTTTTTGCTTATTTGAGCAGAATGCATTTATTTCATTAGTAGGTACTGCTTCCCCCTGTTTCCATTGTTCAAAGTATGGCCAAATTATGGCTGTTGCCGGTATTTACGCCTATAAAGTAAATACAGGTTAGCACAGCTTGCTTTTCATGTCAGTTGTAACAGTAAAATAGAAAAATATGTTGTTGTCACTTTCCACAGGCTGGATGTTGTTCAGTGCTGTAGTAATTGTGTTTCTTTATTTTTTTTACCGTGGCTTCAAAAAGCCGGTTGGTAAAAATGACAAGCTGCAGGCCGTTACTTTTTTGCTGCTGGTAATACTGCCTATCTTGTTCAGCGTTTTTGTACGCAAAGCCTATGTCTTTACAAGCAAGACCAATTGTAAGGAGATGTTTGTTTTTGCACCATTCAAATTTAAATTTACCAATGGATCTCTTGCACCGGTTGATCTGGGATCCCATTACAGCGTTATCAATAATTATAACCGCGACCTGGAATGTGAAGCCCATGTATATAGTAAATCATATGCCGCGGGGGTAGATGCGGCCCCGGTTGATATTAAAGCCTTTTCCGTTATGCCCATTCCTAATCGAATCGATTTTTTTCCGGCCGACAGCCTGCCGGAAAGCGCGGCCATCTACGGGTCAACCGAATCCGTGACCAAATTATGGGTGCATGAAAAAGAGTGATTTCCAGCTATCGGTATTGTAAGATCCGGGGATTTTATGCAGCTGCAAATGCTGTGTAAATTAAAATAAAGGGCCCGCTGAACCGGCAATCTGCGACTTCCAGCAATTGTATACAATTTATTATGGCTACGATAAAGAGGGATAAGCCATCTGGCGGACAAGAAAAAATCGGCATGGCGGGTTGTGCCAGTGCCCTCTTATTTTTGTTTGGTATTTTAATGGGCCTGATGAGCACAATAGGTTTCATCCTTGGCCTTTTTAAACAAAAGATGCGTTTCAAGGGAATTGATATGGGACTGGTCGACCTGCCCACCTATCTCGGACTTATAGCAATGGCTGCTATTGCCCTGGGCCTGGGCTACGGAATAGACTGGCTACAGCGCAGGCGCAACCGCAAAGATGCCTGATGTGTGATGGCTGATCCCAAAATCAGCCGTCACACATCAGGCATACATTAATATTCCAGCACACCCATCTTCCCGGTTTCATAGGCTTGCATTGCCTGTTGTATTTCTTCAAAACTATTCATTACAAAAGGTCCATAGCTTACTACCTTTTCTTTGATGGCCTGGCCGCCCAGCACCAATACTTCAGCGTCTTCCACCGCGGTAAACACCAGCTGGTTACCATCAATATTAAAATTCACCAGTTCGCCCGCCACGGGCGCTTGGCCCAATACTTTAATTGTACCCCGCATAATATAGGCGGCTGCCGTATGGTCATCCTTTACCGGGATGGTTACCAGGGCATCTTTTTTTATGGTGAGGTGGTATAAAAACATTGGTGTTTGGGTGCTGATGGGCGATGATTGTTCATGGTAGTCGCCTATTATTACTTTCAAACGGGTTTTTTCATTTTCAACAACGGGTAAGGTAGCTGCTGCATAATGCCGAAAACTGGCAGGCTGTTTTTTTTGGTCTGCCGGCAGGTTAATCCATAGCTGCAGCAGCTGCACGGTGCCACCTGTTTTCAACATCTTTTCGGCAGGGCCTTCCGAATGAATGATACCCGATCCGGATGTCATCCAGTTCACATCACCCGCCCTGGCAATTTGATCGTGCCCTTTGCTGTCGCGGTGAAAGAATTCTCCGTCCAGCAGATAGGTTACCACTTCAAAGCCGGCATGCGGATGTGGTGGTAAACGGGTTTCGGCACCCGGCTGCAGCTCAAAAGGGCTCATGTGGTGGATCAGTAAAAACGGGTCAACCTGTTTCAGGTTGCGGGTGGGCAATACATTTTTTATTTTGAAATCACCTACACTTTCATTGGTGGCGCTTTCTATTTGCGCGATGGTTCTTGTGGTCATAAAGACCTCCTTTTTTTTATTTTAATTTAAAGACATCGGTACTTCAATGGCCAATACAGAAGCCGTATCCGTTGCTTGTATGTTTACCGCATCTGTTTCAGAAATACCTATTGCATCTCTTTTGTTTAGCTGCTTGTCTGCTACCGTGGCCTTTCCTTCCAGGATAAAAAAGTATACGCCATTACCCGGAAAAGCATTTTTGTATTCCAGTTCTTTGCCTGCTTCAATCGTGGCCAGCGAGAATTTCGCATCCTGGTTAATCCATACGGCTTTGTCTTTTTCTTCCGGACTCACTACTACCTGCCATTGGTTCACTCTTTGAGCAGGGTCGAATGTTTTCTGATCATGACGCGGTGTAATGTCCTGTTGCTTGGGGAATACCCAGACTTGGAGGAAATTGACCGGGTCTGTTTTTGAGGCATTGAATTCCGAATGCGAGATACCCGACCCGGCGCTCATGATCTGCACATCGCCTGTGCTGATTACTTCGCTGGTACCGGTGCTGTCTTTATGGGCAAGGGCACCGGAGAGCGGAATGGACACGATTTCCATATTATCGTGCGGATGGGTGCCAAAACCGGCTCCGCCTTTCACAATATCGTCGTTGAGTACCCTCAGCAAGCCAAAATGCATTTTCTGGGCATTGTGCCATTGACCAAAGCTGAATGAATGGTGGCTGTCTAACCAGCCAAAATTTGCATGTCCCCTTTCTGCAGCGGGATGGAATATTGTTTTCATAACTGTTGTTTTATTTTGATGTTTAAACATCAATTAGTGTACCATTTATGTAAATTGATGATGTAGGGAAGAAACCCGTCTATTCGTCAGTTTTTATGCAGGATTGGCGGCAGGAAGATCGAATGGTATTTCTTCTTCCCTGTTTTCATTGATTTCCAGGATGAAATTATTCCGTCCTTCTCCTGTAATGATGAACATATACTTTTGCTGTACCAGTTCCAGCAGGGAGAGGAAGAGAAAAAGTGCGTGAATGCGGTTCTCGCAGATTTCGAAGATTTTTTCAAAAGCCGTTGTTTTTTCCGCCTGTACTTTTTTGAGCATGAATTCGCGGCTTTGCTCCATGGTATAATTGTAACGCACCACGGTGTGCACGGGCCGGTGGTTACGATCGTACATGCGCTGCATGGCCTTTTCAAAGGCCTTCATCAGTTTATAAAGCGTAATATTCTGTATTTCCGTGCCTTCGCCCGCTTCTTCGCCGATGCCGGCTATTTCCTTTTGCAGGTTGCCGCGTTTGACCATCAGCATACGAATGGCTTCCATATCTGCCATGCGGGCAGCGGCCTCTTTGTATTTCTTGTATTCCAGGATCTTGTCAATCAACTCCTGTCGGGGATCAATTTCATTACCCTGTGCATCTATTTCCTTGCGGGGCAGCAGCATCTTGGCCTTGATGCGCATCAGGGTGGATACGAATAGGATAAATTCGCTCGACAACTCAATATTTAATTTTTCCTGCTGGTGCACAAATGCCAGGAAATCGCTGATGATTTTCGTGATGGGTATATTGTATATATCCAGTTCATCGCGTTCAATAAAAAACAACAGCAGGTCGAACGGACCTTCAAACTGGGCTAATTTAATCTGGTAGGATGGTGCACTCACATTGATTCATTTACTGCTTACAAATTAAGGTGCTGAAACCTGACAAATGTAAGCAAATAATGCTTTTTCGCTGCCCCTGCCGACCGGGGATCGGCTAAAGATCTTAACGGTATATCCACAGCGGCAACAAAAAAATACGGTAGCCTGTAGGGACTACCGTAGCGTAAATAAGAGAACGGGTTAAAATTTCTTCAGGTATCCCAGGCCGATGTATTCCCTGAACTGGGTGCGGGCACCGTTTTTGTTGGGCCCAAAAATACGCACATCGTCGTCATACACTACATCCAGCCCAAAGGTAAAAGACAGGCCTTTAAATACATTGGTGCTTAAGAGATTGGTCATGTACACATCCACATCGCCGGGGTTGTGTTTATAGTTGGAAAACAAATCCAGTTTTCCTTTATAGGTTACATTTTTGATAAATTCCTGGAAATAAGTAGCGCTCAGGTAGGCACCGATTTCATTTTCAACCGTTTTGCCCAGCGGTACACCGTATACATTACCTTTATCGTTCGGGGTCAGCGGGTTTAAACCGGTAGCCGACACAATCACCCAGCGGCTGGAGATGGGCGACAGGAATAAAGAAAAATTCTTGTTGGGCTTAAAGTCAAAACCCAGCGAGATCAGCGCATAAGCGGGGGATGTAAAAGCCGAGATCTTGGTTCTGCTGGTATCGGTATAGGAATAACCCGGCGCAAACTGCGAACGGAAATTGACCAATGCACTGCCATACCACTTACTCGTGGGGGTTAGCTGGTAGCCGTATTTAGACGTAAAATCAATGTTATCGTCGCTTTTTCGGCTACCCAGCGACGTTGTTTTCACATATCCCAGCGAGAGATCGAGGTTATTATCCCAGTTATTCCTGTTTTTTGTATAGAAAGCGTGCAGGTTTAAAATACCATTTACATTGAGGGTAAGGTTGTCGCCGCCGGCAGCCCAGTTAGACAGGGATGTTTGCCCGAAATTAAGGTTGAATAGACCGCCTGTTTTCCACATTTTGGGAATGGTGTCATTGGGATCCTTTGCAATATTTTTTGAACTGGCGTTTTTTAGATCCTGAACTGTTTTATCCTGGGCATTTACGAGCTGGCTTGCAGCCATTACCAGGCCTACTAACAACATTTTTTTCATGTACGCTTTTTTATGGTTTACAATACCTGTGCAAGACGGTAGCGGGCTTATACAGGTTGCAGCAACGGGCCGGTCCGGCCATGTATTTTTACCGGAAGGCTAAATAAAAGCTGTTCCTGAAAAAAGTATAACATACGGCAAACGGGCTCACGTGGGTTATACAAAATCCGGGAACAGCTTCGGGTGTTGACGCGAAAATAATTATTTTTTTAGTGAATCCCTGATTTCCATTAATAATTTATCAGTAGACGATGGTTCTGTTGCAGAAGGAACCGTTTTCTTTTCGAGGCTTTTAAATCCCTTCACAATCAGGAAAAGGATGAATGCAATAATGATAAACTTGATAACAGCAGATATGAAAAGTCCGTACTTAACGGCCCCCCAGGCAAGTTTCTCGATATCCTGTAAATTGGCGGCCTTTAAAGCGGGTGCCAGCAACAGCGGTGTAATTACATTGTCTACGAGGGAGGAGACAATGGCGGTAAAAGCAGCACCGATAACAACTGCCACGGCCAGGTCGACCACATTGCCGCGCATTACAAAGTCCTTGAATTCTTTTAACATGCCCATAATCAATTAATTTAGGTGGTAAATAAACAGTTATCTGTATGAATGTACGGATAAGTTGCAATTCTACTTTCAACGGTTGCATCCAATAACAAAAAAATCATTATTTTTTTATACCCGGGAACTGCATTTTCAGGTCTTTCAGGGTATCGCGCAATTTTTTTGCAACAATATGTTCCTTGTACCAATTTTGATCAGATGGTACAATGGTCCAGGGAATATCGTTGCAATTTTCGAAGCAATCTTCATACATATTCATATAATCTTTCCATAATTTGGCTTCGGAAAAATCATTTTCATTGTATTTCCATTGTTTGTCCGGATTTTTGACTCTTTCATCCAGCCGCTGCTGCTGTTCTTCGCGCGAGATATGCAGGTAGAATTTCAGGACGATTGTATTATTGTGTTCGGTTAACAGCCGCTCAAAATCGTTGATGGCCTTCATTCTTTTTCTTGCGGTCTCGTCATCACACCATTTGTGCACCCGGGTTACCAGTATGTCTTCATAATGCGATCGGTTAAAAATCTGGATCATTCCCTTGGCAGGTGCATGCGAATGGATGCGCCATAAAAAATCGTGCGACAGTTCTTCTGCCGTAGGTGCTTTGAATGATCTGACTGTAACGCCCTGCGGATTCATTTTACTGAATACATTCCGGGTAACACCGTCTTTACCGCTGGCATCCATACCCTGTACTACCACCAGAACAGCATGCTTGCCTTCTGCGTATAACAGGTTCTGCAGATCATCCAGCTCGTTGGTCAGTTCAATATTCTTTTCTTTGGTTGCCTGTTTGTCGAAGTCTTTGGGCGCCCGGGTGTCGATGTCTGAGAGTTTTATTTTCGCCATAAAATTTTATTTCTGCTGTCTGGTGTGATGATGTCTGATTTGTTTGCAGGCCAAAAGTAAAAATTAAAAGGGATAAGGAAACCTGGTTTTCCCATGCACTTGTGCACACATTACTCCTTCGGAGCTGGTCTTTGAAAAAATAAAGTAAGTTCTATAACCTGTGATGATAGGATTAACGACCCATTCCCCCTCTACAATTCCTGTTCTTAGTAATCAACCAGTCAACTAATCAACTTATACAGCACTGCCGCTATCAGGCCACCCATCACCGGCCCCAGTACCGGTATCCAGGCATAAGCCCAGTCGCTATTGCGTTTACCCCTGATGGGTAGAACCGCGTGCATGATCCTCGGTCCGAGGTCGCGGGCCGGGTTTATAGCATAGCCCGTTGGACCGCCCAGTGAAAGCCCCACGCCAAGCACCACCAGCGCCACCGGCAGCGCATCCAATGCGCCCAGGGTGGTGGCGGGCGCCGCAATGTACAGGGCTGCAAACACCAACACAAAAGTGCCAATCATTTCGGTTATCAGGTTATTGGGCGTGCTGGGTATAGCAGGGCTGGTACAAAAACAGGCCAGCTTTGCATCGGCATCGGGCGTGGCAATAAAATGAAGCTTATAAGCCAGCCAGACCAGCCCGGCGCCCGTCATGGCACCCAGCAATTGACCGCCGATGTATACGGGTACATCTGACCAGTGAAAACCATTTCCAACATAAGCGGCTGCCAGTGTAAAAGCCGGGTTCAGGTGTGCCTTACTGAAATGAGAGGCCACAAAAATGCCCGCAAATACTGCAATGGCCCAACCGAAAGTGATGGCAATGAGGCCGCCGCCGTTGCCCTTGGTTTTATTCAATACTACATTGGCCACTACGCCATTGCCCAAGACAATCAGGATGGCAGTGCCCATGAATTCGCCCAGGAAAGGATGCATAATCGTTGGGTTTAGTTATTGGTATTCGGGAATATAATTGACGGCAATTTTTTTGAATGCCAGCAATTGCCCGGAGATCCATTTCTCATCTTTGTTCATCAGTTTTGCCATCAGCGCTGCCACGGCAGGTGCTGCTTCCAGTGCGGCCCTGGCATCCAGCAGAATAGATCTTGTTCTTCTTGACAGTGCATCATCAACGGTCATACACATTTCTTCCTGCACCGCCCAAACAATGGCTGCCTTGGTATACGGCAAACGGGTATGAATTTTTTCGTGCAGGGCAGGATCTTTTGCAGCCAGCAATTCAATCGCGGGCCAGTCTGTTCCATAATAATAAAAATCATTACTGAAATCCTGGGTAGGCTGGGCCCCGTGTATGGGTAAGTCTGTTGTCAGGCATTCTTTTACGGGTAGCATATTGTTGATGGCAGCCGTATTCACCACATCTTCAGACATTTTTCGGTAGGTGGTCCATTTACCGCCTAGTATGTTGATAAGACCGGAAGGGGCAATCGTAATGACATGATCCCTGGACAGCTCGGCTGTTTTTTTGCTTTCAGCTTTTACCAGCGGACGCAGGCCGGCAAAAATGCTCCTTACATCGTGGATAGTAGGATCTTTTGTAAGATAACGGCCAATATGATGAATGATAAAATCCACTTCTGCCGCCTGCGCCACCGGTTCATCGCCGATCTTTTTTACAGGGGTATCTGTAGTGCCCACAATTATTTTTTTGTGCCAGGGAACGGCAAATAATACCCGGCCATCATCTGTATGCGGTATCATAATAGCACTGTTACCGGGCAGAAATTCACTGTCGAGCACAATATGAATACCCTGGCTGGGCGCAATGGTTTTTTCTTTTTTCGGATTGTCCATATGCTGCACCGCGTCGCTGAATACGCCAGTGGCATTGATAACGGCCTTGCAGGTAATGTCATATTCTTTTCCATCCAGCTGATCCTTTACCTGCACGCCGGTTATTTTGTCATTTACTTTTACAAAGCCCTGTACATTGCAGTAATTGATCAGGCAGGCGCCCTGTTCTGCCCCGGTTTGTGCCATGTTAATGGCCAGCCTGGCATCATCGAATTGCCCATCGTGGTATAAAACGCCACCGCGTAATTCTGCCGGATCCAGTGTGGGTGCTCTTTCCAGCACTTCTTCCTTGCTAAGCCATTCAGAAGGGCCCAGGCCCAGGTTACCACTCATCCAGTCGTATACTTTTAATCCAACGCCATAGTAAGGGCCTTCCCACCATTTATAATTCGGAACAATAAAAGACTGGTTTTTTACCAGGTGCGGTGCATTTTTTTTAAGCGTTCCTCTTTCTTTGAGCGCGTCCATCACCAGTTTAATATTTCCCTGCTGCAGGTAGCGAACACCCCCATGTACCAGTTTGGTTGAGCGCGACGAAGTGCCTTTTGCAAAATCGGCCTGCTCAAACAAGATGGTGCTGTAGCCGCGCGACGCCGCATCAATGGCGGTTCCCAGGCCGGTGGCGCCCCCGCCAATAATACAGATATCCCACTGGCCGCGGTGCGATATCATTTTATCTATCATTGCATGTCTGTTCATAATAATAAATAGCCGGTAATCTTTGCGGCCGTGTTTAGTCTCTGGTAGACAGTCATTGAATGTTGGCTATTGCAGTATATTCAGTAGACAGTTATCGGTTTTCAGTAAAGTTAATAAACGGTTGATGACTGCAAAGGCGACCGGCTAAAGACCATCTGCGCGAGACTCAAGAGTCTGCCCAGGCAATGGCTGCTTTTACGGCACGTTGCCAGCCTTGCAGCAGGGCGGCGGTTTTTTCCTGTGGCATAGCAGCGGCAAAGGTTTGATCTGCCTGCCACTGTTGTTGTATTTCTTCTATGCCATTCCAATAGCCAACGGCCAGCCCGGCCAGGTAAGCTGCACCCAATGCGGTGGTTTCATATACTTTCGGCCGTACAACGTCTACCTGTAAAATATCACTTTGGAACTGCATCAGCAGGTTATTAACCGTGGCACCCCCATCTACGCGTAATTCTTTTATGCTGATACCTGCGTCGGATTCCATTGCTTTTAATACGTCTGTTGTCTGGTAGGCAATGCTTTCCAGCGCGGCCCGCGCAATATGTTCACGACCCGTGCCACGGGTAACGCCAAACAGGCTTCCGCGCGCATAAGGGTTCCAGTGAGGTGCCCCCAGGCCTGCAAAAGCGGGTACCAGGTATACGCCGCCTGTATCGGGTACTTTGGCCGCAAGGGATTCTACCTCTGCTGCGGAACGTATCATCAGCATGCCGTCTCTCAGCCATTGCACCACGGCGCCGGCAATAAAGATGCTTCCTTCCAGGGCATATACGGTTTTGTTATTGATCTTCCAGGCAATGGTGGTGAGCAGGTTGTTGTTAGAGGAGACTGCCTTTTCTCCGGTATTCATCAACATAAAGCAACCGGTACCATAGGTGTTTTTGACCATGCCGGGTGCCGTGCACATTTGACCGAACAGCGCTGCCTGCTGGTCGCCGGCGATACCGGCAATGGGTATCCCGGTAATCTCGGTAACGCCATACCGCTCGCTGCTGGGTTTTACGGTGGGTAACAATTGAGCCGGTATATCAAAGAGCTGCAGCAGTTCCTCATCCCACTGGCCGGTGTGAATATTCAGCAGCATGGTCCGGGAAGCATTGGACACGTCGGTGAAATGCAGTTTTCCGCCGGATAGTTTCCAAACCAGCCAACTGTCTACCGTGCCAAAAGCCAGTTCTCCTTTCCGGGCTTTTTCACGGGCGCCGGGCACCTGATCCAGTATCCATTTCAGTTTGGTGGCAGAAAAATAGGCATCGATGATCAATCCTGTTTTTTGTTGGATGAGGGCCGCCTTGTTTTTCGCTTTCAGCTCATCGCAGAAAGCAGCTGTGCGCCGGTCCTGCCATACAATGGCGTTGCAGACCGGTTTACCGGTTGTTCTGTCCCATACAATGGTTGTCTCGCGCTGGTTGGTGATGCCGATGGCCGCTATTTGCCCGGCAGTGATATTCTGCTTAGCCATTACTTCTGCCATTACGCTGAACTGGGAACTCCATATTTCTTCGGCATCGTGCTCTACCCAGGCCGGTTGGGGATAGATCTGGCTGAATTCTTTTTGTGCCGTGGTTACAATATCGCCTTCATGATCAAATAAAATGGCTCTTGAACTGGTGGTGCCCTGGTCGAGCGCCAGTATATAGGTTATCTGCATGCTGCAATCGTTGGTTGGACGGGTAAGTTAAGGAAAAGTTCATAGTTCTTACAAGTTCGAAGTTCGGTCGTTCGGCGTGCGCCTGCGCAACAGTTGTGAAAGACGACGAACCATGAACCATCGAACCAAAAACTTTTGACAATGATTTGGAATAATGGATTTTTTATTTTTACTTTGTCTTTCAAAGTGCTTTTAATATGGACAATCCCGAGCAAAGTCTGGCAGCCATACAGGATATGAAGCGCATCATGGAGCGCAGCAGCCGTTTCATTAGTTTAAGTGGCTGGAGTGGTATGGCGGCGGGCATTTGTGCACTGGCGGGCGCGGGTGCCGCGCATTATTTTATCAGCCAGGGCCGGCATGCCGGCAGGGGCCTGCTCGGGTTTACTTTCCTGGAAGGCACGCTGTTGCTGGTAGCCGGCATTACTTTTGTTTCGGCTTTTATTTTCTCCTTTATTTTTACCTATTTCCGCAGCCGGAAAGAAGGAGTGGCTGTTTGGGGCACCAGTGCGCGGCGGCTCTTGTTCAATACCACTGTTCCATTGCTGGCGGGGGCTTTTGTGGTATACCGGATGCTGCAGCTGGAAGAATATGGTATGATTGCGCCTTCCTGCCTGATTTTCTATGGACTTGCCCTGGTAAATGGCAGTAAGTATACCCTGGGCGAAGTAAAATACCTGGGTTATTTTCAGGTATTGCTGGGGGTTATTAATTTATGGATGCCCGGTTACGGCCTCTATTTCTGGGCATTGGGATTCGGGATACTTCATATAATTTACGGTCTGGTAATGTGGTGGAAATATGAACGCAGCTAATATATAGAACGCAGGGGGTATGAAGAATCCAATTGAGCACCTGAACAAAGTTTTTGACAGCCGGATACGGCTGGGTATCATGAGTGCCCTGGTGGTAAACACCACAATCAATTTCAATGAATTAAAAGAATTGATTGCAGTAACCGATGGCAACCTGGCCTCCCATTTAAAAACACTCGAAGAAAATGGATTTATTAAAGTGCAGAAAGGTTTTGTGGGTCGTAAAACCAATACGGAGTATTCCGTTACAAAGGCCGGCGAAAAAGCTTTTAAGCAACACCTGGATGCACTGGAACAAATGATCAAATCACTGCAGTAATTTTTTTTGTATTTACACTTTGAAAAACAAAGTGCTTTTAAAATCAATCAACTGTCCATTAAACATTTATTATAAAAGTCTCCTTCCCTAAAACAAAAAATGAACTGGTATGAAAAATAACAAAGTTTCCGTTTTCCTGGTTACGGCCGGTGCGCTGCTCTTTAACAGTATTTTCTGGAATGAACAACTGGCGGTGAATGCCCTGATCTTTGATGCATTCATTGTTGGCAGCCTTTTCTATCTGTACAAGGGAGCGCAGCGGAATACCACCGTGGTCTGCCTGTTGCTGGCCCATCTGGTTTGCCTTTGTACGCTTATCGTATTCAATTCACTGCTCAGTAAGATGGCTTTCTCCGTTACGGGCCTGCTGCTGGTGGCTTTTACCGCCTATGCGCATCGGTCTGCCTGGCTGGCCGGTGGTTCCCTGGTAGCGGGCGCCCTGCAATTTACCGGGCGCTTTTTTCAGTTGCTTCGCAACAAAGATCAGCAAAAGCAGCGAAGATTCAGGCCGGGCCGCTTCATCCGTTTTGCGATCCTCCCTTTGCTGATCCTGCTCGTATTTATTATTATTTACAGCTTAGCCAATGCTGTGTTTGCAAATTTTATCAGTAATATCGGCACTGTACTGCAACAATTTTTTAGCCGGTTCTTCGAATTGTTTTCCTTTAACCGCCTGCTGTTTTTACTGCTGGGTTTTTTCGTAACCGGTAGCCTGCTGCTACGGGCCGCTTATACTTCTTTCGAAAAAAAGGATGCGCTTGCTGCTGATGACCTGTCGCGCATCCGTAAAAAAAGAATGGATGTAAACCGGAACCTTTGGTACGATCTAACAGTGGGCATTATGGGCAAACTGGCAAGGGGTGTGATGGCCCTGAAAAATGAGAATAAGACCGGTGTTACCAGCCTGGTTTTACTAAATGCATTGCTGTTTGCCATCAACCTGATTGATATTAACTATCTCTGGCTGCATTTTACTTATTCGCGCGGCCTGAATCTCTCTGCCATGGTGCACGAGGGCACAGAACTGCTGATCCTCTCCATTGTACTGGCCATGCTGCTCTTGTTGGTTTTTTTCAGGGGCAACCTGAACTTCTACAAAAAGAATAAATGGCTTAAAACAGGCGCTTATATATGGCTGCTGCAAAATACCATATTGGTAATGTCTGTATTGCTGCGCGATTACTATTATATACGTGAATTCGGGCTTACCTATAAACGCATCGGTGTATTGCTGTTTTTGCTGCTGGTATTGGTTGGATTGTTTACAGTATTCAGTAAGGTACGGTACACAAAAACCAATTACTACCTGCTTCGTGTCAATGCCTGGGGTGCGGTGGCGTTGCTGGTGCTGGGGTCGGCTGTTCAGTGGGATGTGCTGATCGCAAAATACAATATCGCACACCGGCAAACCACCGAGCTCAACGTAACCTACCTGCTGAGCCTGTCTGATAAAGTGCTGCCTGTGCTGAACGATAATTTTTCCGTATTGCTGCAAAGGGAAAAACAGTTTCATGCAAAAGATTCAACAGCCAGCGACAGCGCAGATGACCTGGCTGCTACGCTGCAAGCACGCATCAACGCCTATAAAAAAGAACAGGAACAGTTTTCCTGGTTATCCTGGAATATGACCGATGCTGATGAAAAAAATTATTTCCGGGCAAAGACCTCCGCGCTTGCCAATAGCAATAAATGATTCGGCTATGAACGATGATCAGTTAAACAGCACTAACATACCGCCAGCAATATGGCCGGTACGCAGGCGATTTCCTGCCGGACGCATCTGGATCTGTACCAGCCTGGTTCTGGCCATCGGCAGTGAATTATACTTCACTTTGGTTGAGGGCGGCCACAGTAATGAATGGCAATGGTTGGTTGTGCTGCTACTCATCACTCTTTGTGCCGCCATAGGTAGCTTGCCGGTATTGATTGTATTGTTTTTTGTTACGCTTTCCATCAACCACTTGCCTTTGGAAGCTGTGGCCAAAATCAGGAGACTGGTCTTGCTCTGTTTCGGTTGTACGCTGCCCTATGCCATATTTGGCGCGGGCATTTTTACAAGCGGCTATAATAACCCGCATTACCTGGCAGACAATATCATTTATGGATTACTGATAATAGCTGCGCTGTTTTCCAGCAGCGTGGTGGCCATGCTGGTAAATAAGAAAGCAATCATTGCATTTTTCAGCCAGCCGGATATAACACAACCTGTACGTACAACCGAATATTTTAATGAAACATACCCAGCCCGTCTCAACGGAGACAATTAATAAAGTCTTTCCTTTTCCAGGGAAGGGCAGAGGCGGGCACAAAAAATAAATAGTATCATGCAAGTACAAAAATTCTCCCTGCGCAGGCGGGCAAAAAGTTTTCATTTCGCATTCAGCGGGCTTCGGTTTTTTTTCCAAAGCCAGCACAATGCCATTATACATGCTATTGCAACCGGTGTGGTACTGGTGCTGGCATGCCTGGTAAAATTACCGGTACCTAAATTCCTGTTTATCTTATTTGCCATCGGGTTGGTATGGGTAGCTGAACTATTCAATACTGCGCTGGAGCAACTCTGCGACATGGTTTGCCCGCAACAGCATCCCCAAATAAAATTTATCAAAGACATTGCTGCCGCCGCCGTGCTGGTTACAGCACTGATGGCCTTTATCACTGCCTGCATCATCTTTATACCTGTATTGCTATGACAAAAAACTTCTTTTCATTTTACCCTGTCCGCGTTTACCTGCTGAAAACGGAGATACAGCGACTATTGCTTAGCTCGGTTGGATTTGGTTTTCTATTATTAGTGGCAAGGACGGTCTATACGGGCAGACTTACCTTTGCGTTCCTGGTATGGAACCTGTTCCTTGCCGCCGTACCCTTTTTTTTATCTGCTGCTTTGCTGCAGCGACCTGCCTGGATGGAAAGTAAATGGATGTTTACCGGCTTACTGGTTCTTTGGCTCTTGTTTATACCGAATGCCTTTTACATGCTCACCGATCTGTTTCACCTGAACGACAGCTTTTCTGTGCCCCGCTGGTATGACCTGTTGCTGATCCTGTCTTTTGCCTGGAATGCCTGCCTGATGGGGATACTATCGGTCAGGCACATTGAAAAAATAATGCAGGCCAAATTTCAATACCGGTTTGAGGGATTGTTTATTTACCCCGTAATGCTGATAAATGCCCTCGGCATCTATATTGGCCGGTACCTGCGGTTTAACAGCTGGGATGTGCTCAGCAACCCCTTTCACCTGCTGGCCGATATACTGAATATATTATTGCACCCGGTCTATTATCACAATGCCTGGGCCATGGTCATTTGTTTTACTTTTTTTCTCAGTATCCTGTATGCAACGCTAAAGAAAATGGGCAGCGCCTATAGTTAGGAGCAGATAGATACTTCTTATTCAGCATTGATTAAATGTAAAAGACCATCGAGTCCTCTATATGAAAAAAAGCGCCTGTTGAGGCGGCTTCTGAAACCCGATCCATTACCACCGTCCTGTGTAAAAAAAAGCCGTTCCGGCGATGGAACGGCTTTCTGTTATTTTCAGGTGGTCTTTAAAAGTCTATGCCCATGCCAAAATACCAGATGGGCTTTCCGCGGAAGAAGCGATCCATTGACCAGGCAGCATCCAGTTTCAAAAAGTAACCAAGTAAAGTGCTTCTGGCACCAAAACCATAACCACCTACAAAGGGGCCAATGCCACCTGCTTTAATATCTACACTAACCGGGTTGTTCAGATTGCTTTGATCTGTATAAATAACCTGCGGGCGCTGAATCTTATTGTAGGCACCGTTCCAGGCAGAGCCGAGATCAATGAATTGTGTTAGCTGAAAATTGCGCAGGAAAGCGTTGTTGATGGGTTTGTTGAAGAAAGTAGTAAACACCGGCAACCTGAATTCACTGTTCAGCACAACATTATTGTTTCCATTGGCAACATTCTGGTTAAAGCCACGCAGGTTAACAGCAAGGGTCTGGTAAGCATAATCCTCCGAATTCAGCGGTGTATTGCCCTGGTTGGCTTTCGGAAAAAGCCATCCGTCTGCACCCCCCAGGTAGTAGAG
>CAXTMV010000036.1:0-10152 GCA_964245425.1 uncultured Flavihumibacter sp. | reverse complement strand
TTTTGCGGCCACCAGCTGAAATCGCCGGCACCGCGGAATGCCCAGATAAAGTTGCGGTAGATAGGATAGTAATACCTGAAATCAAAGCCAAAATTGAAATTACCGCTTTCGCGCGTGGTATCTTTTTTCAGGTTGGTATTTATGTCTGCATATATTTTATACCGCATGCCCTTGTAAATATTGGTAACGGGCGCAATAGTATTATCGTATACATATTCCAGGTGGGTAAGCAGGAAACTCTGTTTTTGATTGGGTGCCTGCAGGGAAGCATCGTCTTCGCCGCGGATCACATATTTATCTGTGCGGATGCCGGCGGTGAGGTGAATACTTTTCAGCTTGTCGAACGGATATTTAATAATACCCTGGTACAGGTTCGTATATAATTTTGCATTGTAGTTGGCAATAGAGCCGGGCTGCGTTTCGCGGTAATAAACAACGGAATAATCGAGGCGCTTTTTCAGGTAATCGAACCGGCCAAACCACTCGCTGCCGGCATCAAACAATGAACCGCTGCTGGCAATGAAGGGCGTACTGGTTGGGTTTGAATTGGAAAAGGCAGTACCGCCGCCAACCGTATTGATCAATGGAATGCGTACGGCCCCGGTAAAACGAAGATCTTCCATGATGTCAAATACACTGGCTTTCAGCAAGCCGTCGAAACCATTGCCATTTAAAGAAATGGGCAGGCTGCCGGTGTATGGCTGGTAACGGTTTACCAATACATCGTTATTAAACCCTGCCGATACATTGTCTCCAAAGAATTTGAGTTTATAATCGTAATGTTTTGCCTTGCGTAATACAGAAGGGGGCCCGGCATCTTCGGCGGCTTTTGCGCTTGTTACAGCGGCGGCCGAAGTATCTTTCTTTTCGTTTTCAAATTCGTTTTCAAAAGCATCTTTTTTCTTAACCGTATCTGTTTTTAAATTTTTGGCAGCCTGGGCGTTGGCAATTCGGCTGCTTTCGATGGTCTTGCGCCTGAAATCGGTGGGTTGCGCGTTGATATTTCTTTTTTTCAGGTTGGCATCGTCTACTTTTAATTTGTAGAAAAAAACCAGGTCGCCTTCCTGTCTCACTTCGCTCACCACGCCCGCATCGCCTGCTATTTTCGTTTCTTTTAAACTGCTCTGGTAATTGGTAAGCGGAAATACATAAGCAGAATCTTTGGTAATGGAAAAGGTAAACATAGAATCCGGCGCTGTTTTTTTGTTGGCGGTCAGAACAGAGTCCAGCTCTTTGCCATCCGGGTTGTGCAATATCTCGTCGCCGACTTTATACACGGTATCAATGCCTGCTCTCCGGGTGGTAAAAAAGCCGGCCCAGCGGTTGCCGATTCCGTTTTCATCGCTCACATAAGTAAAATGGGAAGAATTGTAGGGCGTTGGATAACGGGCATTGCCATATTTTAAACGGCTCAGCTGCGATATCTGTTTGAAATCGGACTTGTTCCAGTTGTCTATCAGGAAAATATTATAGTGATTGTCTGAAGGCAGAATGGTATCGCCTGTTTTGGCAGTTGCATTTGGCCGGTTGGAAGAATAGATAATACCTGTTTTGCCCGGGAAAGAAATAAAAGTAGCATCCAAATCATCGTACACATCATTGGTTATCTGTTCAATGCTTTGTTTATCTATTTTGTAAATAAAAATGTCTGATTGCCCGTTGCGGACAGCGCTGAACAGCAGGGTATTTTTATCCAGCATATATTTCATATCCTGTACCTGGTCAAAATCGGGTATGTCCTGTTTGATGGGTTTATATCGTTTCAGTAAATCATATACAAACAGCTTCACTTTTCCTTCCTGGTTGTATACAACGGCCAGGTTGGTGCCTTTCCCATCCCAGGAAACCAGCGGGTAGTTGGGATTGGTTTCGGTTTCTTCAAACAGCTCGCCTGTTTTCAGCAGCACTTTCCGGTTGATGAAATTCTCGTACAATACCACGGAGTAGCGGCCTTTATTATATTCAGACACAACATAGGTCTGGCTGCGGGGCGCCGGGTTGGGAGAGTAATGGAAGAATTTTTTATGAATATTCACTTCTTCTGTATTCTGAACTGCGCCCTTGGGCTGGTTGCGCCGGCCGCGGATATCTTTATCGTAGCGGTCGCTTTCATAGGCCATAAAGTCTTTCAGCACTTCCTTAAATTTCTTTTTGGCGATGCGGTTAGACGCGCTGTTCAGGTTTCGGTATACCCTTGCCAGGTAAAGAAAATAGGTAACATTTTCCTTTTTGTATTTTTCTGATACATAGTACCAGAAAGCATGGCCTGCCAGCAGGGGCTTTTCGAAAGCGAGCTGGTAAAAATTGTTATAATTACCGGAGAGGATGGCTGATTTCAACTGGTCGTCCAGATCGGTGCTCCAGTTTTCAGCGGCGTAGTCAACATAACCATCGGTAAGCCATTTGGGCAGATCCAGCAGGGCCTGGTTGGCGGCGAATTCACCCAGGTCGTCGCCAAACAGGATATTATCCAGTAAGATTTTTGCGAGCCCGCTGCGCACCTGGCGGCGCAGGTTGGCATGGTCGCCGTTGTAATAGACCAGCATCTTATTGTTAACGAGTTTGGTAGTGCCCCCGGAAGTCTGCCAGTCGAGGCTTAAACCAATATTGGATTGCTGCATTTCATCGTAACTGTTGTATACCACAATATTGGCTCGGCGCTGAAGGCCATATTCAACAAAACTTTCTATGTCGGGTAATTCCTTCTCTGCCAGCTGTGCAACATATTTGGCCAGTGGCTCGCCGTTTTGTGAATAATAAGAGTTGAAATTATCTGTCTGGTAATATGCCCATTTAAATTTTTTATATTGCACCCTGTTTTTGCCAAATTCAGTTGTACCTATCTGTGCAAAGATCAAGCTTTGTAAAAGGAGGCCAGTTGTAAGCAGTGTTAATCTCTTCATGCTGAAATATTGCTGTGTCAAACCATTCTTCTGAAATTGCATACCGGATATTTAGTATTTAAAATTATGCTATTTGGGTGATATGGATACTTGCCTGTGTTCAAAATAAAACCGGTTTTTCACCGCCTGTAAAACCAGCCCGATTCCGGGCCAGGCAAAGCCAGCGTTATTTTCATTATGATATACGCTAAAACAGTTAAAAAGGTAAGGAATATGTTTACAATTATGTCTTTTACGTTCAACCCCTTTGCAGAGAATACTTGTGTACTACACAACGAGACCGGCGACTGCATCATTGTTGACCCGGGTTGTTACTTCGGTAATGAACGCCTGGAACTGGCTGGCTATATTGCTGAAAACGGATTACGGCCTAAATATTTGTTAAATACCCATTGCCACCTTGACCATATTTTTGGCAACAAGTTTATTCATGAGACCTGGCAATTGCAGCCATGGCTGCATGAACTGGACAAGCTGATACTGGACAACGCACCCGCTGCCGGATTGCGCTGGGGTGTACCCATCGACCCTTATAGTGGTCCCGTTCATTTTCTACGTGAGGGAGCGTTCATCGGGTTGGGTGCAGACAGGTTAAAAGTGCTGTTTGCGCCTGGTCACAGCCCGGGCCATATTTGCCTGTATTGCGAGGAGCAGGGATTTGTTATCGGGGGCGATGTTTTATTTAAACTGGGCATTGGCAGAACCGACCTGCCGGGCAGCGATGCGCCCACACTGCTGAAGAGTATCCGTCAGCAGCTTTTTGTGCTGCCGGAAGAAACCCTGGTATACCCGGGCCATGGCGGGCCAACGACCATTGGTTTTGAGAAAGCCAATAATCCCTACCTGAGAAGCTGATTCGTATCACCACCACCTGTTGGCACTATGCAACGATAATGAGGTCATTGTTGTCAAGTATCAAAAAAGTATGAAAATGCTTCTGGCAGCAGCCTGCATTTGTTTGGTCTTGTATGGCTGCGAACAGCGTAATATAGACCTTGACATGCCTGCCGGCTCCACAGAAACGCTGCGTACACAGACCCAATGTGCAGACCAGTGGGGATATGGCAGCACCAGTGATTCTACCATCCTCAGATTAAAAAGCTACCTTCTGCAAAAAGGGATCGTCAGCACCAGGATTGAACTGGTCTCTACCGGCGAACAGGTGCAATGCAATGCCTGTACCTGTTCCAGGGGTTTTACCTTTCATGTATTTGCAGACAAGCGGTACCTATCTGCGCTGGCAGCAGAAGGCTTCAGCAGTCGCTAGTTCGCCAGGAATCAGCCGCTAGATATATTTGCCTATTACCGGCAACTTCTGAAATTCCTTTTTTTCAATTTTGAGGATGAAGAACAGGAAGCCGGCCAGTAATACCAGGCCGGTGCCTGTACTGAATAGAAAAGAGTGGTAAAAATGGTTGATGCCTGTATGCACAAAATACAACAGTACAACAATGACTATATAAGCCAGCAGTTTTTTCCAGGCATAAGGCACATGGTAATATTTCTGGCCCCAGATAAAAGACAAAACCATCATGGTACCATAACAGAGAAAGGTGGCCCATGCGCAGGCGGTATAGCTGTAGAGGGGTACAAAAAAATAATTAATGATCAAGGTGATTACCGCACCGGTAATGGTGATATAGGCACCTATCATGGTTTTATTGGTGATTTTGTACCAGATAGACAGATTATAATAAATGCCCAGGAATATATTGGCCAGCAGCAGGATGGGTACCACTTTCAGTCCGGCCCACATGGTTTTATTGGAAATGAAATATTTCCAGATATCAAGAAACAGGGCAACCACCAGGAACATGGCACAAACAGTAATCACAAAAAATTTCATTACCCGGGCATATATTCTTTGCGGGTTTTCACTGGCAGCCTGTTTGAAGAAAAATGGCTCGGCCCCCATTCGGAATGCCTGTATAAACAAAGTGATCAGGATGGACAATTTATAGCAGGCCCCGTAAACACCCACTTCTGACAGCTTGGCCGTTTGTCCAATGGCGGGCGACCACCAGCCCAGCATGATACGGTCGAATGTTTCATTGATAACGCCGCCAAATCCCACTACCAGCAACGGCAGGGTATAGAGGATCAATTCTTTCCACAATGCTGCATTGAACTGCCATTTAAATGACATGAATTCCTTCCACAATAACAACAGGGTGAAAACAGATGCTGCCAGGTTGGCGATGATCAGGTAACCTACAGCCAGGTCTTTATTATAAAACAGGCGTACCATGCTATTGGGATCGCGTGCTATCAGCCGCGGACAAACAGACAGCAGGAAATAAGTAACGGCAATATTGACCAGGATACTGCTTACACGTATAATGGCAAATTTAACCGGGCGCCCATCCTGCCGGAGCTTTGAAAAAGGGATCAGGCAAAAGGTGTCAACAGCAATGATCAGAATGCTCCAGGTAATATATTCGGGATGCTGTTTTACAGATATCAGGGTAGCGATGCTCTTATTGCAGAGAATGAGCAGTACCGTGAAGATGGCCGTACTGCAGATAAGCGAAACACTGGCAGTATTGTAAAGGGTTGATTTGTGTTCTTCGCGCTGGGCAAACCGGAAATAAGCGGTTTCCATGCCATAGGTAAAAATAACGGTCAAAAAAGGAATCATAGAATAAACCAGGGTATACTCACCAAATAGATCGGCCGCCAGCATCCGGGTAAGATAGGGCACCATCAGGTAATTTAAGAGCCTGGAAACAATTGTGCTTCCACCATACCAGAGTGTTTGTCCTGCTAATTTTTTTATACCGCTCAATGAATCAGTAATTTTGGCAAATGTAGTTTTTTTGTATGGCTGCTGTTTCTTTTTTACCTTTCATTTGCTGTGTAACCTAACGCAGTATATTGTCATCTTACTATAAAAACCAAAACAGGCATGAAAAAGTTTAGTATTTTATTTTTCTTTCTGGTAATGGCCCGCATGGCATATGCCCAGCCCCAGGCAACGGAAGGTACCGCAGAATACCAGAAAACGCAGCAACCTGCCGCAATCATTGAACTGCCTTATGCAGAAAAAGTGGTGGAAAAAGCCATCGACGATTATATGCAGAAAAAAGGCAGCAAGGGCAGCGATTCCAAAGGATTCAGGACTTTTCGCGGTTATAAGCTCCGCGACAGCCAGGATTATACCAGCGACCTGTATTTTAAGATAGACCAGAAAAGCCGCAAGGAAAAGGATCTGACCGTAGTATCTGTTATTGTAGGCAAAAACGGGGAAGATGTTAAAACGAGGACTTCACCCGACAACAGCAGCATAGACGGCGCCCGCGACCTGCTAAACGATATGGTGGGCTCTATTGATGCTTATAACCTGGAGCTGCAGATAGTTGACCAGGATGAAGTGGTAAAAAAATCCCAGAAAAAATATGATGGACTGGTAGACGACCAGAAAGACTACGAAAAAAAAATTAAGGCACTGCAGGATAAGCTGGAACAGAATAAAAGAGACCAGGAGAAACAGCTGGATGAGGTGAAGAGGCAAAAAGACCTGGGAGAAACGCTGAGGGGTAAACGAAAATCAGGGTAATACCATTGGTATAAGATAATGCCCGGCTGCTCCTGCAGCCGGTTTTTTTTGCCCGGTACCGTTTAGTTATTGATAACGGCCGTAACCGTAAACATGCTGGAATAATTTTCAGAAATATCATTGGAAAGAGGTCCCGGTGTGGAACAGGAAGGCGTGGTTTTTATTTTTATCTGGTGCGGATTATAAAACCAGGCGTTGATATCTGCGTCTACGTTAACAACACTTCTTTTTCCGGCCGTAATCTGCAGGTACTGACCAAACGGAAACAGCAGTGTTGGTTTGCGGAGTGCGTTGCTATCGCCCGCAAATCCACCCACCTGGTAACTGATCGCATTTGCTGCCATGGCAGAAACGGCAGAATGGCCTTCCAGCCGGGCCATGATATAGCCGCTGGTCTTTGACCAGAACATGCCTTTGGCCGGGTCAAGCGCACCGGTTTGCATACCGCTTACATTGCGGAGGCTGTCTACGCCTATCAAAAAGGAAATGCGGTTATAGGTAAAAGGCGTGGCCAGCAGTTTTACAGACTGTGAGGCGCTGTCTGCAGCATCCACCAGAAAATATTTATCGGTATTTAAATGGTAAACGCGGTTGGAATCTGTATTGATCAGGTCAAATTTGCTTACATAGAATTTAAAGGCAGATACGGAATAGGGCTCGTCCCAGAAATTATGGTAAACAGAATCAAAATGAAGTTTCAAAGTATCTACCATGGGCGGGAAGCGGATGGTCAAATTGAAACTATCTTCAACAGGGGCTTTTGCAACGCCACTGGCGCTGTATTCTTTGCTGCAGCTACCGGCCAGCAGCACAGTGAGGGCCGCGAATAAAACAATCGGTAAGGAGGGTCTTTTCATAGTTATTGTTTTGCGGGATTAGTCGCCCGATCGTATCCTTTGCCGTTGTTTCTTAGTGTCACTCTTTCGTTTTTTATTTTCTATCCTGTTCTCTTTTGCCTGTTTGGATGGCCGGGTAGCTATCCGTGATTTTTTCTTTTTCAAGGCCTCATTCAATAGGTAATTCATTTTCTTTATTACCTCTTCTTTATTCGACAACTGTGTCCGGTGCGTCTGGCTCCTCACCTGCAAAAACCCTTCCGAACTGATGCGGTGCTGTAGTTTGGAAAGCAATAATTCTTTTTGCACGGACGATAATAAATCCGATCCGGATACGTTGAAACTGCCTTCCGCTGCGGTCTCCACCTTATTTACATTCTGGCCGCCCTTTCCCCCACTGCGGAAAGTTTTAAAGCTGATTTCTGTAGAAACGTTTACCATAACCATTAATATTGTGTTGATTAGTAAATTTACAAACAATATTATAAAGCATGAGAGCGGTAGTACAAAGAGTATCAGAAGCATCGGTAACCATTGATAACAATATGCATGCTGCTATCGGCCGCGGATTACTGGTGCTGCTGGGGATTGAAGACGCCGATACCGCTGCTGATATTGACTGGCTGAGTGCCAAGATTGGCCGCCTGCGTATTTTTGATGATGGTGACGGTGTGATGAACCTCGACGTAAAAGAAACCAGCGGCGATATTTTGTTGATCAGCCAGTTTACCTTGTATGCCGCTACAAAGAAAGGAAACCGGCCTTCCTATATCAGGGCCTCGAAACCGGAAAAAGCCATCCCACTGTATGAAGAGATGATACGGCAACTGGAAAGAGAAATGGGTAAGCCGATTGGCACCGGTGTATTTGGCGCGGATATGAAAGTGCGTTTACTGAATGATGGCCCGGTAACCATTATTATAGACACCCGGCTGAAGGAGTAGTTGATCGGATGATTGCTCTTTTGCTCCATTGGTTGAGGATTGCCCATTTTCGACACCTGTATTTTTACTTTTTGACTTTATATTATGACAATAGCAGCAGCACAGCAACAGGTAGACAGCTGGATTAAGACCACCGGCGTCCGTTACTTCAATGAACTGACCAACCTGGGTATTTTAATGGAGGAAGTGGGCGAGCTGTCGCGGCTCATGGTGCGCAGGTATGGCGAACAATCCTTCAAAGCATCCGATACAGGAAAAGAACTGCCTGATGAAATGGCCGATGTATTATGGGTACTGATTTGCCTGGCCAACCAGACCGGTGTAAACCTGACAGAGGCCCTGCAAAAAAATTTTGAAAAAAAGAGTACCCGCGATGCGGAGCGGCATAAGGGGAATGATAAGTTGATGGGTTGATCCGTTGACTGGCAAGGCGGCCTGCCTTGCAGACCAGTCAGCTGATCAACCAATCAACCAATCAACTTATATTTGCAGCCATTATGGCAAATGATACGAACAGGTTCCAGGCAATTATCTCACACTGTAAAGAATACGGTTTTATATTTCCCAGCAGCGAAATTTACGATGGCCTCAGTGCCGTGTATGATTATGGCCAGTACGGCAGCGAGCTTAAGAAAAATATAAAGGATTACTGGTGGAAAAGCATGACCCAGCTGCAGGATAATATCGTGGGCATTGACGCGGCCATTTTTATGCATCCTACTACCTGGAAGGCCAGCGGGCATGTTGACAATTTCAGCGACCCGATGATCGACAACAAGGAAAGCAAGAAAAGATACCGGGTAGACCACCTGTTGGAGGCATTTGCCGATGAGTTGATTGCCAAAGGTGAAAAAGAGGCGGCAGGCAGCTTGCTGGAGAAAATGGAAACGCTCCTGGCGACAGATGATTTTACCGGTCTAAAACAACTGATTGATGACCACAAGATAAAATGCAGTGTTAGTGGTACCGCCAACTGGACGGATATCCGCCAGTTTAACCTGATGTTTTCAACTGAATTCGGCGCCACCGCCGCTTCTGAAGAGGCCGATAGCAAGGTATACCTGCGGCCGGAAACCGCGCAGGGTATTTTTGTGAATTTCCTGAATGTACAAAAAACCGGCCGGATGAAGATTCCCTTCGGTATTGCGCAAATAGGTAAAGCCTTCCGGAACGAGATTGTGGCCCGCCAGTTTATTTTCAGGATGCGCGAGTTTGAGCAGATGGAAATGCAGTTTTTTGTGCGGCCTGGCACAGAAGGCGCCTGGTACCAGCACTGGAAACAGGAACGCCTGAAATGGCACCTCAGCCTCGGCACGGCCCCCGAAAAATACCGCTTCCACGACCATGTAAAGCTGGCGCATTATGCAAAAGAAGCCTGCGACATTGAATTTGAATTTCCGATTGGATTTAAAGAGGTGGAAGGTATTCACTCCCGGTCGGATTTCGATTTGAGCCAGCACCAGCAGTACAGCAAAAAGAAAATACAATATTTCGACAATGATTTAGACCCCAACGGCAAACCATTTGGTAACTATATACCGTATGTAATAGAAACGTCTATTGGTCTTGACCGGATGTTTTTGCTGGTAATCAGCAATGCCTATGCAGAAGAAGATCTGAGCACGGCAGAAAAACAGGATAGCCGGGTGGTACTAAAGCTTCCGCCCCGGCTGGCGCCGGTGAAGCTGGCCATTTTGCCATTGCTGAAAAAAGACGGCCTGCCGGAATTAGGACGTCAATTGCTGGACGACTGTAAAACATCTTTCCGTTGTTTTTACGAAGAGAAAGATGCTATTGGAAAACGCTACCGCCGGATGGATGCCATTGGCACACCGTTTTGTGTAACCATCGATCACCAGACAAAGGAAGATGGTACAGTTACCATACGTTACAGGGATAGCATGCTGCAGGAA
>CAXTMV010000035.1:0-29209 GCA_964245425.1 uncultured Flavihumibacter sp. | reverse complement strand
ATATTTCGTTGTATTGAAAGATCATAAAAGTAATTCACGATACCAGAATTAATCCGGGTCTGCAGGTCAACATTAACTGCCATTATGGAATGGGATTGCTGGGTAAGTTTTGTAAAAAACAGGACTGGCCTGAGTGAGAATTTGGAAGATTTCATAATGATAGGGTTTACGACTCGCCTTAACATTATTTGTACTTGGTGCTGTTTGATGGCAAAAAACAGCTTTCTGGTGTTAAAACAAAAAAAAATGAAAAATATTTTCACCTGATGTTGCCTTCCAACCACATGTATCAAATCATGTATCAAATGAAAAAAGCAGCCATGAAATTATTTCATAACTGCTTCATTATTAAGTGTCCCCGCACAGGCTCGAACTGTGGACCCGCTGATTAAGAGTCAGCTGCTCTACCAACTGAGCTACGAAGACATTTCCGGGCTGCAAATATAAGCCCCCAACAGACACGAAGGAAACGAATCATGCTAATTTTCGCTATTCCAGAAATAAATGAAAAAGTCACGCAAAAGTTTCCTTCCGCGTGACTTCACGTCATGACCTTCTTTCTTTCAATTCTTTACTGTCCCAGTTTTATCTCCCCCACATTGGTAGGCGTGCCATCGGCAACGGTTACATTATCCTTCGCGGTGTTTCTATAGGGCGGTTTAGCTTCCACTATCAACCGGTAGGTGCCTGCCTTTGCACCGGTGATCTCAAAACTTCCGCTCTGGATATCCGCTTTCAGGGTATCGCTGCTCGAAAGCGCCCATACCTTGGTGGCGCCGTCGGCTGGCGCAACAGTGCCCTTAATTGAGCCGTTATCAATATTCCGGAAGGCAAACAAACCAGCAGTTGCTAAGCCCAAAGTAAAGAGGGCTGTTTTAACTATTTTCATAAACCATAATTTAAATAATGAATAAAACGAGTTCTTTATTTTTTCAACGGGTATCAACTTAATTGTGCTAGGTAGCTTATAAGAAGACAAGTACTATGCCACACTAAAACCCGCTGTTTCCGCATTATTAACTGGAAATTAAAGAGATAAGCACCCTTTCCTGCCCTGCTTTTTTTAATATTGTGGCTGGCTGGTTAAGAAATTCCCCATAAAAAGCAGCCAAAAGACCAGTTTTGTTTTCCACAATACTGTATAACTCAAATAAAAAAGCAGCCGGGCCGTTTCATTATATTTGCCTGCGTCTTTTTTACTAAAAGATTTAGTGACGGGCTGCCGGCGGCCCCTTTGGGCATAACAGCTTGCGATTGTTGAATTCATCTTGTGAAATAACTATATGGCAGAAAAAGACAAAAACCTGTTCGATTATACCGAGGAAAGCATCAAAAGCCTCGACTGGAAAGAACATATCCGCCTGCGCCCGGGTATGTACATCGGTAAATTGGGCGATGGCAGCAGTCCTGATGATGGCATCTATGTATTATTGAAAGAGGTGCTGGACAATTGCATCGACGAACATACGATGGGCTATGGTAAACATGTTGACGTTACCATCGACAAGGGAACCGTCAGCATCCGGGATTATGGACGCGGTATTCCCCTGGGGAAAGTGGTAGACGTAGTCAGTAAAATCAATACCGGCGCCAAATACGACAGCAAGGCCTTCCAGAAAAGTGTGGGACTGAACGGCGTGGGTACCAAGGCCGTTAATGCGTTAAGTGGCTATTTTAAAGTGACCGCCTTTCGGGAGGGAAAGGAAAAGACTGCTGAATTTGAAAAAGGCGCCCTGGTAAAAGAACATAAAGAAGCAAAGACCACCGAGGCAAATGGCACCCTGGTCACTTTTGTTCCCGATGAAACCGTTTTTAAAAAATATCATTATATACACGAATACCTCGATAACCAGTTCTGGAATTATTGTTACCTGAATGCCGGGCTGGTCATTAATTTCAACGATAAAAAATACGTGTCGAAAAACGGGTTGCTGGACCTGTTGCAGCGAAAAACCAATGAAGATGAACTGCGTTATCCCATCATTCACCTGAAGGGAGAAGACATAGAACTGGCCATCACCCACGAAAACCAGTATGGCGAAGAATATTATGCATTTGTAAACGGACAGTTTACCACCCAGGGCGGTACCCACCTGGCAGCCTTCAAGGAAACCTATGTAAAAACCATCCGCGATTTTTATAAAAAAGATTATGATGCCAGCGATATCCGTGGCAGCATCAGCGCGGCCATCTCCGTACGGGTGCAGGAACCGGTATTTGAAAGCCAGACAAAAACAAAACTCGGATCTCAGGTGGTTTTTGAAGGCGGGCCATCCATGAAAAGTTTTATCGGCGATTTCCTGGCGCGGGATCTGGATCTCTTCCTGCACCGCAATCCATCTGTAGCAGAAGCGCTGAAAAAACGCATCGAACAAAATGAACGCGAAAGAAAAGAACTGGCCGGCATAAAAAAACTGGCCAATGAAAGGGCCAAGAAGGCCAACCTGCACAATAAAAAACTGCGCGATTGCCGCTTCCATTACAATGAAGATGCTTCCGGTAAAGAAAAAGAAAGCATCTTGGAAAAACAGAATGAAAGCACCATTTTTATTACCGAAGGCGACAGCGCCAGTGGGTCCATTACAAAGGCAAGGCGGGTAGAAACACAGGCCGTCTTCAGCCTCCGCGGCAAACCACTGAACTGTTTCGGACTCACAAAAAAAGTGGTCTATGAAAATGAAGAATTCAACCTGCTTCAACATGCACTGAACATAGAAGAAGGTTACGAAGGCCTGCGCTACAATAATATTGTAGTGGCCACTGATGCAGACGTAGATGGTATGCACATCCGCCTGTTGCTGATGACCTTCTTTTTACAATTCTTTCCGGACATTGTAAAGAACGGGCATGTGTATATCCTGGAAACCCCGTTGTTCAGGGTACGCAATAAACAGGAAACCATTTACTGCTACGATGAAAAGGAAAAGCAGGCAGCGGTAAAAAAACTGGGCAGTAAACCGGAGATCACCCGTTTCAAGGGCCTGGGCGAAATCAGCCCGGATGAATTTGCCCGCTTTATTGGCGCCGATATGCGCAAGCAACCGGTAATGATAATGCCCGAAACACATATACAGGAAATACTGGACTATTACATGGGCAAGAACACACCCGACCGCCAGGAATTTATTATCGATAACCTGAAAATAGAAGTTGATTTGGTAGAGGACGCTGTAATAAATTAACAATTACAATCAGCCATTAATCATTCATGAAGAAAATAACACGATCCCTGATAAGGCCTTTGGCCCTGGACTGCGGATAATACCATCACAGCTGGCCGATTTTTTTTTAAAAGACAGAGTAGATATCCTATAAATACTGACAGCCATATTAAAGTCCTCGCGGCTTTAATTATAATTACTAATTATTAATTACCGATCACCCAATGATTCACATTGTTTTTAATGAAGCCGATAAGCCCGTATTACAGCAGGCCATTGATATGGACGAAAGCCTGCAGGGCGATATCTGCCAGGTAAAAGACGATTATGCCGTGGGGCCGCTGCTGAATATTTATACCCCTGAAGGACTGGCCGTACGCCATCAATGGTGGCGGGAAGTACTGGCCGGCGGCGATTACGACGGAAAAGCCGATTCAGGTGATGTAAACGACCCGCAGCTGGTAGCCAGCCTCCTTGAAAAACTGCGTGCCGATGAACAGGAAAAGATCTGGATCTGGGCCGCCCAGAACAAACACGATGTGAGCGGCTATTACTGGCTGATAAGCCAGCTAAAAGATTTTCAGGGACGCATTTTTATCCTCTACCTGAATAACCTGCCCTTTATAAATGAAAAAGGGAATATATTTTACCCCGAATGGCTGCACCTCATCCCGCCCAAAGAATTTATAAAAGCCAAACGCCTGGCCCGGCCTGTAACCGGCAGCGAGTTTGAAGTAGACCCGGATGAATGGACCAGGATCTGCCAGGAAGAAAAAGGCGTACGCCTGCTGGAAGGCGGCAAAAAACTGGTTCAGAAAGAATACGATTTCTATGACGAGGAATTAAGGAAATTTATTACCCCCGACTGGCAGAAAGCAGCCCGGCTGATCACCCAGTTTTTGCAAAAAGGCAAACAGACTACCGGCGATGCCTACCTGCTTTGGCGCCTGAAAGCCTTGATTGCAAACGGCCTGCTGGATGTACAGGGCGATGTTAAGAAAATGAAGGATTTTGAAGTAAAGGTCAAATCGGCTTCCCTTCAGCCGGCAGAAGAATAAACAGTCCCGCCAAAGGCGGAAATAAAACAGTTTTACAGTCATGAGCGCAGCGAAGAATAAACCAACCGATTTCCTGAACAGCGATAGCGGCCTGCAGGGCCAGTACAAAACATGGTTCCTGGACTATGCCTCTTATGTAATACTGGAACGAGCCGTACCGGCCATCGAAGACGGCCTGAAACCGGTGCAACGGCGCATCCTCCACGCCATGAAGGAAATGGACGATGGCCGTTTTAACAAGGTTGCCAATATCATTGGCCAGGCCATGCAATACCATCCGCACGGCGATGCCAGCATTGGCGATGCACTGGTAAACCTGGGGCAAAAAGACCTGCTCATAGATACCCAGGGCAACTGGGGTGATGTACGCACCGGCGACGAAGCCGCCGCTTCGCGTTATATAGAAGCACGCCCTTCCAAGTTTGCACTGGAAGTGGCTTTCAATGCCAAAACAACCGAATGGCAGCTCAGTTACGACGGCCGTAAAAACGAACCCGTAACCCTGCCCATGAAATTTCCCTTATTGCTGGCACAGGGTGCAGAAGGCATTGCCGTGGGGCTTTCTACCAAGATTCTACCGCATAATTTCTGCGAACTTTGCGATGCCGCCATCAAATACCTGCGGGGCAAACGTTTTGAACTATATCCCGATTTCCTGACGGCCGGCATGATAGATACCGACCATTACAACGAAGGAAAAAGGGGCGGCAAAGTGCGGGTACGCGCACGCATCGAAGAGCTCGATAAGAAAACCCTCGTTATCAAAGATGTGCCCTATGGCGTCACCACGGCTACCCTCATGGACAGCATCGTAAAAGCCAACGACCAGGGGAAAATCAAAATTAAAAAAGTAACCGATAATACAGCAGCTGAAGTGGAGATACAGGTAGACCTGGCACCCGGCATTTCTCCCGATATCACCATCGATGCACTGTATGCCTTTACCGATTGTGAAGTGAGCATATCACCCAATGCCTGCGTAATCATAGAAAACAAGCCCCGTTTCTTGGGCGTGCACGAATTGCTGAAGGTGTCTACCGACAATACCAAAGACCTTTTAAAGCGTGAACTGGAAATACGCCTGGCCGAGCTGCAGGAAAAATGGCATTACACTTCGCTCGAAAGAATATTTTTCGAAGAAAAGATATACAAGGAACTGGAAAAAAAGCATGCCACCTGGGAAAAAGTGCTGGAAGCCATCGCGGAAGCTTTTGTACCCTTCCGCAAACAACTGCGCAGGGATATTACCCGCGAAGACATCGTAAAACTAACGGAGAAGCCTGTACGCCGTATCTATAAGCTCGATATAGACGAATTGAACAACCAGATCAAGGGCCTGGAAGCAGATATAAAAAAGGTAAAGCACGACCTGGCCAACCTGGTAGATTATGCCGTGGCCTATTATGAAGGCCTGTTGCAGAAATACGGTAAAACCCGGCAGCGCAAAACCGAGATAAAACAATTCGATATCATCCAGGCCAAACAGGTGGCCATTGCCAACGCCAAACTGTACATGAACAGAGAGGATGGTTTTGTGGGTACCAGCCTGAAAAAAGACGAATTTGTGCTTGACTGCTCCACCTTCGACGATATCATCGTATTTACAAAAAGGGGCATCATGAAAGTGGTGAAAGTGGCCGACAAGACCTATATCGGCAAAGACATCCTGCATGCCGCCATTTTCACAAAGAACGATGAACGCACTACCTATAATATGGTATACCTGGACGGGGCTACCGGCACCAGCTATGCGAAAAGATTTAACGTAACGGGTATTACACGGGATAAAGAATATGATCTAACCAAGGGTCATGAAAAAAGCAAAGTGCATTATCTGTCCGTAAACGCCAACGGCGAAGCGGAAGTGGTCAGGATAGTGCTTACGCCCGGCAGCTCCGCCCGCATCAAAGAGATGGATTTCTATTTTGAGGAGATGGAAATAAAAGGAAGAAGCAGCATGGGTAACCAGGTGACCAAATACCCGGTCAAATCGGTAAAATTCAAAGAAGCCGGTAAATCCACCCTCAGCGCTAAAAAACTCTGGTCCGATGATAAATTCGGCCGTTTGTCGGCAGAAGAAAAAGGCCGCTACCTCGGCAGCTTCGATGCAGAGGACCGAATTCTTATTTTTTACCGGGATGGCTCATACGAGATTACCGACCAGGAGCTGACACAGCGCATTGATCCTGAAAAGGTGCTGGAAATAGAAAAATTTAACCCGGAGAAAATTGTAACGGCGGTATACCTCGACAAAGAAAAAGTACAGTTCAATATAAAACGGTTTAAAATAGAGACCACTACCCTTCATAATAAATTTTCATTCATAAAAGAAGGGGAAGGCAATTACCTGGAAGCTGTGTCTACCGATGAAGAGCCCATCCTGGGCGTTCAAAGCGGCCGCGGCGACCAGGTGCGCAAGGCAAAATTCAAAACGGTTAAAATGGTGGAGATAATGGGCTGGAAAGCCGTGGGCGCCAAGCTCACCGATTTCAGCAAGAGTGTAAAAATGGAATGGGAGAAAAAAGCGGGCAACAACGACCAGCCGGAACTGTTTTAGCCATAAATAAGCTGCCGAAAACACGGCCGGCCTGCAACGAAATCCTTTTTTGCGCTGTCAGATGAAGAAAATGGTATGAAACAATTGCTTTTGATAGTTATTGCGCTGCCGGCATTGTTTTCCTGTACAAAACATGATACAGGCAATGTTGATGTTCTTACCGGCCGCTGGGAACTGTATGAAAGCGTTGGCGGTATTGCCGGCACCATCGGGTACCCGCCGGGCAACGGCAATACCCTGCTGTTTAAATCAGATAAAAGCTATACGTTTATGGTGAACAATGGCGGCGTATATACCGGCACCTATGAATTAAAAGCATCCCTGGCACCCGGTAACCTGCTGCTGGTTACGCATTATATTGCCAATGGGCAGGCAGGCACGCAAACAGATTCCATCAACGTTACCAATAATTTATTGATGTACCTGCCGGCAATATCCTGCTGTGATATTCAAAGCGCTGTCTTTAGACGATTGCCTTTCTGATCGTCTATATACCAACCCTATCTTTTTCGCCTTTTAAGAATGACGGAGGCATTTTGCGTGAGGCTGCTCGATAAAAAGATCTCGTGTCTTTTTGAGCCGTCTGTAATGATCATGAGGGCGGTATTGGGCGGGTAAAGGCCCAGATTTTCTGCATACATGGTAATGTCAATGACCGGGTGGCTGCTGTCCATCGCCAGGTACATATTCAAAGCCTTTTCAGACAGGGGTTGGTGGGTCAGTACCGGAACCTTATTAATAAAAACAGCAATGCTGTCGCCGTCGATATCGCCATTGTCGTAGAAACTGATGCGGATAGAATCACTTTCTATTTCTATTTCCTTGCTCAGGATGGTCTTTCTTTTATCAAATGCAACTTTCAACTGTTCCAGTTCTTTTTTACGCATGGTGTCTACGGGCGCCGGCTTCACTGAGTCTTTCTGAACAAAGGCCATCGCGGAATCTTTCTGAACAGTAATAACGGAAGGCTTCTTTACATCGGGCACAGCGGCAAGCGTTTTAGCACTGAACACGAGCTCTTCGTTACGGGGTTTCCAGTATTTTTTAACCGTGCCGCCATTATTGCGGATCAGGCTGTCCTGGTTTGTCTCAGACACATCGAGGGTATAACTGAAGCTGAGAGCAGGGCAGGTATATTTGTATTTCTCCTGGCTGGTGAATGCGCCGCTCAGCTTTGTTTGCACTTTGGAAGTAAACAAAGTGGCGGAAAAGTCCATGGGGCAGTCGATGCCATCAATATCCAGGCTTTTAAAATAGGTAACGGGTATATTTTTAATGGTCAGCTGTCTTGTGCGGGGATTGTATTTGCCACGTACATAATAACTCTGGTAGCCCCTGCGGAAATAGTAGCCGAAAATGCCTTCCACCTCATTTCCTTTTTGTTTGATGATCAGTTCCGTCAGGTAGTTATTGTTATTGGATCCCCTGGTGGCCGCTTCGGCCAGACCATACCAGCTACCTGTTACCGTTTGCGCGTATACCGGGCATATCATTATAAGACAGAATAGAATAATGAGTAAACGCATGTTCTTACTTATTGGTTTTCAGGCCTGGTCTTAGTCCGAAATTCATTGGTTCGTCGTTGTGCTGGTAATCGCCGCGCAAACGAACTATGAACGTTGAACGAAGAACTTTTACTGGTATTTATTAAGGTATCGTTTTATCTCGCGGTCGGTATCTTTTTGTTTCAGGGTTTCTCTTTTATCATGGTGTTTCTTTCCCTTGCCGATACCGATTTCTATCTTGGCGATGTTCTTGTCTGTAAAAAATATCTTCAGCGGCACGATGGTATAGCCTTTCTCGGTGGTCTTTGCTTCCAGTTTCCTGAGCTCTCTTCTGGTGAGCAATAATTTTCTTTCCTGTGTGGGCTCGTGTTTCTGGGTGGTGCCAAAAGCATATTCCGATATGTGCAGGCTCTTTACAAACAACTCACCGTCGTGGAAATAGCAATAACTATCGTTAAAACTGGCTTTACCGGAACGCAATGATTTTACCTCTGTGCCTACCAATACCATGCCGGCCACATAAGTGTCTTCAATAAAATATTCGTGAAAAGCGGACCGGTTTCTTAGTTCAAGCATGACGTTTGCTTAGTATACAGTTGTAAGTGGCAGGTAATAAGTGTTAAGTCTTTTATTCAGCAAAAGCCGCGCCGGCAGACCTATGGTTTACTTATTACTTAAAACTAGTTTTTGAAAAGACCCAGCAAAGTGCCCAGTTTTTCTTTCATTTCTTTTCTGTCGATGATAAAATCCAGGAAACCATGCTCCAGTAAGAATTCGCTGCGCTGGAAACCTTCCGGTAAATCTTTTTTGATGGTCTCTTTAATAACACGCGGGCCGGCAAAGCCGATCAAAGCGCCTGGTTCGGCAATATTTAAATCGCCCAGCATACCAAAGGAAGCGGAGATGCCCCCGAAAGAAGGATCTGTTAACAGGGCGATATAAGGAATTTTTGCATCCGTGAGCTGCGACAGTTTACCCGACACCTTGGCCAGCTGCATCAGCGAAAATGCACTCTCCATCATCCTTGCGCCGCCGCTTTTACAGATAATCATCAGCGGCGACCGGTGTTCCAGGCAATAATCTACCGCCCTGGAAATACGCTCTCCCATTACACTGCCCAATGATCCGCCAATGAATTCAAAGTCCATACAGCCAATCACAATATCATGGTCTTTCAGTTTACCTGCCGCTATGCGTATGGAATCGGTGATATCAGTCTTGCTCCAGGTTTCTTCCAGTCGCTTTTCATACGATTTTAAATCAGTAAAATGTAAAAAATCCTTCGACCGTATATTCTCATACATCACATGGTAGTCGCTGTCAAACAATATGTCAAAATATTCGTCGCTCCCGATGCGATGGTGGTGATTGCATTTAGGACAGGTAAATAAGTGTTCGCGCAATTCTGTCACCGTACATATATAATTACACTCCGGGCATTTGACCCACAATCCTTCCGGTGCTTCTTTTTTTTCAGCAGTTGTTGTTAAGATACCTTTCTTGATACGTTTAAACCAACTGGTTTTAGCTTCTTCCTGCTGCCCTTCCTCACCTGCCAGGTTCGCATCAAAATCCTCCACTTTTTTTGCCATTCCATTATAGTTTAGGGCGGCTAAGATAAGAAACTACTGTCATTTACCGCAGGGTTTACAGGAAGCCAAGCGTTGCCAAAAAAAAAGGGTAATTGTTATCAAACAAGCGGTTCCTGTGCTATTTTTGCAGCAATCGCTTTTATAATACCCTTATCTTCAGTGAACAAAGAAAGCCCCTGTTTGTTTTTTAATTAATACTTCTCAAATGAAATGGTCTGCATTTTTTACTTCCTCGGTTGGAAAAAAATTGGTTATGGCGCTCACCGGTATTTCGCTTATTTTATTTTTAGTGGTGCATGCAGGCATCAATTCCTGTATCTGGGCCAATGACGGGGGTGAAATGTTCAATAAAGCTGCTCATTTTATGGGAAGCATGGTGCTGATCCGGCTGCTGGAAGTGGGGCTCTTTGTAGGTTTCATCATTCATATCATACAGGGATATGTGCTTACCGCACAGAATAATACCCGTCGCCCGGTAAAATATGCCGTTCAGTATGGCAATCGCGGCAGCAAATGGTACAGCCGGAGCATGGGCTTACTCGGTACGCTTTTATTACTTTTTCTAATCCTACACCTTTCTCATTTCTGGGTGCCCAGCCGTTTTGGGGGTATGCTGGGCGTGCATGCGCTTGAACCGGTAACTTATATGGAGGGTGGTGAAATTCATAACCTCTATGCTGAAATGCTGAAGGTTTTCCAGAACAATATCATCGTGGTGGTGCTGTATGTGCTGGGATGCATTTCACTGGCCTATCATTTAATGCATGGTTTTCAGAGCGCCTTCAGAACATTGGGTGTACACAATAAAAGATACCTGGTACTGCTGAAAGGAACCGGCTATACTTTTTCCATCCTGGTGTCGCTGGCATTTGCCATGATGCCCATTGGCATGTACCTGCGGTGGGTTTCGTAGTCTTTGGTCGGTGGCCCTTAGTAAGGGATAAGAACAGAACAGTCAGGAAAACAGTATTAGCACATTAACCACAATAGTATATTATTCACATTAGCACATTATACCATGCTCAATTCAAAAATACCTTCCGGTCCCTTAGATGATAAATGGACAGATTACAAAGGACATGTTAAGCTGGTAAACCCCGCCAACAAAAGAAAAATAGAAATCATTGTGGTGGGCACCGGCCTGGCAGGTGCCTCCGCGGCCGCTTCCCTGGGTGAACTGGGTTATAAAGTAAAAGCGTATTGCTTCCAGGATTCTCCGCGGAGGGCACACAGTATTGCGGCACAGGGCGGTATTAACGCCGCTAAAAATTACCAGAATGATGGCGATTCCGTCTTTCGCCTGTTTTATGATACCATCAAAGGCGGCGACTACCGCGCCCGCGAAGCCAATGTACACCGCCTGTCTGAAGTAAGCGCTAATATCATTGACCAATGCGTGGCGCAGGGCGTGCCCTTTGCGAGGGAATACGGCGGATTGTTAAGCAACCGCAGTTTTGGCGGCACACAGGTGCAGCGCACGTTTTATGCAGCAGGCCAGACCGGTCAGCAATTATTGATTGGCGCCTACCAGGCGCTTGAAAGACAGGTAGCCCTCGGCAATGTAAAAATGTATACCCGCCATGAAATGCTCGACGTAGTCATGATCGATGGCAAGGCACGCGGCATCATAACCCGCAACCTCATCAGCGGCAGCCTGGAAAGACATTTCGGTCATGCAGTACTGTTATGTACAGGTGGATATGGCAATGTATTTTATCTAAGCACCAATGCCATGGGCAGCAATGTTACCGCCGCCTGGAAAGCACATAAAAAAGGCGCTCATTTTGCTAACCCCTGCTTTACACAGATACACCCCACCTGCATACCCGTTAGTGGCGACCACCAGAGCAAGCTTACGCTAATGAGCGAGAGCCTTCGCAACGACGGCCGCATCTGGGTACCAAAAAAACAGGGCGATACCCGCAAGGGCAATGAGATACCGGAAGAAGAAAGGGATTATTACCTGGAAAGGCGGTACCCTGCTTTCGGCAACCTGGTACCAAGAGATGTGGCGTCCCGCGCAGCCAAAGAGCGTTGCGATGCTGGTTATGGCGTTGGCTCTTCCAAGCAGGCCGTGTTTCTTGATTTTGCTGCGGCCATTGAACGGTATGGCAAAATAGAATGCGGCATACACGGCAAAGACAATGCGTCTTCCACAGAAGTTATACAGCTTGGCAAAGATGTGGTGAAAGAGAAATATGGTAATCTCTTCGATATGTACCAGAAAATAACGGGTGAAGACCCCTACGAGCAACCCATGCGTATTTATCCCGCGGTGCATTATACCATGGGCGGCCTGTGGGTTGATTATGAATTGCAAACCAGCATACAAGGGCTATATGCGTTGGGAGAAGCCAATTTCAGTGACCATGGCGCCAACCGCCTGGGCGCCTCTGCGCTGATGCAGGGCCTCGCCGATGGCTACTTTGTAGTGCCTTATACCGTGGGCAATTACCTGGCCGACGAGATCCGGACCAATGCCATCCCCACCGACCATCCCGCTTTTGTGGAAACAGAAAAGGCTGTGGCCGATAGAATTGAAAAACTCATGGGCATCAAAGGCACGCAGACAGTTGAAAGTTTTCATAAACGGCTCGGCAAGATTATGTGGGAGAAATGCGGTATGGCCCGCAATGCCGCAGGTCTGCAGGAAGCCATCACAGAAATACAACAATTGAAAAAAGAATTCTGGAGCGATGTAAAAATACCCGGTGAAATTGCCGGCATGAACCCCGAACTTGACAAAGCCAACCGTGTAGCCGATTTTATAGAACTGGGCGAACTGATGTGCAAGGATGCACTGAATCGCAATGAAAGTTGCGGCGGCCATTTCCGCGAAGAAAGCCAGACGGAAGAAGGCGAAGCCAAAAGAGACGATGCGAATTATGCCTATGTATCGGCCTGGGAACTGAAAGGCGACAGCGACTGGGAATTGCACAAAGAAATACTTGAATTTGAAGTGGCAAAGCCAAGCCAGCGCAGTTATAAATAATGTGCACTGCAGACAATCTGATAATTCTGCTGATGCGCTGACTTGATAAGGATTGACCTTCGGCAAAATAAAAAAACAGGTGTTGACATTATTAGTATTCAAAAAAATGAGTTCAGATAAATCTAAAGAATAAAAAAAATTAATAGCTGACAGCGTCGGCAAAAGCATTTGCCACATTTACCACTTTAGCACATTTTATTATGGCACACGATAACATGAATTTGACGTTGAAAATCTGGCGGCAGAAAAACAGCCAGGACAAAGGAGGCTTTGTAACCTACGCGGTAAGTGATATTTCTTCTGAAATGTCGTTCCTGGAAATGATAGATGTTCTGAATGAAAGATTGATACGCGAAGGACAGGATCCCGTGGCATTTGACCACGATTGCCGTGAAGGCATCTGTGGCATGTGTTCGATGGTGATCGATGGCAAACCCCACGGCCCCTGGGCAGCCAATACAACCTGCCAGCTGCACATGCGCGCGTATAAAAACGGCGACACCATTGTGGTGGAGCCCTGGCGCGCAGACCCCTTTCCGGTAATAAAGGACCTGGTGGTCGATCGCTCCGCTTTTGACCGGATCATTCAGTCGGGCGGATTTGTAAGCGTCAATACCGGCAATGCCGTAGACGGTAACGCCATCCCCGTTAATAAAGACGATGCCGATCTATCTTTTGCCAATGCCATGTGTATTGGCTGCGGTGCCTGCGTTGCTGCTTGCAAAAACAGCTCCGCATTGTTGTTTGTGTCTGCAAAAGTGGCCCACCTGTCTTTATTGCCACAGGGCGGTCCGGAACGCAAAAGCCGCGTGCTGAATATGGTAGCCCAGATGGACAAAGAAGGATTTGGCAGTTGCACCAACACCGGGGCTTGCGAAGCTACTTGCCCTAAAGAAATCTCGATCACTAATATCGCGCGTTTAAACGGAGAATACCTGGCCGCCGGATTAACGGTAGATAAATAACGCTAAGAAAGCAAAGAGAAAAAGAGGCTGTTATACGCAAAACATATTGCTCAGGGCCAACAGCGCAAACAGGGCGTCGCGGCGGGCTCCGCGTTTGCGCTGCTAACGCTGTGCAAAATAAAACAACCTGCCATGCTAAAAAAAGGAGAACACATTGAAGGGGTTCCCGCCGAGCTGCAACAATTGCTCGGTAAAGACCACGAAGCAAATGAATTCTTTGAAACCCTCACCAGGTCATGCAAACAAGCCTACTGCGACTGGGTAGGCTCCGCAAAACAGGAAACCACCCGGCATACCCGGGCGGGGAAAGCCCTGCTGATGCTGCGGAACAAACAAAAGACACTGAAAATAGTGTAGCGCTAAGCGCTTCTCTGCATTTATTAGTACATTGGGATTTAATATTTTTTATGCCATCAAAACTACCGGTGGGTATAATTGTTTTATACCTATTCTCTTCTTCCTGCTTACTTAACAATAACGACGTGAAAAATAAAGAACCATACCAATGGCCACAGGGTATAAAGCCGCCGGTAGCCGATAGCAAGCTGCATAACCGCATCATTCATGGAGATACAGTGCCGGATAATTATTACTGGATGATCGACTACTTCAAAAAAGGGCCCGACAGCAACAAAGTTGTCGACTACCTGAAAGCAGAAAACAGTTACCGCGATACCATGATGAGCGGTACCAAAGATTTTCAGCAGAAGCTCTTCGATGAAATGAAAGGCCGCATCAAAGAAAAAGATGAATCGGTGCCTTTTTTTAAAAATGGATATTATTATTATACCCGGAACGAAACCGGCAAACAGTATTATAAATATTGCCGCAAAAAAGGCTCGCTGGAGGCCAAAGAAGAAATATTGCTGGATGTGGATTCGCTCGCGGAAGGCCACACGTATTTCGCTGCCAGCGGTTTCTCGGTGAGCGAAAACAATAAATTATTGGCTTATGGTATCGACACGGTTTCGCGCCGGCAATACATCATCCATATTAAAAACCTGGAGACCGGCGAGCTATATCCGGATGCCATTCCCAATACCAGCGGCAATGCCATATGGGCGGGCGACAGCCAGACACTTTTCTACACAGCCAAAAATGAGGAAACCCTGCTAACGGAGAAGATAAAACGCCATAGCCTGGGCACTGATGCCGCATTGGACATAACCGTATACACAGAAAAAGATCACAGCAATTACATCGGTGTTAATAAAAGTAAATCGGGCAAATTCATTTTTATTGTGTCAAAGGCCACCATGTCTTCCGAGTACCAGGTACTGGATGCATACAAGCCAAGCGGTGCTTTTACCGTTTTTCAACCCAGGATGAAAGATGTATTATATGAAGTAATCGATCAGGGCAATGAATTCCTGGTGCTGACCAACTGGAAGGCAAAAAATTTCAGGTTGATGCAATGCCAATACAATGCAACAGACAGCGCCAGCTGGAAAGAACTGGTACCCAACCGGCCAGACGTATTGCTGGAGGGACTGGATGAATTCAAGACTTTCCTGGTTGTTTCGGAGCGGAAAAACGGCCTGCAGCAACTCAATATTAAAAACCTGGCAAACGGCCAGTCGCATTACCTCGATTTCGGAGAACCCGCTTATTCAGCCCATACCGCTGCCAACCCCGAGTTTAACAGTACAATACTCCGTTATAATTATACTTCACTTACCACACCCGCATCCGTGTATGATTACGATATGCAATCCGGTGAAAAAAAATTACTGAAACAGCAGGAAGTAGTAGGTGGCTATGACAGCAGAGATTATGTTACCGAGCGGATGTTCGCTACCGCCGGAGACAGTACACAAATACCTATTTCACTGGTCTATAAAAAAGGTTTCAGCAAAGATGGCAACGCTCCCTTACTGTTATATGCATACGGTTCTTATGGTGCCAGCACAGATGCCAGTTTCAGCAGTGCCAGGCTGAGCCTGCTGAACCGCGGTTTTGCGTTTGCGATTGCACATGTACGTGGTGGCCAGGAAATGGGCCGTCAATGGTATGAGGATGGCAAGCTGATGAAAAAGAGAAATACTTTCACCGATTTTACAGATTGTGCCGACTACCTGATTGCACAACAATATACCAGCCCTGCGCATTTGTATGCCCAGGGTGGCAGCGCCGGCGGCCTGTTAATGGGTGCCATTGCCACCATGCGGCCGGACCTCTGGCATGGGGTTATCGCACAGGTTCCTTTTGTGGATGTGGTAAACACCATGCTGGATGAGAGCATCCCCCTTACCACCAATGAATTTGACGAATGGGGCAATCCAAAAAACAAAGACGCCTATGAATACATGAAATCTTATTCACCCTATGAAAATGTAACAAAGAGGCCCTACCCTAATATGCTGGTTACTACCGGTCTGCACGATAGCCAGGTGCAATATTTTGAACCTGCCAAATGGGTAGCCAAAATGCGGGCGTTAAAAACAGACAATAACCTGCTCCTGCTGTATATTAATATGGAAGCCGGGCACGGCGGAGCATCCGGCAGGTTTAACTACCTGAAAGAAGTGGCCATGCAATACGCCTTCCTGCTGGCCCTGGAGAATACAACAAAATGAAACCGGTAACTTATCGGGCAATGCCGATCATTTATAACCTGAAATTATAACCCACCTGGAAATGCGCTGCATGGGTAGCGCCATTGAATTGAAAATAGATGGTCGATTTCCTGAACGTAAAATGATAGGTGCTGGAGAAATAGATCAGATCGTCTTTGTGGCTGTAGTTGCTGGAATAAGAATCATAGTAACTGAGCTGGCGCAGGTAAGAGCCTACGCCAATCTTGATCCCGAACTTATTTCCGGAACGCCTTGATTTAAAAATAATTTCGGTATTAAGGCCAACAGAACCCAGGTATTTCTTCCGGTCAATCTCTTCTGCCAGTGTATCGGCCAGGTTTTTACGAAAAGAATAATAGTCGCCGAATTCTTTGAACAGGCTGCCCTCTACGCCCAGATAGCGCCATTCGCCCCTGCGGCCCAGCGGCATGGACGCGCTGACGCCTCCCTGTAAACCATAAGCGCCAAAAAAAAGGTTGCCGCCCGGCACATAGCCGTTGCTATAATAGCTGTTGTATGAATGATAATAATCGTCTACATGATATGAACCCAGCGCCAGTGTAGCGCCATAATTAAACCGGATGGCGCCCAGCGCATGAGCCCGGTGAAGCCCTAGCTGAAAGGCATATACGCCATCGCGCAGGTCTTCGTTCATCCCCCCCAGGCTGGCGGCGCCATCCACATAAGTGGCTGATTTTACGGAATCGGAGCCCAGCGGCGTGGCATGATACGCGTTGTTATTGCCCTGCATCGGGCTGTGAAAAAACGCGTTTGTAATGCAGGAGCTGAGCAAAAAAAGGCTGGCAGGCAGCAGTAGCAGGATGGTTCGGTTACGAGGATTCATGTTTACGATGACAGGGCATGCCGTTGAAAGGCTGCGTTTGAAAAGTAAAAGGATTGTGAAAACGCGTTTGCCGTTGAAAAACAATAGCTTCGAACAATAAATCCTGCTTTTCAACGCTAATAAATAAACCATTCCGGGCTGTGGGGAAGCTGCTTTTTTTATGTTTGATCGTATCTGGTATCACCTTTTCATTGCGGGCACAGCAACCCCGCACGGGGATGCCCCTGTCCCGTACGGGTATACCCATATCCAACCTGCGCAAAAAATACATCTCTACCAAAGAAGGCAGGGTGCAACTGGATAGCCTCAGCATACTACCCAATACATTTTTGCTGCCGGGTATTAATAAAGACTGGTATACCATCGATTACATCAATGCCACCCTGGTCTGGAAAAAAAAGCCGCCCATCGACAGCATCCTGGCTCAGTACCGTGTTTTCGACACCCGGTTGAACGCCATCGCCCGCCACCTGAACTACGACAGCATCATGAATTATTTTATCGCCGACCACCCCTATACCCTCAGCGATAACGCCTTTCAGAAAAGCGACCGCTTTTTCGATTTCGGCACCATCAATTACACCGGTAGCTTTGGCCGTGGCATTGCCTTTGGCAACAGCCAGGATGCCGTTGTCACCTCCAGCCTCAACCTGCAGCTGAGCGGTTACCTCGCAGACAGCATCGAGATTGTGGCGGCCATTACAGATAACAATATTCCCATTCAGCCAGACGGCACCACGCAGCAGTTGAACGAATTCGACCGTATCTTTTTACAGTTCAAAAAGAAAAACTGGGCGCTCAGCCTGGGCGATATCGATCTCCGCCAGAGTAACAGCTATTTCCTGCGTTTTTATAAACGCCTGCAGGGTGTATCTTTTGAAACCACCACCGAACTGGCACCGCACATCACCAATACCAGCCTGCTCAGCGGTTCCATAGCCAAGGGAAAGTTTACCCGCAATATTTTACAGGGGCAGGAAGGCAACCAGGGCCCTTACCGCCTGCAGGGTGCCAACAATGAATTCTATTTTGTGCTATTGGCCAACACCGAAAAAGTATATATAGACGGAGAATTGTTACAGCGTGGAGAAGACCGTGATTATGTGATCAACTACAATACCGCGGAAATCACTTTTACACCCAAAAGAATGATCACCAAAGACAGCCGCATACAAGTAGAATTTGAATACGCCGATCGGAATTACCTGAATGCCAACCTGTATTTCAGCAACCTGACCAATTTCAGTAATAAACTACGCGTAACCGTTAGCGCTTTCAATAACAGCGATGCCAAAAGCTCCCCCATCAACCAGTCGCTAGACCCAGATCAGAAAATATTCTTAAGAAGCCTGGGCGACAGCATCAACAATGCTTTTTATAAAGTGGCTTCGCTGGATACTTTTTCGGTGGGTAAGATCCTGTATAAAAAAATTGATACCACGTTTAACAACGGCGCCACCCACGACTCGGTATTTGTTTACTCCACCAGCCCAGACAGTGCCATCTACAATCTTTCTTTTGCAGACGTGGGCGCAGGCAAGGGCGATTACCTGCCGGTATTCGATGGTGCCAACGGAAAAGTATATGCCTGGGTAGCACCGGTGGGCGGCGTTAAGCAGGGCGAGTTTGAAGCGGCGATTTTCCTGGTAACACCGAAGAAACAACAATTGGTAAGTGTGCTGGTAGACTACGACCTGAATAAAAAAACAAATATTACCACCGAACTGGCGTACAGCAATTACGATATCAATACTTTCTCCACCCTTGACAAGGGTGATAACAAGGGCTATGCGGCCAAGATCAAAATGACCAATGTAAAGGACTTGGGCGCCGAGAAGAAAATGAAATTATTATCGGATGCAGGGCTTGAATATGTAGATGCACGTTTTCATCCACTGGAGGTTTTACGGAATGTGGAGTTCCTGCGCGACTGGGGCCTGCCCAATATTGTGCCAGCCGCTACCGAAACCATTGCCAATGGCGGCCTGCAGCTGGAAGACAGCAAAAAGAACAGTTTCAGCTACAAGGTCACAGATTATAAACGAAACAATGATTTCAACGGCATTCGTAACGTGCTTACACAAACGCAGGTGATAAAAGGCTGGCGCTTTAACAACCAGTTTAACCTGACCAACACCAACAGCTCACAGGAAAAAGGTTATTTTTTCCGGCCGGTGCTGGATCTGTCCAAACAATTTAAGCAGATTTGGAATTATACCATTGGCGCCAATTATTCTGTGGAGCACAACGAGGTCAGAAACAAGCAGGCAGATACCGTTAACAGCACCAGTTTCTCTTTTCAGACTTTCCAGTTATCGCTGAAATCTTCTACCAGCAAACAGAACCGCTGGGGTATCAGTTATTCAACCCGCACAAACAAATATCCTTTCGGGAAAACCCTGGCCACCAGCGATGTAAGCCATAATATCAACCTAACAGGCGAGCTGTTAAAGAACCCGCACCACCAATTCAGGTGGAACGTTACTTACCGGAAACTGGATATACTAAATGGTGCCGTAACTACACAAAAGGCAGATCAGAGTGTGTTGGGCCGCGGTGAATACCAGGTCAATGAATGGAAGGGCTTGCTTACCGGCAACCTGTTGTATGAAGCGGGCTCCGGGCAGGAGCAAAAAAGGGATTATGCCTTCCTGGAAGTGCCGGCCGGCCAGGGACAGTATACCTGGATCGACTACAACGGTGACGGCGTACAGCAACTGAATGAATTTGAGGTAGCCCAGTTCCAGGACCAGGCAAAATACATCAAGATTTTTACGCCCAGCAACGAATTCATCAAGGCCAATTACAATACTTTTAACTACAGCCTTAACATCAATCCGCGTGCGATGATTGACCCCCGGAAATCAGGTAAGGCCAAGCAGTTTATTGCAAAAATGAATTTTCAGTCTTCTTTGCAAATTGCAAAAAAAGAAATTGCCAGTGGCATTGTACAATTGAATCCGTTTAAAGTGCCACTCAGCGATACCTCGCTGATCAGCCTGAATGCCATTTACATCAACAGCTTTTCTTTTAACCGTTTCAGCACCAAATGGGGGATCGATCTCTCCAATTCGCGCAACAGCGGCAAGTCTTTGCTAACCTATGGCCTCGAAAGCAGGAGTCTTTCCGAATGGAGCAGCCGCGGCAGGATAAATATCAGCAAAGCCCTCCTGGTAGACCTAACCGGTAAGACCGGCAGCAGCACGCTGGCTACCGACAACCAGAAATTTCAGAACCGCAATTATGCCATCAACCAGTATTCGGTGGAGCCCCGCATCAGCTATACAAAAGGAACAACCCTGCGTTTCATGGCAGGTTATAAATACAGCAGCAAGAAAAACACCGAAGGCGATTATGAAGTGTATAGTTCCAATTCAATTAATACAGAAATCAAATACAATATCCTTCAATCGGCTTCCATATTAACCAAGTTCACTTATTCAGATATCAGCTTCTCTCCGCTTGCCAATGTCAATTCTACGGTGGGTTATTATATGCTGGACGGTCTTTCAGCCGGCAAGAACTATTTATGGAGCATAGAGGTAACCAAGCGGCTGGCCAATAACCTGGAAATAAATGTTCAGTACGAAGGCCGCAAACCCGGTGAATCACGGGTAGTGCATGTTGGAAGGGCTTCGGTAAGGGCGTTGTTTTAGCCAACGGCTCGTATCTTTAAAAATAACCCGGCCAGGTAAACACCATGGTAACAACCTCCCAATCACGCCAAGATCCAACAAACGCCAGTCAATCACAGTCAAGAAAAAACCGCCCCGTATGGGGCGGCTTATATATTGAACAAGTAAGGCTTTTTATACTATCCAAACAATCCACCTTTCTTCAGCTCACGAGTGCCTTCACCAATTTTGAAACCGTTGTGGTAGATTTCAATTTTGTAATTACCACGCTGAAAATCGCTGTTCTGTTTCCAGGCAAAGTTTACATTGCTCTTTTTGCCTGATTCAAAATTAACAGACAATTTTGATGTATATAATTTATCACCTTCATCGCGGGTAGTAAATGTACCGGAACCCAGTGCTTCAACTGTAACAGGCTTTCCGTCAGGACCAGTGATGCATACATAAATATCTGCCGTACCAGAGGCTACAATGCGGTTGTCAACATCAAAAGAGATAACCAGTTTATCTACACGTTTAGCGGTAGTGGTTACTTTTTAACAACCATTTTTCTTTTCATTGATGGGCGTGATGACAATATTAGAAGCATTGAAGGTAGAGGCAATTTCCACTTTTTTATCAGCTTCTGCTTTGGCTGCAGTAGTGGTTGATAAATCTGCTGTTAATTGAGTAGTCTTTCCTTTCTCTGAAGTAAGGTCTGTATTCAACTGCGTGTTCTGCGCTGTCAATTCAGTTACTTTCTGCTCCAGGCCGGCAATTTTTTCATTCAACTGGCCTACTAATTCTTTTGCTCTTGTAAGTTCTGCAGCAGTAGCATTTTTCTTACTTAAGATGCTGCGGATTTCTGCTTTTCTTTTTGAAATATCGTTGGTTGCTTCTGTCAGTTTGCTTTGCAACTGGTTGTTGCTGCCGGTTACTGAATCAAGACGGGCCAGAGACGCATCAAAGCTGCGCTGGATTTCACTTTTGTCATCAGTAATTTTTGCTATCTGTGTGTCTTTAGTTAAAATGCTTTGCTCATTCTTATTATTATTCCAGAGCAGGTAACCCCATGTACCCAAAAGGCCTACTGCCAAAAGACCAATAATTAAGCCCCTGTAATCTTTTTTGGGCGCCTGATTTTGCGGTGTAGCGGATGGATAATTTGTAGTACTCATATTACTTGTGTTTAGTTAGAAGTGTTTAGTAAAAAGTTATTGGACGTAATTTGGTTTACTGAATAAGCTATTGGATGTAATGCTAATCTTCCCTGGGAGTGCTGTTTTTTTCAGCCATTTACCCTTTAGACTAAAACCATGCCAGAATTTTTTTTTGCGCAATATGCACTGTTAAATACGGGCAGAAACGGTCCGCTGCATCCGGCCACTCCCGCGCTGTAATCGGCTCCCCGCCTGCGTTTCATTAATTTCATCCATTTTTAATACTCCCTGCAACCAAGCTGCTGAAATTGCATGCATGTATGCTTTATTAATTTGCTAATATTGCAAGATTATGTCTGTAGAAAAAATTTTAAGCGACTGGAAAAAGAAAACTTTCCGACCCGTTTACTGGCTCGAAGGTGAAGAAGAATACTATATAGACCAGGTAATGAATTATGCCGAACACCAAATCCTGAATGAATCGGAAGCCGGTTTTAACCTGACGGTATTTTATGGCAAAGATGCTGCCTGGGCCGACATCGTAAATGCCTGTATGCGGTACCCGATGTTTGCCGACCGGCAGGTAGTGCTGTTAAAAGAAGCGCAGCAGATGCGTGATATTGAAAAGCTGGAAGCCTATATTGCCAACCCCCTGGCGTCTACCATTTTTGTGGTTTCTTACAAGGAAAAAAAAGTGGATGGCCGCAGCAAGCTGGCCAAACTACTGAAGGAAAAAGGCGAACTGCTGTCAACAAAAAAATTATACGAGAACCAGCTGCCCGAATGGGTCAGCAACCTGGCCGAATTAAAGGGACACAGCCTTTCACAAAAAGCATTGATGCTGCTGATAGAACATATTGGCAATGATCTTTCCCGCATCAGTAACGAGATTGATAAGCTGGCCGTTAACCTGGGCGCCCGCAAGACCATTACCGAAGACGATATCGAAAAATACATTGGCGTAAGCAAGGAATACAATGTGTTTGAACTGCAGGATGCACTTGCAAAAAAAGACCTGGCGCGGGCCATCCGCATTATCAATTATTTTGAAAGCAACCCGAAAGCCGCCCCCATACAGCTGGTGCTGCCGGCCATCTATAATTATTTTTCAAAAATATTTGCTTTGTCGGCCATGGCAGACAAAAGCGAAAATGCCGTAAGGCCCTTGTTTTATAACAATCCCTTTGCCGCCCGGCAGGCAATTGACACCTTAAAAAATTATGGCTATGAAGGCGTAGAAAAAGTGATCCTTTTGCTGCATCATTACAACCTCAGAAGCGTGGGTGTGCAGGACGCCGGAACAGCCGATGCATCTTTACTGAAGGAACTGGCGGTTAAAATGATGATGTGACGGCGGCTTTTGCAGCCACACTGGTGCGTTGTAAATGGAGTATTTGTCCGGCGTAAACATATTCAATGAGCATGCTCAATAGGAAGTTAAAAATCTGCCGCATCCTCCTTGTCTTTGCCCAGCTGTTCTTTCAATGCCTCCAGCCCGCTGAATTTCTGTTCGGGGCGTAAAAATTTTTTCAGGTATACGCGCAGGGTGGCGCCATAGATATCCGCATCAAAACCAAATATATTTACTTCCGTTATCCGCTGCGTACCGTTGAGGGTGGGGCGTACGCCAATATTCATCATTCCTTTCAGGGGTATAAGACGAGGGGTTGGGGGGGAAGGATTTTTGTTGCCCGCACCTGCCAGCGTTTTTATTATTGCTACCTGTACCGCATACACGCCGTTGCCCGGTACGAGTTTGTCTTCGGTCTGCGGTTGCAGGTTGGCGGTAGGATAGCCGAGGGTTCTGCCCAGCTGGTTTCCCTGCACCACCAGTCCTTCAAAAAAATAGTCATACCCAAGAAAACGGCGGGCATCGTCTACCCGGCCGGCCAGCAACGCTTCTCTTATTTTGGTAGAACTGATGGCTGCTTCGTCTACCAGCCGGGCTGGAATTTCAATGAGTTTAAACGCATGCTGCCGGGCAAAGGCTTCCAGCAACTGCAGATCACCACTGCGATCTTTCCCAAAACGATGGTCATAGCCTATTATTACGGTGTGCGGATGAAACCGGCTGACCAGGAAATCCTCTATATAAGCATTGGCCGATTGGCCGGAAAAAGCCGCCGTAAACGGAACGATGACCAGGTTATCAACGCCCTGCTGCTCCAGCAACTCAATTTTTTCGGCAAGCGTATTGATTAACTGCAGCGGTTTGGTGCTCACCACCTTGCGCGGGTGCGGGTCAAAGGTGACCAATACCGTTTCACCGCCGATGGCCACCGCTTCTTTTTTAAGCTGGCTGATGATCTGCTGGTGACCGAGGTGTACTCCATCGAAAGTGCCAATGGTAAGTACGGCTTTGTTAAAAGCAGGTAACTCCGCTATGTTCCGGTAGACATTCATTATAACGTGGTGCAAAACTAAATGATAATTGAAATTGATTATTGAAAATTGAATATTTAGTTTTGCGGCTTAACCAGCAGTATGAGCTTATATTCAAAAAGAGGGGTTTCGGCACAAAAAGAAGAAGTGCACCAGGCAACCGAAAAATTAGACAAGGGCCTCTACCCCCATGCTTTTTGCAAATTATACCCTGATTACCTGGGGGCAGATGCCAACTGGGTGAACGTAATGCATGCGGATGGCGCCGGCACAAAAAGCATACTGGCTTACCTGTACTGGAAAGAAACGGGCGACCGCTCCGTTTGGAAAGGCATTGCGCAGGACGCTGTAGTCATGAACCTCGATGACCTGCTTTGTGTGGGCATCCATGATAACCTGTTGTTTTCTTCCACCATCGATCGCAACAAGCGCCTGGTACCGGGTGAAGTGCTGGAAGCTATCATCAACGGCACGCAGGAATTGTTTGAAGAACTGGGCAAACAGGGCGTTCATATTCATTACCTGGGTGGCGAGACCGCCGATGTAGGTGATGTGGTAAGAACCATTGCGGTAAACGGTACCATGGCCGCCCGCTGGCCCAAAAACAAGGTCGTCAGCAATGAAAAGATACAGGCGGGCAATGTAATTGTTGGCTTTGCCAGTTATGGGCAGTCGGCCTATGAATCCGTTTATAACAGCGGCATCGGCAGCAACGGACTCACCAGTGCCCGGCACGATGTGCTGCACAAAGCCTATGGCAAGGGATTTCCCGAATCGTACGATACCGGGCTGGACGACGAAGTCGTTTATATAGGATCTAATTTTTTTATGGATAAACCGGACCCCGCTCATTATTCGCCGGCAGCTATGCCCGCAGGGGCAGGATTGACCATCGGGCAGCTGCTTTTATCGCCCACCAGAACCTATGCGCCCCTACTCAAAACCATACTCGAACATCATTTTGATGCCGTGCATGGTCTGATCCATTGCAGCGGTGGCGGACAAACAAAATGCATGAAATACCTGCCCGGTAATTATAAAGTAATAAAAGATAATCTTTTTGATGTACCGCCTGTCTTTAAAATCATACAGCAATCTTCGGGTTCAGACAACAGGGAGATGTACCAGGTTTTTAATATGGGTTGCCGGCTTGAAATTTTTACGGATGCCGCGTATGCCGATGATCTGATCGCCATCGGGCAACAATTTGGTATTGAAGCCAAAATAACCGGCCGTGTTGAACAAAGCGATAAGAAAGAGTTGCTGCTAAAATTAAAAGGGGAAGAGCTGCTATATGCATAAATCATTATCCACTGGCTGTTCAACTCCGCCGCTTTCTTACCAATGAACCCATCAACGGATCAACCTTTTATCTCACCGAGCAGCATATCACTGTAAGAAGCCTCCAGCAGGTCTTTATCTTCTATCCCAAACTGCTGCAGGTAGAAATTACACTGCTTGTGCAGATCTGCTACAGACAGGGGGCTGTTTTTATTACTGGCCTCTATTTCTACAAAACTGCCCAGGCCTTCCAGGCGGTCCAGGTGAAACTTAACGTTGCCGATAAAAAAAATCTCCCGCTGCTTTTCAACCGTTACCCTGATGCCCAAGGCTGCCGTCAGCATGGCTTTCAGGGTTTCCGGCTCGGCAGTTTGCAACAGGCTGAAATCGGACTGTTTCGGTCCTGCCTGGTTTTTCCGCTCGTAATAGATCAGGTTGTTTTCAATATTGCCCTGCCGCAGCTTCAGCCGGCCGTTATGGGTATTGAAATAAGTATCTGTTTGAAAGTCAACCCCCTTATAATCCGCCTGTTGGCCAATCAAATAGGCCCTGATCTCACTGGCCCGGCTGGTTCTTGCTTTGATCTCGATATTGATAAATGACATGGACCGTTTTTGGCAAAAATAAAACGGTTCCGGCAGATACTTACCACCGGAACCGTTCTATACATATTTTTATTACCTATACTTTCTCTACCTGCCGCACCCTTGTTCTGCCGGCTGATACGGGTGCCAAAGGCTGGGCCTTTTTAAAACGGCTGGCCACCCATACATTGTCCAGTTCTACTTTGTCTAAATCTTCGTAACCCGCGCCTGTAATACAGTTCCAGCTGCAGCTGCGGTTTAAATTGGTAGCAATCTTGGAAGTAGCTTTGGGATAAGCAATCCACAATTTTGCATCGGTCTTTAAGGCCGGTAAAACCTCGTGTAAAATACCCGCTAACTGGTTCTCGTTAACAGCAAAAACAAGCGCAAAATCGATTTTGCGGCTTTTCAACAAGGGAGTTACATTTTTTGAAAACGACAGTTTGGTAAACTGTTTCTCAATTGAAGACGGAAGCCCTTGAATAAGCAAATTTCTCTCTTCCTGAATCAGGAGTTTTTCAAACAAAGTTTGAGACATATGTGGAAATTTTTGTTTTAGGGAATCGTGGGGAGTGCAAAGGTAAACCATTACGTGCAAAATACACGATAATATAGTAAAATACCGGTTGCTACCAGGGGTTGCAGGGGGTATATATTGATCTAAATCACTATTTTATAATATATTACCTGTTCACGGGCTTGTAAAACCGCAGCGCTTCGGGCATTTGTTCCCGCAGCCGGGTTATGCGATTGTCTTCAGACGGATGGGTGCTCAGCAGTTCGGGGGTTTTGCCACTGCCGGCCGCTTTTTCCATTCGTTCCCATAAAGGAATGGCTTCTTCAGGGTTATAGCCGGCCATGGCAGCATAATTAAGCCCGAATTTATCTGCTTCATATTCGTCTTTGCGTGAGAAAGGCAGTAGAACACCCACCTGGCTACCTACGCCATAGGCATTCAAAAACATGGATTGTGTTTCTGCGGGCTGGGCAGAAGTGGCAACGGAAAGCGCCACTCCGCCCAGCTGCTGGGCCAGCCCTATGCTCATGCGTTCATTGCCGTGTTTGGCCAGCGCATGGGTAATTTCGTGTCCTAATACAACCGCCAGGGCGGCTTCATTTTCGGTAAATGGCAGCAGGCCGGTATATACTACTATTTTGCCACCCGGCATGCACCAGGCATTTGCTTCTTTGGAGTCCACCAGGTTATACTCCCAATCATACCCGGCTAATACCGCGGCCTTGCCCTGCCCGGTATAATAGGCGGTAATGGCATTTGTAAGCCGCTTGCCTACGCGCTGAACCATTTCGGCATCGTGGTTTACTGTTGTGCTCATTACTTTATTAGCCGTCAGGAATTGCCTGTATTCGCTGGCCGCCATTGTTTGCACTTCGGTATCGGATACCAGTTTCAATTGTTTTCTTCCGGTAACCGCGTTTCTTGTGCAGCCGGTCGCCAATACAAGAAAAATGATAAGAGGGAGCTGGCGAGTCATGTATTCTTTTTATGGGTTCATTTTACAACAAATTTACCGGGCAGCAGTTCAATGGTTGCGGATACTTTTTATTGGCCAGCCGGTACTTGCGGGCTGTTCGCTTCGCGCACAGCTAACATACGGAACACGGGTGGCAGTATTGGATGGATGTAAAGGATACGCTTGCCATGCCTGCAGTCAGTGGTACGCCTTTTATCCAGTGTTATCGGTGTGCCTGTTGTTATGGGCGGAGCGGACGCTTCCCTCAACGCGGGAACAGGGAACAAGTATCCACTTAGCGTGCGTTGGCATTTGCCCGGCGCTGCCTTCTTCTGTCGCGGTGCTTGAGAATGGGCACTTTGCTTTCGCTGCCTTTTAGCAGGCGGCCAATATTTTTTTGGTGGGTTAATATCACCAGCAGGGCAACGCCCACAGCAAAGATGCGGTACGGGTGGTTGTCTACATTAAATATGACCAGTATAAAAATCGGGAAGGCCGCACTGGCCAATATGGAGCTTAATGAAACGAAACGGGTCAGGAACAATACCAGTAAAAAGACGCCGCTGCAACCCAGGGCAGACCAGGGAGAGATACCCAATACCAAACCAAATAAAGTGGCCACCCCTTTACCACCCCTGAAGTCGGCCCAGATGGGATAAATATGGCCGAGCACGGCAGAAAGGCCCAAGCCAATCTGCAGGCTGGTGCGGGCAAAATCATGATCGAAATAAAAAGGCAGGAGGTATACCAGCTTCACCGCAATCAGGCCTTTTAGCATGTCTGCGATCATAACAAAACTGCCCCATTTTTTTCCAAGTATGCGGAAGGTGTTGGTAGCGCCGGCATTGCCGCTTCCGTATTCGCGAATATCAATATTGAAGAAATACCTGCTCACCCATACGGCGGTGGGCAGGGAGCCAATAAGATAGGCCAGAAATATGATTACTATCTCTTTCATCAGAAATATTGGTTGAAGTTGGAATAACGAAAATACTTAAACGCACTCAGAAAAACTAAGAAATATTACCCATTCGCCACCGCCAGGCAAATCCAATCGTTCAGCTCCGTTTTCTGCAGCAATTGCAAATGGCATTTCTCCATTTCCGCTGCTATTACCGGTTCATCACCGGCCAGCAAACCACTTAGCAATACAACGCCATTGCCGGCAAGATGTTGTTTTATGGAAGAAAGGTTTTCGAGGATAATATTCCGGTTGATATTGGCGAGAATAATATCGTACACGCTATTAGAAGTAATTTCTTTTTCGTTGTTTAATAATATTTTATGACAATTGTTTAAATTAAAATTCTCCATTGCATTCCGGATGCTCCAGTCGTCATTATCAATGGCGCTGACCGCTGCCGCGCCACATTTTTCGGCCAGTATGGCCAGCACGCCCGTCCCGGTGCCAAAATCGAATACGCTGCGGCCGGCAAAATCGATTTTCTCCATGGCCTTTACCATCA
>CAXTMV010000034.1:22786-30089 GCA_964245425.1 uncultured Flavihumibacter sp. | reverse complement strand
TATTATTTCAGATGGAGATCTAAAAGAAGATCTCGATGATCTGATGCTAAATCACCGTTTGAAAAACCCCATTTATATTAAGCCTCATGGCACTATTAGTCATCCTAGTAGCATGCGTTTTAATAAAGAACACTATTATTCACTCCCGGCAAATATTGCCGAATTGCTAAAAAAAATATTTAATGGTGACTTTAAAAACGGGGAAAAAAACAGCGATTACATTCGCACTGAAGTCTCACAAACGCTCGATTTGAATTTAATAATAGTGGGATGCGCCATGCAAAGTATAGAATTAAACTTCATTATTAGAGACGCGTTAAAAAATAGAGGCATGCTAGATGCAACGGCCGCACGTTTTTTTATTTTTGATACAGCGGACGAAGCGGATTATACCGAAAAATTAAAAGGAACTCCAATTTACAAAAGCGGCCCTGATTTTTCGCTTGAAACATCTTTTGAGCCTGAACTTAAATATATACAGTTGACGACAGAAAAGGAGTACAGCCTGGAATATTCATTTAGACAATTATGGCAACACATAAATCGAAATTTCGGTTATTCTTCAGAACATGGTTCTTCTGTTTTACTCAGAAATATAAGCAGGCATGAGATAATAAGCAATTTATTTGAGAATAAACAAGCTAACCCGGTTCGCATTTTCAAAAATGAAAAGATAGCTATAAATGAAAATCTGTATTCAAGCCTTGCATATCTTTTTGCCCGAATTTACACAGAGTTCGCCATATTGCTCACGAATGCAGATGGTATCATTAATTTAACTCAGATAAAAGAAAGCAGAGCTGGCGCTTATTATATATTGTTAATGCGGTTATTTAACTCGGAAGGCCTACCTATAGACGATAAGGAAAAGATTCGTAACGAGAAATCTATTCCTTATTTTTTAAGGCAATTTCGCTTCGAATATTACAAAGAATTTATTAAAGATGCTTTTGTATATAAGCAGTTTAAGCAGCACCAAAACTATTATAAAGATATTGCTGGCCATTTGCTTCATAATTTACAAGGGATTGAGTACGAATTGGATAAGTTTTTACCAAAAACCATTGCTCATGAATTCCCATACAATCGCGAGGTGCTTGAAGACGCGAATTTTGAAAGCATACTAGTTCCGCATTTTAAGGAGTTAAGTAAAAATCCATCTTGGGAAATAAAACCCAATTTTAATGAGTTTGGAATATCTAAGTTTAAGCGAATCGCAAAAGTAGATCTCTTACATACCGATTTTCGGTTTAATCTCCAGCGTTTAAGGCTTTTTGAATTTTGCGAGGACAAATGGAATGTAATGTTATCTATTACAAAAAAGGCCAGCTTTCTACTGGAAGAAAAAAATATACTTCAAAAATTGAAAGATAAAAATGTTTTGTTTTGTATGCTTCTTAGTAAAACAGATGTAGAAGAAATAGATACAATGGCTGATCCGGTTGCTGTGATTGGCAAAGAGAGATGCATTTGCAACAGTAATGAAGGAGATGTATTCAGGCGTATGCCTTGGTGGCTGCACAATCAGCATTTACACGTATTTCTGGAGTTTAAGAAAGGCGTGAAGCATTCACCATCCACGCAAAGATTTACAGATATTAATTCTATCAAGAAACTGAATGAGGATTATATTCAAGGCTTTGCAGGCGGCATTTATTATCAACGACGTCAATTATCCAGAAAAATCAACCCGGTTTATTTCAGCCCGGAAAAAGCCGAAGACCTGGGTGAATTGTTTGATACATTTGTCAATTATTGGGCAAGGGCAAAATATTACACTGGCAGAAATGAGGAAAGCGATGAATCAATAATGGATGCCGAATCTTTTTTCAACAATAAACGAGAATTATTAACCCTTATTTGGGAAAAATTTAAACTACAAGCCACATGAGATACAAGTAGTAAATAAAAGACTGTTTATACCGATGTTATCATACGGTAGTTAGACAAATTTGGTAGCACCTGTACTACAAATGCACAATGCCATTTTTTATGGCGTACATGACCAATCCCACCCTTGTTCTGGCCTGTAATTTTTCAAAAAGGGCATCGCGGTAGCCATCGATGGTGCGGGGGCTGAGGAACATTTTGCAGGCAATTTCTTTGTAAGTAAGTTCTGAGCAAATCAGTTGCAGGAATAGTTTTTCCCGGTCGCTCAGTTCCTGTTGGCCGAACCGGTTAGCACCGGCAGGCATACAATGGTGATCAACAACCAAAGTGGCATTAGTCATGGTGATAAGGGTTTAATGGTTAAAGCAGTTGACTGAAAATACAAAAAATCAGGAAAATAAGGTGAAAAAACGGTGTTTTTTTAACAATGGTTGCCAGATTTAAACAAACAAGTCGCATAAAAAGCAATAACCAGTATTTTAATCGCAACACTTATTTAAAAATTGGTATCATCGCCGGGCAATGGAACTTTTGTATGGATGCAGAAATGATTTATACCCGTACAATCCCGTTTTTTATGGCATACAACACCAGTCCCACCCTGGTTTTAATATTTAGCTTTTCGAACAGGGCATCCCGATAGCCATCAATAGTGCGGGGGCTCAGGAACATTTTCTCCGCCACTTGCTTGTACGTCATTTCCGTACAAACCAGTTTCAGGAATTCAATTTCACGATCGCTGAGCTTAGACGCGCCTCCAACACCAGCATCATCGTCGTCGTTATTACCAAAAGAATGAATGAGTTTGCCGGTAACCATCTCCGTATAATAAAAACCTCTGGTGAGTACGGCCTGAATAGCCTGCTTCAGTTCAGCAGGATCTGCATCTTTTAGTATGTATCCTTTGGCGCCACTTTTAAGCATTCGTATAATGGCATTTTCATCATCATACATACTTAATGCCAGTACTTTTACATCAGGATGATTTTTTTTGAGCCACAAAGTGGTCTGGTACCCATCCATTACCGGCATATTGATATCCATTAAAACAATGTCTGGCGGCTGCTCTTTCTTAAAACCGGTTACAAAGTCCTGACCATTGTCGTGCTGCGACAGTATCTCATAGCCCAGGTTGTTAACCAGCCCGGCAAGGCCATTTCTCAGTAGTACATGGTCGTCGAGTAATGTTACCCGGATCAGTGTGTTGTTCATAATGGATAGTTTAATTGGTAGCAAGCACTAATGTAAAGCTTGGTTTATCGGGTCTTCCTTTTTTTATTCGCAGGCGGGCATTGATCAGGTTTGCCTTCTCAAAAATATTAAAAACAGGAATGGCGCCGGGTGCTTTCTTTTTTTTATCACCAGGCGGCCATTTTATTTCAGGTCCATCATAGCTCATCACAAAATAAATGCGCTGTTGTTCAAACAAGCCATCAACGCTTGTTAGCGTGTTGACGCCAGCAGTCGTTATAATGCCTATCATTTCCTTTATAATACTGAAAAGAATCAATTTGTTTTCTACGCCCAGCTCTCCAACCGAGCCAGTGATGGTAAAAGCTATCGGCCCGTTTTGCTTTTCCAATAGCCTGATTTCATTTTGCAAGGCATTCACCAGGCCCTCTTCACTTAACAGGTCCCTGTAAAACCCTTTTGAGAGGATGCGCAGGTCTTTGATTACCTGGCCCAACAAGATGCCCCAGTGGGCAATTTTTTGCCGCCCATCGGTGTCTTTTCCCTGTTCAGGTTCAAATTCGGCCAGCTGAAACTTTACCAGGCTTAGCACTTGAGCGATGTTTTCATAAATTTCACGGGTAAAATTCTTTAAAAAATCTTCGCGTATTTCAAAGCGGGCACGAAAGAGTTCCTGCCGATAGAGTAGTTCTTTTACTTGTTTCGATATTCCCACAAGCACAATACTACCACTAAATACATGTTGGCAAAACGTGGAAAACACGGTATTCCTGGATCACCGTTACTCCTGTCTCATGCAGGTTTTCGGCAGGGGCTCTTCCAGAATACTTCCATATTCTTTCTGCCACGCATGCTTCCACCTTTTATGGCTCCAGAGATAAAGTGCCGGATGCAGGCGGATGGCCGCTTCCAGTTGCTGTGCATATTTACGTGTTAATGCGCCTTCAGGCAATTGGCCCGCATTGGCGGTTAACAAGGTTGCCTGCAGGTGGTAATGCCCTCGCCGTGGTTGGCTGATGGCCACAAAGACCACAGGCATATTACCGAGGCGGGCGCCTTTTTCAGGACCGGGCAGGAAAGCAGTAGGCTGGTTAAAAAACAGGGGCCAGTAATTTCTGGTGGGCCGGGTAGGACTTTGGTCGGCCATCAGCGCCAACGCAAACTGCCGGTGCCGGTAAGGCAGCATGCCGCGGCGCATATTGTTGAAAGGTAGCAGCACCGTTCCAAAACGGCTGCGCAGGTATAAAAACAAACGATCAAATATTTTATTGGTGAGGGGAGAGTAGGCAGCCAGCAAAGGCAGGTGATCCTTTATCATCACAAAAGCATTCGCCCATTCCCAGTTAAACTGGTGCCCCATCAGCACATGACAAGAGCCGCCGGCACGGTAAATATTTTCCAGTACCTCCATATCGCCGGTAACGCGGCTGGTTATTTTTTCTTTTGAAATGCTCAGCAGTTTAAGCGCTTCAATCCAGTTGTCCCAAAAATGCCGGTAAAAGTCTTTCGCAATTTTTTTCCGCGCGGCCTCCGTCTTTTCAGGAAAAGCCAGCGCAAGGTTATCCAGCACTACTTTTTTTCGGTATCCAATAATATAGTAGGTAATAAAATAGCAAAAATCTGCCAGCAAGTATAAAATAGCCAGGGGTAGCAGTGAAATGCCATACAATATCCCAAAAACAACATAATACATAAATCGAAGCTTATATCAACACCGTGTAATTACATATGCAATCATGTAAATACAACCAGGTAAAGGTTTTGTTGATAAAAACAGCGCTTATGATAGTTTTTTTTGAGCAGCACACAGGAAATTACTCTACAGAACGGAGGGAACAGGCGGAAGCTGTTCGTTGCAGACCCATTGTGCCAGGTAGTCCTGCTTCCAGGCATGTTTCCAGCGGCGGTGACTCCACAAATAATTAGAGGGGTTGGCGCGGATGCATTCTTCCACATGCCGCACAAACATGCGGGTAAGATCACCCTCAGGCAGGGCATTGGGTTCCGTGGTGGCCAGTTTACAGGTGAAATGATAATGACCCCTTTTTGTTTTATAAAAATTAACAAAAACCACTGCTGTATCTTTTAAACGGGCGCCTTTTTCCGGACCGGCTACAAAAGCCGTTGGCCGGTTAAAAAAAGACAACCAGTATACGCTGCTGAGGTTGCCGGGGTTTTGGTCGGCAGCCAGCATCAGCGCATAATGTGGCGGGGCCACTTCCGTAAAATCTGATTTAAATTTTGTGGCGGCTATTAACACCGTTCCATATTTTTGCCGGAGTTTATAAAAAAAAGTGTTCAGGGCTTTGTTGCTGATGGGCATGTATACACCCAGGAAAGTAATCTTTACGCTTCTGACCACCGTCCATTGCACCAGCTCCCAGTTAAAATTGTGCATGGCGTGCAGCTGAACGTTTTTACCGCTTTTAATCGCTTCTTCAATGGCACTGTAATCACCTGTTACCCGGCGCATGGAGCCGGCGGCACTCATAGAAACCATCTTAACCACTTCAATAAAAGTGTCCGTAAAATTGTGGTAGAATGCTTTTGCGATGGCTATTTTTTCATCTTCTGTTTTTTCCGGAAAAGCAATGCCCAGGTTGGTCATCACTACATCCCGCCGGTATTTGAGGATGTAGTAGATCAGGCCATAAATGCCATCACCAATAAAATATAATACACGCAATGGCAGCAAAGACAATGCATAAAGAAATCCGTACAGCAGGTAATACATCACAAAAAATTAAAAATTGGCAATCGTAATGCCGAATATAGAATTATTATGTCAATAGGCTTCCCAGCCCGCTTACAATACAATATTCTGTACCCTATCGCTCTTGCCGGGGTAATCGGTATTATAATGCAACCCCCTGCTTTCGTGCCGCAGTTGCGCACATTTCACCACTACATAGGCAACCGTGATCATATTGCGCAGCTCGCAGAGCTGGGGCGAGACGATGGTAGCCTCATATAGTTGTTCGGTTTCTTCCCATAAAAGATCCAGCCTTTTCATGGCACGCTGCAAACGTATGTTGGTGCGCACAATACCAACATAATCGCTCATCAGCAATTGCAATTCCTTTAAACTTTGTGTAATCAGGATCATTTCTTTTGGACGGACCGTGCCATCCGTTTTCCAATCCGGCAGATGATGGTTGAACCCTGTTGCATCAATTTTTGTTGCGGCATCTATAAAGCAACGATGCCCAAATACCATTGCCTCCAGCAGCGAATTGCTGGCCAGGCGGTTGGCGCCGTGCAGGCCGGTGCTCGCACATTCGCCGGCAGCATATAAATTCAATATCGAGGTGCGGCCCCATTCATCCGTTTTTATGCCTCCGCAACTATAGTGCGCGGCAGGTGCCACTGGTATCATCTGTTTAGTAACGTCGATGCCTATGCTAAGACATTTTTCATAGATGTTCGGAAAATGGTGAATGAATTTTTCTTTGTCCATATGCCGGGCATCCAGGTACACATGCTCAGTACCATTGATCTTCATTTCGTTGTCGATGGCCCTGGCAACGATATCCCTGGGCGCCAGATCTTTTCTTGGATCATACCGCTCCATAAAGGCTTCTCCGTCTTTATTGCGCAGGATGCCGCCATCCCCCCGTACCGCTTCTGTAATCAGGAAAGCCTGCCCCCCTGTTCCGGCTTCGTACAAGGCCGTTGGATGAAACTGGATGAATTCCATGTTTTCTATCCGCCCCTTGGCACGGTATACCATGGCCACCCCATCGCCGGTGGCAATAGAAGGGTTGGTGGTGGTGCGGTATATTTGACCGTTGCCACCTGTGGCCAGCAAGGTAATCCTGGCAATTATTTTTTCAATGTGATTCGTTTGCAGGTTCAGGGCGTATACGCCATAACAGGTAATATCGGGGGTTGCCTTGGTTACCAGGTAGCCCAGGTGGTGCTGGGTAAGCAGATCCAGCACAAAACAATGCTTTATGATCTCTATATTCGGTTGCTTACCTACGGTATCTACCAGCGCGCGTTCCATTTCACGGCCTGTTACATCTTTGTGGTGCAGGATGCGGTATTCGCTGTGGCCGCCTTCTTTGCCCAGGGCATAATCGCCGTCTTCCTCCCTGTCAAATTGTGCACCCCAGCCAATCAGCTCACGTATCCTGTCTACGCCTTCTTTTACCACAATTTCCACCACCTGTTTATTGCAAAGGCCGTCACCGGCTACCAGGGTGTCTTCTATATGTTTGCC
>CAXTMV010000034.1:7888-22776 GCA_964245425.1 uncultured Flavihumibacter sp. | reverse complement strand
GTTTGCCAAAACTGTCTTTCTCATAATCCCAAACACCGGCAACGCCGCCCTGCGCATACTTGGTATTGGTTTCATCGGTCCTGGTTTTTGTAATCACCGTTACCTTTTTATCCGGGAACTGCTGCGCCACCTTCAATGCATAGGTTAACCCTGCAATGCCTGAACCCACCACTAAAAAATCTGTTTGGATCATATATCAAAGCGTTGAAAAAATGATGGTTTACTGCCGGGTGTATATCAATACGGAGCAGGCGTAAGCTATTGTCTGCAAAAATCAATAAGTAATATCAAGTGCCAGCAGAACAGGGTGCTGAAAGGTTTCCATCAGGTCGGTTTTAAGCGTTACCGTTCTTTTATCGGGGCTCAATATTGCTTTTTCGTTGCTCACTGTTTTTACTTTCCGGGGAAAAGTGATAGAAAGCGTGTAGTCCATCTCACCCAACATGCTGCCCATTTGTTTTAGTTCATCCAGTTTCATAGCCTGTGTAAAATCGTCGTACCGCGCTTTGTTTACTTTGCGACTGTACAGGCCGTCTTTTAGAACGATGTCATAGACCGATGCAATCTGCGGCATGCTTTTATCGTTACTTTGCTCATCAGGTCCTTTTGGCAGACTCTTGCCCATACCATCAAACATGCCTTTTAATCCATCGGAAGAATTGCCCAGGCTGGCATAGAGTTGCTGCAATTGGCCGAAAGATGTGTAGGGGAAATGCATGTCGAACTTTCCAATGCTTTTTTCTACGTCCATATTAATATGCACGCTGCCGTACCGCAACAGTGCCTTTTTCTCTGTAGGTATATCCCTGGCCGTATCAACATAATCTTTCATTTGCATGGTAGTATCAAAAGGCTTGTCCATCCCGTTTTTTGTCAGATCACTGTCGCCGCCAAAGCTTTTCGCCATTGCCAGTATTTTGCCGATATCCGTTTTCAGGACCAGCGTACCACTGCCATCGTTTTTGATGTCCAGTTCTTCACGGGTATCTGTACAGGCGGCAAATAAAAAAGAGGTCAAAAACAGTACTATCAGCAACCGGATATTTTTCATGTAGTATCTTTTATATTTTTTGGGTGATAAGAAGGCAAGGTAAAAAAATTATACCGCTTGCTGCGGGCTATTCCGTTAAGATTTGGAGGGGCTTCGCTTCGTTCAGGTAAAAAGGGAATACGGATGGCACTGATTAAACGGATTTTCACGGGTTAACGCGGCGTATACAAGAAATCATTTTTATCCAGTAAACGCCCCGTTATCCCTGTAGTTATAACAGGCTGTCTACCTGGTAGTGTACGGTAAAAGTCTGTGTGTGCCGGGGTTGCAGCATCAGGAGACCCATATTATTGTTAAAGGCATTGGGCGCGCCGCTCAGGTTCTCAATGGCAATGCTTTGCCTGTCTGGCGGCGTATATATTTGCAGGTAAGGATAACTGCTAGCGGGAAACAGGTTCAGTTGCAGGCCTGTCTGCGCATTGCGAAGTGTGCAGGCTGCCTGGCTGCTGTCGGGCTGTAATAAAAAGCAATTGTCGAGCACTGTATCTGCTACAGGCCTGGCGGTGTTAAAGGTATGATAAGGCAATAACCGGCCGGTAGGTACCAGCCTGTTGTCGAATTCAACCATCGACGCGGCGTTAAAATACAGCAGCCAGTCATCTGTTTTTCCTTCCAGCGTAAAATAAGGGTGCCATCCATCCATCATGGGTATGGGTAAATCATCGAGATTGGTAAGGGTGGTCTGCAGCTGCAATGTCTGCTGTGGTAAAAGTGTGTACCTGATTTCACAACTGTAACTGAAGGGATAGCCATCGTCTTCTTCTTTGTAATTGTATTTAAAGGCAACGCTGCCCATGTGTTCGTCGCTAAACTGGTCTGTTTTTTTAAAGGCTTTGTTGTACAGCAGGCCATGGATGGCGGTGCCATCCATAAATTTATTTTCCAGTTCAAATTCACGGTCTTCGTAGCGGTATTTGCCGGCAGGTATGCGACAGGCAAAGGGTGATAGCTTGCTGCTTTTATAGCTGGTAGCCAGCTGCTGCTCTGTTTCAGCGGCACTGCTGTAATTGTCGATGATATTGTGCCGCCGGCCATGGCCGGTTTCAACAATAAAAGCATGCAGCATAGCCCCGTATTGCGGTAAAATAACTATTTCCGTACCATTGGCAGGGTCTGTAAGGATCACTTTTTCCAGCTGCTGTTCACGAAGGGTAGAAATGGTAAATTCCATATGGGTTCTTGATAATTAACAATTAGCCAATAATAATTCATAATTGTTTTGGCTGAATAAAGTAAGCCGCGCATCATTACCAATTATTAATTACCAATTACCATGGGCGGCTCCATCCATGCCTCACTATCCTTCAGCAGGCCAATCAGTTCCGCTACCGCAATATCACTGTTCACATTTTTTTTCACCACCTCTTTGCCCTTGTATAAAGTAATTTTTCCAGGCCCGCTGCCCACATAACCAAAATCTGCATCGGCCATTTCGCCCGGCCCGTTTACAATACACCCCATAATGGCAATTTTGACGCCTTTCAGGTGGTGTGTAACGGCGCGAATTTTTGCAGTGGTCTCCTGTAAGTCAAACAAGGTTCTTCCGCAGCTCGGGCAACTGATGTATTCTGTTTTGGAAATGCGTGTGCGCGTGGCCTGCAAAATAGAGAAAGAGGTATTATTTATAAACTGCAGGTTATTCTTTGTTTCCAGGTAAGTACGTCCGCTAACCCTGTTATTGACCAGTTTGGAAGGGTCGTTCATAAGCCAGATACCATCTCCCATACCGTCGAGGAGTAAAGCGCCGGCGGCAGCCGAAAAATGAATTAACTGTTCATCGATAGAGCTGTGGCGACTTTCCACTGCCAGTATTAGCGGGCATTGAATATGCTGGTTCATTAATTCCATGATGAACCGCCGTACAGAGGGCATGGCATGTTCATGCGAAGACCAAAGGCACAATACCAGTGTATCATCTTTTCTTACCTGCTGTAGTATTTCTGTGGCCGCAGGGCTGTTGGTATCTACGGAAACAAAATTGAGTACGCCTGAACGTTCATTGTGCAGCAGGTAAGCATTGTGCTGGTACAAAGGGAAGCAGTTTGTTTTGTCCGGCGCGGTCAGCCAGGTCTCATAATCGCAGATTATCTTCAGCGTGCCAGGCAGTGCAAAATCCGGTAACAGCCCGGCGGTATATAGGTAATCTGCGGCCCCATCGCTGATGTTCCATTTATCGGTTGCTTCCAGGTAGGTATAGCCTACTGCCTGTAGACCGGTGCGGCTGATCTCCGCTTCTCTCATAAAATCTGCCACCACTACCGGCACCTGCTTTTTGCCAATATTACCTATTTCAAAACTATTTCTTTTGCTGTAAGTAAAAGGATTGTACGGAATTTTTTCAATGGCTGGAATGGCGGGCTGGCCGGCTGCTTTTTCCTGCCGGTGCGTATATCTTTTTAGCAGGTCTTTGCAAACGGGTATTTCAAATTCAGGATCTTCGGTTAGGGATACCCGTATGGTATCACCAATGCCATCTTCCAGCAGGGTGCCGATACCGATGGCTGATTTGATCCGGCCATCTTCGCCATCGCCGGCTTCTGTAACGCCCAGGTGCAAGGGATAACAGGCGCTGAATTCCTTGTCCATGGTTTGTACCAGCAACCGGTAGGCCTGAACCATTACCTGCGGATTGCTGCTTTTCATGCTCAGGATGATATTGTGGTAGTTTTCATCCCTGGCGATCCGCAGAAATTCCATGGCGCTTTCTACCATGCCATTGGCCGTATCGCCGTAGCGGCTCATGATCCGGTCGCTCAACGATCCGTGGTTGGTACCGATGCGCATGGCCGTGCCATATTCTTTACAGATTTTTACCAATGGAGTAAACCGCTCACGGATGCGATCTATTTCCTCGGCGTATTCGGCATCGGTATAATCTATCTGTTCAAATTTTTTCTTGTCAACATAGTTACCCGGGTTTATCCTTACTTTTTCCACTATCCGCGCGGCTATTTCTGCGGCATTTGGGGTAAAATGGATATCGGCCACCATCGGGGTGCTATAGCCCCTTTTGCGCAGCTCGTCTTTTATATTGCGCAGGTTTTCTGCTTCATTTTTGCTGGGTGCCGTAATACGGATCAATTCTGAGCCCGCTTCTATGCAGCGGATCGACTGTTCTACCGTTGCCAGGGTATCCATGGTATTGGTAGTGGTCATGGTTTGGATGCGGATGGGATTGAAATTACCCAGCAGCAGGTCACCCACGGTTACTTCCAGGGTTTTGAGGCGTTTGTATTGCGTAAGCGAAGGACAGTATAACTGCATGGTAAGCTGAAAATTTTAGACCGTGGCTGCTGCTGGCAGCCGGCAGCAAAAATAACAAACCTTGGCGGCAGATGTTTAATAAATCTGTGTGAAGCTTTTGCCGGCGCCCACTTGGCAAACCGGGCGCGGGGCGGTGTAAAATGAAATTTCAGGCGGTATTTTACAAAAAGCCGGGCAACTTGCTTTATATTCATTTAGGGCGTGGGGTGCAGGGTTTACGGTAGAAGGTTTTGCGGCAACGCTGCGCAAACCAACCCTACACCCCATGGTTTCAACCCTCCACCTTTTAAGCGATACCAAATGAATAAAACAATCCTTTTAGTTTGCTGGGTAGCTGCTTTTTTCTTGGCGCCTGCACGGGCGGGCGCCCAGGCGTTTACAGCAGCCGTGGGTAATTTTATCAAAATACCCTCGGGTACCATCGCTTTAACAGACGCCACTGTTATTGACGGAACGGGCGCACCCGCAAAAGAACACCAGACCCTGTTGTTGCAGAACGATCGGATTATGGCTATCGGTGAGGCAGCAACGCTGTCAGTACCCGCAGGGGCAACGGTTATCAGCTGCAGTGGCAAGACCATCATTCCCGGACTGGTCATGTTACATGAGCATTTATATTATACCAGCCCGCTGGAAGCTTTTTTCAATATTACAGAAATGCCCTTCTCGTTTCCACGTATGTACCTGGCGGCAGGTGTAACCACCCTTCGCACCGCCGGAAGCATTGAGCCGCAGACCGACCTGAATATGAAACGCCTGATTGAAGAAGGAAAACTAACGGGGCCGGACATGGATATTACGGCACCTTATATAGAAAGAAAGGGATATGATATCCCGGCCCTCAATACGATTAAAGATTCTGCCGAAGCAGCCGCCTCCGTTGCGTTCTGGTCGGCCAAGGGCTGCACTTCTTTCAAAATGTATGTGCATGCAACGGTAGCAGATCTAAGAGCTGTTGTACGGGAAGCCCACCAGCGTGGCCTGAAGGTAACCGGGCATATCGGCACCATTACTTACCGCGAAGCGGCAGAGGGCGGTATCGATAACCTGGAACATGGCTTTATGGTGAGTTCGGATTTTCTGCCCGGAAAAAAAATAAACGAGGTAGATGTGGCGGCGGCGCGCCGATCGCTGGCTGCCCTGGAGATAAACAGCCCGGCCATGCAAGACCTGATACGCCTGCTCGTAAACAAGAAAGTGGCCATCACTTCCACATTGCCCGTGTTTGAGCCGTATACAGGCAGGGATACGGTACACGGTGGAGGAACGGATGCACTGCTGCCTGAAATAAAAGAAAAAATTATCAACCAATGGAAGCAAATGCAAAACAAGGATTCTGCTGCTGCTGCACTCTTTAAAAAAGAACTGGGTTGGGAAAAGCAATTCTATGAAGCCGGCGGATTGCTCGTAGCCGGAACTGACCCCACCGGCGCCGGGAGAACCATTGCCGGGTACAGCAATTACAGCGAAATTGAATTGCTGGCGGAAGCGGGGTTTACCATTCCCCAGGCCATCAAAATCTGCAGCCTCAACGGCGCAATTTACCTGGGCAGGGCAAAAGACATCGGCACCCTTGAAAAAGGAAAGAAGGCCGACCTGGCCATCATTAATGGCGATATCCGGAAAGACATCCGGAATATCCGGAATACCGAAATTGTTTTTAAAAATGGAACAGGCTTCGATTCAAAAAAAATGTTTGAATCAGTAAAAGGGAAAGTAGGATTGTATTGACCTGCCAATTAAAAATTCAACAGCAAACATTTACGCAGCAGCTATACTATTTAACGCATGAAAAAAATATTCCTGCTTTTTTTATTGCCGGTGCAACTGCTGGGCCAGACACTCTCCCCGGCGGCCATCAAACGTTGTGAAAACCAGGCCCGGCAGGTAACCATCATCCGCGATAACTGGGGCATTCCGCATATTTATGGTAAGACCGATGCCGACGCCGTTTTTGGTTTATTATATGCACAGTGCGAAGATGATTTTAACAGGGTGGAGATGAATTATATTGAGAAGCTTGGGCGGATGGCAGAAGTAAAAGGCGTAACGGCCCTGTACAGCGATCTGCTGATACGAATGGTCATCGATTCTGCTGATGCCATCGCAGATTACAAAAAAAGCCCGGCCTGGCTACAGCAGCTGATGAACGCTTTTGCCGATGGGATAAATTATTATCTCTATAAAAACCCGGCGGTACACCCAGCCCTGCTAAAACATTTTGAACCCTGGTATCCATTGCTCTGGACAGACGGCAGCATCGGTGCCATCAGCACGGCAGGCATTTCCGAAACGGAATTAAGAAACTTTTATACCGGGGGCAATGCCATTGCAACAACCGAAAACAAGGAAGAAGATCCAACCGGCTCAAACGGATTTGCTTTTTCGCCATCCATAACGGCCTCGCACCATGCTATTTTATACATTAACCCGCATGTAACATTTTATTTCAGACCCGAAGTGCAGCTGGTAAGTGAAGAAGGGCTGAATGTATATGGCGCGGTTACCTGGGGCCAGTTTTTTATCTACCAGGGCTTTAATGAACATTGCGGCTGGATGCATACCTCTAATGCCGTTGACATCGCAGATTTGTATGCCGAAAAAATAACCAGGAAGAACAATGCCTGGTGGTACGAATACAATCATACGCAACAACCGGTTACTGGAAAAAAAATACGGCTGGCTTACCAGGCGGCAGGCACCGGGCTTCAATCGACCACTGTTGATGCACTGTATACCCGCCACGGCCCCCTGATGGCAAAGCGGAATGGCCAGTGGCTGAGTGTAAAAGCCAATAACCGCTCCCTTAACGGACTGATACAAAGCTGGCAGCGTACCAAAACAACCAGTTTTGCTGAATATAAGAAAGTGATGGACCTGCTGGCCAATACATCCAATAATACGGTATATGCAGACGCAGAAGGCAATATTGCTTACTGGCATGGTAATTTTATTCCCAGGCGGGATAGTTTGTACGATTGGTCGAGGCCGGTTGACGGCAGCACGCCGGCAACAGAATGGAAAGGATTGCACAGCGTTGATGAAAGCGTACACCTCTACAATCCCGCCAATGGCTGGATACAAAACTGTAATTCCACGCCTTTTACAGTAGCCGGCAATAACAGTCCGAAAAGAGAAAACTACCCGCCGTATATGGCGCCCGATGCTGAAAATTTCAGGGGCATCAACGCCGTGCGGGTACTGGCCAGGGAAAAAGAATATACCCTCGACAAGGTAATTGCTGCCGGTTACGATACCTACCTGGCAGGCTTTGAAAAACTGGTACCTGCCCTGGTGGCTGCATTTAATAGAACAATCCTGCCAACCGATACGCTTTTTAAACAACTGTCGGCACCCGTTGCTGAATTGAAAAATTGGGATCTTCATTCCGGAGAAAATTCAGTGGCCACCACACTGGCGGTTGAATGGGGACAACAGCTGGTACCAAAAATGAATAAAAGCGTTGCTGCAGATGAATATGAATTGATTGACCAGGTAAAAAGAACCGACCGGTTTGTTGCGGCGGCCAGGCCGGAAGACCTGTTGCTGCCGCTGCTGCAGGTAGTGAAGCAGCTCGAAACCAAATTCGGGACCTGGCAGGTAAACTGGGGCACCATTAACCGCTTTCAGCGAATATCAGGCAATATCGATCAGCTGTACAATGACAGCCTGCCCAGCCTGCCGGTTGGTTTTACCTCTTCTGTTTGGGGCATGCTGCCTTCTTACACCGCCCGTTATTATCCGGGTACCAAAAAAAGATATGGCGTCAATGGCAATAGTTTCATCTGCGCGGTAGAGTTTGGAAAGAGAATAAAAGCAAAGTCTTTACTGGCGGGCGGGGAGAGTGGCAACCCGGCATCAAAACATTTCAGCGATCAGTTGGAAATGTATGCCAAAGGAACGTTTAAAGACGTGTTGTTTTATAAAGAGGATGTGTTACAACACGCGGAAAAGACCTATCACCCGGGAGAGGAGTAGTCAGTTGTAAGGGCTCAGTAGCAGGTTTGCGACCGATGGATTACCTTTTTGCGACAGCCGAAAGGGTATAAGCAAATGAAGTAGTTTTTTTTATGACGGGCCTGTTGTAAACGGCGATAAAATACCTGTATCATAAATTAATATATTTGCGCAGGTGATGGCTGGGCATTTTTTGTACATCAGCTTTTCCATTAACTACCTGCCTTATCCGCCTGCATTCAATTTACCCGCATTATGCCAGATAACGAGGACATGCCCCCGATACCGGAGGCCCTGCCGGAAGAAATAAAGCCACCGCCCGCACCCGCGGAAGGCGATGCAATTATTGGCGAACCAGCAACGGATGCCGTCACTTCAGTAATAACCACTCACCAGGAAGATATGGAAGTACACCACGAGTCGCATATACATCATAAAAAAAGATGGAGGGACTATTTATTTGAATTCTTCATGCTTTTTTTGGCTGTCAGCTCCGGGTTTTTTGTAGAAAACCTCCGCGAACATTATGTTGAGCACGAGCGGGCAAAAGAATATGCGGCCATGCTGCGCACAGACCTGGTGGCCGACACCACCATTATGAACATCATTGCTTCATTCAGGATTGAACAAAAAAAGAAATTCGACAGCCTGCGTACCCTAATGCTGCAGGTTCCTTATGACAAAATAAACCAGGCGGATTTTTTACGCCTTGCCGAATCCGTAGGCCAGTACCTGCACCTGATCGGCAACAACGGAACCCTGCAGCAATTAAAATCTTCCGGGTCTTTACGGTATTTTACAGATACTACATTGGTGTATGCATTAACCAGCTATGAAGAAGATCTTAAACACGGCGAATATGTGCAGGGAGAAGAAAAGCAACATTGCGCCGACCGGGTGCTGCCATTTAAATTCAGGCATTTTAATATGGTGCCGCAGCAGGATGCCTTTGGGGCGGTACAAAATTTTCCGACAGAGAAGCTGGTCGACCTCGATAAAAAAGAGCTGATGGAATTCTATAACTTGTTCGATAAATGCAGCTGGTATAACGAAGTGCTTACGGGCAGTTTCCCCCGGCATAAGAAAAAAGCCACTTTTATTATCAACCGGTTGATAGAAGAATACGGGCTGGATTAAACACTGCCATGCTGACGCTTGCAGATTGATAAATACCAAAAAAACAATATGAAATATCTTCTTACCACTACAACGCTCCTGGTTACACTATTAATTGCTGGTGCGCAAACCAGTATTGGCTTGCAACTATACAGTTTTAGAAACGAGTTTAAAAAAGATGTGCCGGGCACTTTGCAAAAGATACATGAAATGGGCATCCGGCAGATTGAAGGTGGTGGCACTTATGGAATGGCGCTGGATTCTTTTAAGCAATTGCTTACAAAGAATAAGCTCACGGTTATCAGTGTTGGCGCAGATTATAAAGATCTTGAAACAAATGTGCAGGCGGTCATCAGCAACGCAAAGGCTTTCGGGGCAAAATTTGTAATGTGTGCCTGGGTGCCCCACAACGGCGATTTTACGGTAGCCGATGCTGATAAGGCCATTGCTGTTTTTAATAAAGCAGGAAAGACCTTGAAAGAAAACGGCCTTACATTCTGCTACCATGCGCATGGGTACGAATTCCGGCCTTACAACGGCGCCACCCTGTTCGATTATATGGCAAAGAAAATGGATCCGGCCGTGGCTAATTTTGAGATGGATGTGTTCTGGGTTAAACACCCGGGACAAGACCCCGTTGCCTTATTAAAAAGATATCCTGGCCGTTTTAAACTGATGCACCTGAAAGATCGCAAGCCCGGCACGCCTGGTAACCAGGACGGCAGGGCCGACGATGAAAGCAATGTAGTATTGGGCGCGGGCGATGTTGGTATTGCAGGTATTATGAAAGTGGCCAAAAAATATGGCGTTCAGTATTTTTTTATTGAAGATGAATCGCCCCACTCAATGGAACAGGTACCCCAAAGCCTGGCCTATCTGAAAAATCTGAAGTAAGCCCGGAATATCCGGCTTACCGGATCTCAATTTTTTTCATTTCCTCTCTTCCGTAAAAAACAGGAAAATACATCATCTCTGCCCTGGCCGGGTTCAGGTGATAGTTACCTGTATACCGCGGAAGCAATGATACCATAAAACTATATTGCCCTTTTCGGAGCGACGTGCAGAACAGGCTTACCTTTTCCTTGAAATATTCCCGGTGCACTTCATTGTTCAGGTAAGACTGTTCCTTGTCTTTGTACGAACAACCTGCGGGTATGGGTATTTCTATCATTACATAGTCGGCATCGCCCCGAACCGTTACATTTACTTTCATAATTACCGGTTCACCAGCTGTTAATGCGTTTACGGGCTGACCATTTTTCTCAAAGGCACTATTTAACGTGAAATCAGCAGAGACTTTTTGCGGCGCCTTATTCCAGTATTGCTGGTAGGCGGTAAAATAGACCGGCAAGCCGCCCTGTTTCCTGATATTTATTTTTTCAGCGGCGGGTAATATGGCCTGGTAAGGGAAAGCCTGCACGGGTTGATTGTCATTTACTGTTAGTGTGACGGGAACCAGCGCCGTATCTGTTTTCAGCAAATCAGGCAAAATCGTTTCCAGTATCAAAGCAGACTCATAAGTATTACGCCACTGGCCGTTCTTTCTTTTTTCAAGAAAATAATTGCGAACTTTTCTCAGTTGCTGATTATAACCACCAGCCTGGCGCATTAAACGATACATCAGCAGTGTATTTTGAATGGTATTATCGAAAAACCGTTTGTTTTCTTCTCCCCAGTATATATTCCCAAACATAGTAGTTTGAAATTTTTGCTGCAGGCTATCGAAGGGAGCCGGCTGGCCAAGGGACTGCTTAAGCTGTAATAGCTGCAGGTGTTCATAAAGGCTCATTTGGGGTATTTTTCTTTCCACCGAATCTGTATATATTTTAAAGTCGACCCTGGCATTTAATGCTTTAAACAAACCGATGCAACGGATTTGGTCTGCAGTCGAATATTTTTCAAAATGGTAGACCAGGTAGTCCCTGACCAGGTCTTTATTCATACTGATTGGGTAGCCTTCTTTTTCTGCGGTCAGCAGGGCTTCTGTAACGTGCCAGGATATCCATAATGAGGGATCGTTACCCACCCACCAGCCCCACAAACCGGCGGGCGATTTGCTTTGGTTAAGCTTTGCAATCAGCAGCTGGATGTTTTTTTCTTCCAGGAAATCTTTTTTCAGGTAATGGTATATTTTCTTTTTCAGCAGGAGTGCCTGTAATTTGGAGGCCAGCTGCTCGTTGCAAAGGTATTCGTAGCGGCCAATCCCTTCTATTTCATCCAGCAATACCGGTAGTACCGAAGACGATGCATACAACTTTATCCTGCCTGCCGATGCATTGAAAGACAATGAAAAGCTGGTATCTGTTTCCAGCGCGGCAAAATAGCCGCTGGTTTCTTCTACACCCTGTTTATACACGGGGATGGACCTTTCTTCCCCGTCGGCAAAACCGCCTGCCTGCTCGATGCTGTATTTTATTTTCAGCGAGTCGGCCGGGCTAACGGCAACGGACAGGGTATCCGTGATGCTGTTACTAAATATGGAAGATATTGTCTTTGCGGGTACGTCATTGATACTAAAAATTCTTTTTACTGTTGCGCTGTCCAGGGTATAGTTCATTACTTTGCCAGCCATGTTTACCGTATCAGCTTCTATGGCAAAAGCGGGCAAATACAAACCTGCGCTCAGCGACTTGAAAGATTTGACCAGGCCTTCGGTAAAACCTGTTTGCTTTTTATCGCCTATGGCAATCACAAACGTTCGCCAGCTGGTGATATCGTCGGGGAAATGAGCTACAAAAGAAGCTTTGCCATTGTTGTCTGTGCGGAGGTTGGGTTGCCAGTAAGCCACATCGCTGAAATGCCGGCGCAGGGTATTGGATCCGGTTACTTCCGTTACCGTGTTTGGTGGAACTGCTTTTTTTGTAGTAATAAGAATAACGCCAGCCGAAGCGGCTGAACCGTAGAGCGCGGTAGCAGCGACCGGTTTTAAAACGTTAATGGTGGCTATCAGCGATGCATCCAGATCTTGCAGGCTGCCTGAAAAGGGAAGGCCATCTACAATAATCAAAGGAGGCGTGTCGGTGCCGGATAAGCTTGCGGCTCCGCGTACGGTTATCTGCACGCCTGCTGCTTTTCCCATCAGCAGGTTACTGCCCTCCACTACGGAAACGGAGCTCGTCAAATCGCGTTTTAACCTTGTTCCATACCCAACAACTATTACTTCATTCAATGAATTGGTTTGCGGTCTTAGTTTTATATCATATACATCATCGCTTATTTTTCTTTCTTCTGTGCCATAGCCAACCATAGCAACTACAATAGTGCCATGTTCCGGAACCCTGAGCGTGAAGTAACCATGCTGGTTGCTGGCGGTTCCAAACCTTGTTCCTTTAATGAAAATACTTGCTCCGTACATAGGCGATCCGTTTCTGCAATCACGCACGGTTCCGGACAGGTACCTGGTAAAATTGCCGTTGTTCAGGTATTTTCCGTTAAATGATTCTTTTATTTTATCCAGATCACTATCCTGGAAAGCGGTGCGCCATTTTTTTTCGCGGCTGTTTACAATACTGGCGATGCGGGTGCTGACACTGTCTCTTTTAAACGCAATGATATTGTTAAGCGCAAAATAATTAATACCGTCTTTACGGATTTCGATGCTGTCTTTAATATAGTAATCGTCGCCTTTTAAGAGCAAGAAAAGACGATACCTCCCGGGCTGCACATACCCGAATTTCAATGTGCTGCCTTTGTATACCCGAACGAAATCCGCATCATCGTAACGGAAAAGAAAGATGTTTTTTATAAAAAGAGGTTTCCCGTCGGGCTCTTTCTCAATATCTACCTGTAGTTGCCCGTTGCCGCTCTTGTTCAGGTCTTTGTTGCTAAACAGGTCTTCTGTGGCGCTTCGGTGATCCAGGTAGTCCTGCCAAAGACTGTCTACCTCTCTTCCTGTTAATACAAAATCATGAAAATTATATACGGGCCGGGTGCCCTCTAAAAAGGGTGTAAAGGCAAATTGATTATAAGGCAATTGCTTTTGCTTTATCAGGCCCTTGCTGATTTGGTAGAGGTAATTTCCTTCCGTTTCAAAAGGCTGCACAAACTGGTTTTTTACTGTCAGGTTACTGTACTGGTTATAGAGTGGTCCTGTAAGTATATTGGCTGTATAAGCGTTTCTGTCTGCCGGCAGGTTCAGCAGGTAAAGCAGGGATGGCTGGGCAATAGTAGCCGGCGCTTCTCCAAAATTGTTTTCTACCAGTATCATATACTTACTCCAGAGCCGCTTTTCATAATCATTCAGGGTATCGGGCATTTGTCTTGCACGGATGGTTTTATTGATGCCTGTATCTGCATTAATACTCACAAAGGTCTTTACGCCCCGGAATGCCCAAACACTATCAAGCGTAATAAGCAGGTTGTGCGTGCGCAAACGAAGGCTATGCCTGCCGGGGGTTAATGTGAAGCTGTACCGCTGCAATTGCCGGGCTTGGCTGAAAAAATAAGGTATTTCATCAATATAGATTTGGTGAACCGGTTGCAGGTCACCATCCAGCACAACAAAAGGCGCCAGTTGTGTAATACTGTCTGTAGCCGGTTCCGTATTGCAATACAGGGTGGCCGGGTGCAGGAATTTAAAATATTCGATGCTGTCAAGTCCCATGCTCCTGCTCCATCTTTCCCAATTCAGCTTACCGTTACCCAGGATGGCAGCCTGATTCTCCGTAAAGAAAGTATGAAATTTTTTACGGCCCGGGTATAGTTTACCCAGGTAGGGTACAAAGGGTGGGCGGCCCTGCTCAAATTTGTTTGTAAAAGACCAGGCGGTAAGATCTGCATGGCTGACCGGCTTGCCGGATGGGGTAGTAACGGCAATATCGATCTTTACCGGCTGCCCCGGATAAATAAAAGCAGGTTGTTTAACATCGATATTTAATAGCTTGTCTTTATAAGGAACTGTATAGTCTTCCGTATGCAAAGTATTACCATACATATATTGCAGGGAAACAAAATAATTCTTTTCTGTGCGTACTTTCTCTGCAAACAGTAAGCTGTTGCCATAGCCGCGGTCAATGACGCGGTTGCCTGCAAAAAGGGTATACCAGAATGAGAGCTGTTGCGGGTTGATGACCTGGATGCTGACAGAATCGGCCGACCGAAGGGCTACACAACGCAGCATTCCTTTTTCCTGCTGCAATTCAAATTCTTCGTCGGCACTGTCTGTTTCCATTTCGTAGTATTTTACAAATGGGTTGATGTGAATAGTGGCCGGTAACAACAGCGACTGCTGCTGCAGGGTATCATTGTTATCGTTGAAAGCATACAACAGGCCATTTGTCTTTTCCGGCAGGCCGCCTGATCGCTGATCAATTTTCAGGCTGTCGCCAGCCTGTGTAAAACAGATCAGGTGCTGTTTGCTTTTAAACGAACCGGAAAGCATGACGGTCTGGTATTCGTTATTGGTATTTAAAAAGATGCACTCAACTGTATACCCGAAAGAAGCTGCGGGGAAAATGCTGTCTGGGATAACAATTTTGGTTTCGCCGGCAGCGTCCAGTGC